>NZ_JAHHDX010000093.1 GCF_018619335.1 Alteromonas sp. ALT199 | reverse complement strand
CTTTTAAATAAGGGGCGCAGACATGTGGGCTAAAATCCGAACGAAGTGAGCAGCCCACATGTTTGCGTCCCAGCCCGCGAAGCGGGCGAACTTGATTTTTTTGTTATGTGCCAACATAGCCACTGAGACCAATGAGTTCAAAAAGAGTTTTCTCTAGAGTTTCTAGTTCTTGCTCCCGATCAAATCCTTTGCAACCATGATAGTGATGCACTGTTTTTATATTGCCTGCAAATTGTAAAGATAACACTGTGCTTGGATGATCGGTCCATTCTTCTCTACAAGGGCTTTCTTCCCCTTCTCCGGTCCATCCATAGTCATCGCGGAATTTATAAAAGCTGTTCTCATCGAGAAGACGCAGAATTCTTTGAAAAAGTTCAGGATTGTCGGGAAGTCGATATGTCCCCTCTAATTCAGTATGAGCATCCCCGCTATAAACAATTACTCCATCAGAGAAGACGTTAACTCTATAAGCCGGGCATGTGCCAAAACAAGCAGTAGTTTCCATACTAAAAACATCTACTGGACTAGGATTAGCCAGCAATCCAGTAGATATAAAGGACAATAAAAAAATAACGTATTTCATAGTTTCATCCTTGGCACATAACAATTTAGTGTACGGAAAAAATCCTTTATGCAAGGTGGATAAAGTCCGTATATCACATTTATAATTTTATCACTTTCGCACGTAAATACACTTTCATCAATAACCTGCACTTAGTATCTGAAAATACTGTACTCAAGTACGGAATCTTTCCTTTTTATTTTACGGTCACGTCAAAAAACGTAATTCTGTATTTATTTACAGTAATTAAAATCAAAAATATGAAATCAATGTTCATGCAAATGGTGATAGAGCATATGCACAACCGTCGCTATGCGAAGCGTTCGATAGAACTCTATAGTAAATGGATCATTAGCTTTATTCGCTTTAACGACAATAAGCACCCTTCTGAGATGGGAGACAAAGAAGTTGAAGTGTTTCTGTCTCACTTAGTTAACGCTAAGAATGTAGCTCCGGCCACTCAGGCTAGCGCGCTAAATGCGTTGGCATTTTTATATCGCGATATACTTGAGCGCCCACTTTCATGCGAACTCAATTTTGTTTCAAGTCGCAGGCAAGCCAAGCTTCCGGTTGTATTAACGCAGGAAGAGGTCGTTTCTCTTTTCGAGCAAATCCCTGCTAACTTAAAACTGCCCGTGTCATTACTCTATGGCAGTGGTCTGCGGCTAATGGAAGCGGTGAGGCTGAGAGTTAAAGATATTGACTTTGACTACAACGCTATCCGCATTTGGGATGGAAAAGGTGGTAAGCATCGCATAGTAACGTTGGCGGCAGAACTGAAGCCGGGTCTTACACGTCAAATCGCTATGGTAGAAAACTTTTTGGCGGCTGACTTACAAAATCCAAAATACGCGGGCGTCTATTTGCCCCATAGAATGCGTATCAAATACAAAAACGCCCCTAGAGAACTAGGTTGGCATTATTTATTTCCCTCTTCTAGGTTGTCTGTCGATCCAGAAGACAAAAAAGTACGTCGGCATCATATTGATGAGTCGAGTATACAAAAAGCGATACGAAATACTGCCAAAGCCTGCGACATTAAAAAGAAAGTTACGCCTCATACACTCCGCCACTCTTTTGCAACGCACTTGCTGCAATCAGGGGCTGATATTAGAACGGTGCAAACACAGTTAGGTCATTCAGACGTGAAAACTACTCAAATTTATACTCACGTACTTCAGCAAGGGGCGCAGGGCGTGGTAAGTCCTTTATCTCGCGTATTGAAGTAACTTGTACAGCAAATTACAGCCAACAAAAAAGGGCCCGAAGGCCCTTTTAAAACTTTAGAGATCTAAGCTCTTATCTAAACGCTTATACGCGCTCAAATACAGTAGCAATACCTTGGCCTAAACCAATACACATTGTTGCTAAGCCTAGGCTTACGTCTTGTGATTCCATTAGGTTGATAAGCGTACCTGAGATACGTGAACCAGAACAACCCAGCGGATGGCCTAGTGCAATCGCACCACCGTTAAGGTTAATCTTAGTATCTAGATGGTCCATCCAACCTAGTTGCTTAATGCACGATAGTGCTTGTGCCGCGAACGCTTCGTTAAACTCGGCAAGTTCAATGTCGTCCATAGTAAGGCCAGCACGCTTAAGGGCTTTTTGTGTTGCTGGCACTGGGCCATAACCCATAATTGCCGCATCACAACCAGCCACTGCCATTGCGCGAATTTTCGCACGGGGCGTTAAGCCAAGCTCTTTCGCACGGTCTGCCGACATAAGCAGCATACCAGATGCTCCGTCAGACAGCGCAGAAGAGGTACCTGCTGTAACGGTACCGTTAACTGGGTCGAATACTGGGCGAAGCGCCGCCATGCTCTCAGCTGTGCTTTCTGGGCGTACTACTTCATCGTGGTCAATTAGCTTTAATACGCCGTTTGCATCGTGACCTTCAATAGGCACAATCTCGTTAGCCCAGCGGCCTTCAAGGTGTGCTTTGTGCGCTAGCTGGTGCGAACGCGCGCCAAATGCATCTTGTTGTTCACGAGTAATGCCGTTTTGACGGCCAAGTAGCTCGGCAGTCATACCCATCATACCCGACGCTTTCGCCGTGTACTTAGCAAGGCCTGGGTGGAAGTCGATGTTGTAGTTCATCGGTACGTGACCCATGTGCTCAACACCACCAATCATGTAAATGTCACCACGGCCGCTCATGATGCCGCTTGTTGCATCATGAAGGGCTTGCATTGATGAGCCACATAAACGGTTTACCGTTACCGCGCCAGTTGTGCGTGGAATTTGTGTTAGTAGCTGCGCGTTACGTGCAACGTTGAAGCCTTGTTCTTTAGTTTGCTGAACACAGCCCCAAATGATGTCTTCAATTTCCGCTGGGTTTACGCCAGGGTTACGCTCTAGTAGCGCGGTCATTAGCGCTGCAGAAAGATCTTCTGCACGCACATTTCTGAAAACACCGTTCTTTGAACGACCCATAGGGGTACGTACGCAATCGATTACGACCACTTCTTTCATTAGTTTTTCCTCCGGGTCTTATGCGAAATAGGATTTACCAGCAGCGGCCATTTCACGAACGCCATCTGAAATCTGGTAAATTGGACCAAGTTCAGCGTACTTGTCTGCCATAGCAACAAAGTTCGCCAAGCCAATGGTTTCAATCCAACGGAAAATACCACCGCGGAATGGAGGGAAACCTAAGCCGTAAAGTAGCGCCATATCTGCTTCAGCTGCGCTATCTACAATGCCTTCTTCTAGGCAGCGAATTGCTTCGTTTGCCATAGGGATCATAAGGCGTGCAATAATGTCGTCAGCTTCAAAGTCAGTCTTCTCAGCTACGTGTGGCGCCATTAGTGCGTATGCTTCTTCAGCAGGTGTTTTCTTAGGCTTACCGCGCTTATCAACACCGTAGTTGTAGAAACCTTTACCGTTCTTCTGACCTAAACGCTCTTCTTTGTAGAAAAGTGTTACAGGGTCGTTGTCTAGGCGAGCCATACGCTCTGGAATACCCGCTGCCATTACGTCTGCTGCGTGATCGCCAGTGTCGATACCAACAACATCCATCAGGTAAGCAGGACCCATAGGCCAGCCGAAGATTTTTTCCATCACTTTATCAACAGCAACAAAGTCTGCGCCGTCAATAAGTAGCTTACTGAAGCCCGCAAAGTATGGGAACAATACGCGGTTTACCAAGAACCCTGGGCAGTCGTTAACCACAATTGGGGTTTTGCCCATTTTAAGTGTAGCGGCTACTACTGCATTGATGGTTTCTTCTGACGTTTTTTCGCCACGAATAATTTCAACAAGCGGCATGCGGTGCACTGGGTTAAAGAAGTGCATACCACAGAAGCGCTCTGGCTTGTCTAGGCTTTCAGCTAGCTGGTTGATAGAGATAGTAGAGGTGTTTGAACAGATGATAGCGTCGTCTGCTACATTGTCTTCTACTTCCTTAAGTACAATACCTTTTACTTTCGGGTTTTCTACCACCGCTTCAATAACAAGGTCTGCATCTTTAAGTGTGCTGTACTCAAGGGTAGGGGTAATCGCGTTAAGTGTTTGCGCCATTTTAGTCGCATCAACTTTACCGCGCTTCATACCTTTACCAAGAATTTTGGCTGCTTCTGAAAGGCCAAGGTCTAGTGCACCTTGGTTAATGTCTTTCATGACTACCGGTGTGCCTTTCACAGCGCTTTGGTATGCAATACCGCCGCCCATGATGCCTGCACCTAGTACAGCGTTAAGCGTAGATTGCTTGGTTGCCGCTTTCGCTTGCTTCTTACCTTTGCTCTTAACTAGCTGGTCGGCAAGGAAGATTCCAATTTGCGCTTTCGCAGCATCGGTTTTCGCAAGCGCTACAAAGCCTTCGTTTTCAAGCTTAAGTGCGCCGTCGCGATCTAGTACAGAGGCTTTTTGAACAGTCTCAACCATTTTGTGAGGAGCTGGGTAGTGTTTGCCAGCTTGTGCAAATACCATCGCTTGAGCAGTACTGAAGCTCATCATAGCTTCGTTTTTGTTTAGCTGTAGTGGGGCTTTCTTAACCGCACGACGTGCTTGCCAGTCAAATTTACCGTCAACAGCGTCTTTCACCATTGAAAGTGCGCCTTCAACTAGCGTTTCTGGTGCTACCACTGCGTCAACCGCACCTTCAGCTAGGGCTTTCGCGCCTTTTCTGTCGCGGCCGGTAGTCATCCACTCAAGGGCATTGTCTGCACCAATAAGGCGAGGTAGACGAACCGTACCACCAAAACCAGGCATTAGGCCTAGCTTAACTTCTGGCAAACCAATAGATGCTGTGGTGTCTGCAATACGCATGTCACATGCCAATGCCATTTCACAGCCACCGCCTAGAGCGAAGCCGTTTACTGCAGCGATGGTAGGGAATGGTAGGTCTTCGAAGCGGTCGAATACTTGTGATGTATTGGCAACCCACTGTAGTACTTCAGCGTCGTCCATGGCGAATAGGCCGGTGAACTCGGTGATATCAGCACCTACAATAAACGTTGATTTTGCACTGCGTACTACTAAGCCTTTAACATCGCCTTTAGCAAGTAGGGCTTGGGTTGCTTCGTCAAGTTCGCTCACCGTTTGGCGGTCGAACTTGTTTACTGAACCTTCGGCGTCGAATACCAGCTCAGCAAAGCCGTCATCTAACAGGCTGACGGAAAGACTCTTGCCTGTGTATATCATTATCATCTCCTTCGGCATTGGCCAGGATGTTAGTGAAGTAATCCAACTAATTTGTAGGGTCGTATGAATTCACTAA
Source organism: Alteromonas sp. ALT199 (assembly GCF_018619335.1). Classification (GTDB taxonomy): domain Bacteria; phylum Pseudomonadota; class Gammaproteobacteria; order Enterobacterales; family Alteromonadaceae; genus Alteromonas. The sequence goes on along the minus strand of NZ_JAHHDX010000093.1, from coordinate 135,327 downwards.
CGCGTTAGGGTGGCTAGATTCTTTACAAAACCACACAAAATTTCAACAAAAAATCAAACAAGCGTTTCAATTTCTCTAAGGTAGTGGTCCGATGACTTAAATTCAAGTCTAATTATCGAATTCTAGCTTCATTTCGGCATTGGTGGTTGTATAATGAGCGTTATTGGCGAAAAGCGCCAATCCAGCAAAAGAATAATCTACAATCACGTCAACTATGTGTGTAAAGCATAGCTAACGACAGCTGGCACAACATCTTCTTTGGCACGGAGCCAGACTGAAATTTTCCCTTTGTTTATAGAACAAATGTAGTGGGTCAGTCGTAATGCTGCTTTATCAGCAACATTTTACAATCAGCTCGATTAGGCTAATTTTCCGGCTTTCATAGGTCATTCGAGTGTAGAGCAGGGTAGGAGTTCTATTGTGTCTGTTTTTTATTTTTATTCGTGGTTAGGTCAGCGCTCGCTGACAAAAAACACTAAATTGTCCGCCACCCTTGTGGGGGCATTACTTTGCTCGTTTTCCTCACTTTTATCTCTTGATGCAAGGGCAGCACAGCCGTTAACGCTACCTATTGATATTTTCGAAGAAGATCGCACTCGCTACCTGGAAGTAGAAAAAAAGCTGTTAACCTACTCAAAACGCAGTGTTCAACGCCTTGATAACGACATTTATGAATTAGCGCAATATCCACTTTATCCGTACCTGTTACGGCTTAAACTTGAACGCACCATGTCAATCAGAACAAAGCGCGAAGTTAAGCAGTTTTTGAAGGATTTTAATGGCCAGCCGGTAAGTTACGGTGTGCGTTACAAATGGTTGAACTATCTCGCTAAGAACGATTATCGCAGCACATTTTTAGATAGCTATCGCTCAGGCATGGGAGCCAGGCTCACGTGTATTGCCCTTAACTATCGATTGAAAGAAGGTGAGAGCGAGCAAGAAATTTTGCGAGAGGTAGACGCGCTTTGGCTGCATGGACAGTCGCAACCTGATGAGTGCGATCCGCTTTTTGCGAAATGGAAAAAAGCGGGCATGATGACACCAGAAATGGTGATCAAGCGCATAGAAATTGCGGCAAAAGAAGATAACCGAAGTATTATCTCTTATCTTAAGCGCCAACTTCCCAGCGATAAGCAATACCTTGCAGACGCATGGTTATCGGTAACGCGCGACACCAGCCGCGTTAATACAACGTCGCTCTTTCCATTAAAAAACATATCGCACGAAGCTGAGGTGATGGTATGGGCGGTAGAAAAACTTGCGTGGCGAAACCCTGATTTAGCGGGCAAGGTATTTAATCGCTATAAATCTAAGCAAGTATTCACGCAAGCCCAGCAACACGTTATGCGTCGAGCGATTGCGCTTAGCTACACGTTAGATCGCCTTCCTCAAGCCCATCACTGGCTAGAACTTGCCGATGTTAGCGGTGCCAGTGAAGATATAAAACTGTGGCATATTTCCCATTTGCTACGCACAAAAAAATGGAAGGAAGTGGTTAGTGTTATTGATAGCGCCTCCGCTAGCCTGCAACAAGAGGAAAACTATCGATACTGGAAAGCCCGTGCCTTAGAAGCGCTCGGTCAAACTATGCAGGCTACTGTGCTTTATAAAGAACTCGCGCAAGAGCGTCACTATTACGGGTTTATGGCAAGTGCGCACATAGGCGAAATTCCGTCGCTCGCACACACGCCAGCGCCAAGAAACACGGCAGCTATTGCTAGTGTGGCGAAAACCCCTGCCACCATGCGCGCTGTAGAATTTTTCCGGTTAGACAGAACCACAGAAGCGCGCAGAGAGTGGTATTACTTGCTTTCCCACTTGCCTGAGTCGAAGGTGACCGATGCGGGCATACTCGCTTATGAGTGGGGGCTGTACGACCAAGCAATTACCAGTTTCGCGAGAAGCGGCTATTGGGACGATGTCGAACGCCGATTTCCACTAGCGTTTAGCGATGTATTTAGCGAAAAATCGCAGGCATACAGTATATCGAAGTCGCTTGCGATGGCTATTGCTCGTCGTGAAAGCTCGTTTAGAAGCGATGCTATCTCTCCGGTTGGGGCAGCAGGTTTGATGCAGCTTATGCCAGGAACAGCGCGCTACGTGGCAAAAGAAAAAGTAAGTAGAAACAAGCTGTTCAAAGTCGACGACAACGTGGACTATGGCGTGCAGTACCTACGTTATTTAATGGACAAGCTCAATAACAACCCAGTGCTGGTATCTGCATCGTACAATGCCGGTTGGCGCAAAGTGCTGGAGTGGTTGCCTGCTAATGAAGCGTTACCGGTTGATATCTGGATTGAGAATATCCCTTATAAAGAAACCCGCGCTTACGTAAAAGCGGTAATGGCTTATCAGCATATTTACGATCAGCAGCTAGGCGGAAACGAGAATATATTCCCTCAACTTACCCGCGATATGATCCCATCTGCAGATGCGGTAAGTACACATCCGGTAACAGGAACACTTCAACTAGCGCCACATTAGCTACATAGAGTTAGGCGTATGCAGATACGCCTTCAACTACGTCTTTGGCGGCGAGAATTGGCGACTTAACGTAAACGATAGCGTAGCGGTCTGAGCCAGTATGCATGACATACTGGCCTCGTGATACACTAGTAGCTAATGTGTTCCACCTAACGATTAAAAAGATAAGAGGGGCTATGTCGCAACATCAAGCAACCTACCAACAGCATATCGAAGAGCTTCAAGCTCGTACCCGCGAAGCATTACAGCGAGAAGGGCTAGACGGACTAGTGATTCACTCGGGGCAGGGCAAGCGCCTTTTTCTAGACGATAATCACTACCCGTTTAAGGTAAACCCGCAGTTCAAAGCATGGGTGCCAGTTATTGATAACCCTAACTGTTGGCTGGTGGTGAACGGTGTAGACAAGCCTACGCTTATTTTCTATCGTCCCGAAGACTTCTGGCATAAAGTGCCGCCAGAGCCAAATGATTTCTGGACTGACAGCTTCGACATTAAATTGCTTCAACAGGCCGATGCAGTAGAGAAGTTCCTGCCTTATGACAAAAGCCGTTTTGCTTATGTAGGCGAATACATAGAAGTCGCTAAAGCGCTAGGCTTTGATAACGTAAACCCAGACCGTGTATTGCATTATTTGCACTATCAGCGTGCTTATAAAACCGATTACGAGCTAGATTGCATGCGCGAAGCAAACAAGCTAGCGGTAGCAGGACATAAAGCGGCTGAGCAAGCCTTCCGTGAAGGCAAAAGCGAGTTTGATATTAACCTTGCCTATGCAGCGGCAAGCCGACAAGGTGATAACGAAGTACCTTATACCAGTATTGTGGCACTCAACGAGCACGCTTCAATTCTTCACTACATGCAGTGCGACACGGTGGCGCCGAAAGAGTCACGCTCATTTTTGATTGATGCGGGGGCGAATTATCATGGTTACGCGGCGGATATTACCCGTACTTACGCCCAAAACTCGGTTCAAAACGCATCGATGTTTCGCGACCTCATTCAAGCGGTAGACAAGGTAACGCTGACGTTGGTGGATTCGTTGAAGCCTGGCGTAGCTTATACCGATATACATTTGTTAGCCCACGACGGCATTGCACAAATTCTTCACGATACCGGCATGGTGAATTTAACGCCGCCAGAAATCGTAGAAATGGGCATTACTCGCACCTTCTTCCCGCACGGTATTGGCCACTTCTTGGGCCTTCAGGTGCACGACGTAGGTGGTCTTGTAAACGACGATCGCGGTACGCCTAAGCCTGCGCCTGATGACCATCCGTTCTTGCGCTGTACGCGAATGGTTGAAGCCCGTCAGGTGTTTACTATTGAACCTGGCTTGTACTTCATTGAAAGCCTGCTTCGTGACCTGAAAGCGACGCCTGCGTCTAAGTACATCAACTGGGATACTATTGATGCATACAAGCCGTTTGGCGGCATTCGTATTGAAGATAATATTATTGTGCATCGCGATAAGAACGAAAATATGACCCGAGATTTAGATTTAAATTAATCGGGCTTCTTTGAGCATAGCTAACCGCAAGCTCAAACTATTTTCATAAATGAAAAGAGCAGCGTTAGGCTGCTCTTTTTTATTGAGCGCGTAGAAAAAGGTTTATACCAATCCGTACAGATAATTGCCCACTCAGAAGGCGCTGGCAAGCTTCATAGCGAAGCGTGGGAATGCAGGAATGGCTGTCCCCTTTCAAATTCCCAGAATGAAGCTAGGATGCTTGCCAAACCTTCCCGAAGGGCGAGTTTAAAATGTACGTACTCTTTGTTGTGTCACCTTGATGTAGAACCACTATACCTCGGTAACACGCCGCGATTACGAACATTTTAAATCTCGCTGAGTGGGTAATGATCTATACGGACTGGTATTATTTGTAAACCAATGGTGCTGTGTGCAGTAATTAATAAATAGACGTGCACAGACAAAAGCGAGAAAGGAGTCTTTATGTCACAAGGCGATATTGTAGGTTTATTGGTAATGGCAACGGTAGCTGGCCTTGCTATGCCCGCGGGCGCTATCTTAGCAACGTACCAAGGTATTCAACCTAAGTGGTTAGAAAAAGAGTTACGCCATGGCATTTTAGCACTTGGGGCGGGGGCGCTTATTTCGGCGGTAGGTCTTGTGCTTGTACCAGAAGGCATAAAAGACGTATCGGTATTTGCTGCCATATCTTGTTTTATTGGTGGTGCCTTAGCGTTCATGTCTCTTGATATCTATTTAGCGAAAAAGAAAACCGCTGGCAGTCAGTTAGCGGCAATGCTAAGTGACTTTGTACCTGAGTCTATCGCTCTTGGTACTACGGCAGCATTAGGCGGCGGTACCATGCTGTTGGGGCTGTTAATCGCAGTTCAAAACTTACCTGAAGGCTTTAACGCCTACAGAGAGATGCTGCCCAAAAACAAACAGCGTAGCAATAAACTCATTGTAATCTTTATTTTAATGGCGTTACTCGGGCCGTTGTTCAGTTTGCTAGGCTTTTACTATTTAGCCCAGTTCCCAGTGGTCATGAGTGGGATTATGCTCTTCGCTGCTGGTGGTATTCTTTATTCAGTGTTTCAGGATATTGCCCCGCAAATTCGTATGGAAAACCACTGGTTGCCACCCCTTGGAGGCATACTTGGCTTCTTAGTAGGCCTAGTAGGTTTCATGCTTGAAGGCTAGCTTGTTAAACATACGCTTAGCCTAAACGTCTGTTTTCATGTTGAGTTAACGCACAGAAAGTTTTCTACTGAAATGGTTTGTCAGAGTGTCGAAAACCTCCTGTAAATCGATAAGTTTGAAGCCTAGGTTGTTAATGCTATCCAGGTTTCACCCACAAAAAAGGCGTGTTGGTTATAACACGCCTTCTCATACCATTTATTGGTAATTAGCTCGTACGCTCAATTGAAATATGCGCCAGCGCAATGAGCGCCTCTTTGTATTCAGAATCTTCTATAGCGTTTAGGCTATCAATGGCCATTTGCACTTCTTTTTGGGCACATTCTCGTGTGTAGTCCAAAGCGCCGGTTTCTTTCATAATACCTTGAATTCGCGTTAAATGTGGTAGGCCGTTGCTTTGTTCAATAGCTTCTTGAATAAGTGCCTTATCGTCGTCATTCTTAGCGTGCCACATAGCGTAAAGTAACGGCAGAGTAGGTTTACCTTCTGCTAAGTCGTCACCGGCATTTTTACCCATTTCTTCGCTGTCAGCCATGTAGTCAAGGATATCGTCAGCAAGCTGAAAGGCAGTGCCTAGGTGCTTACCGTATTCTTGCATGGCGTGTTCGATGTCTTCGTCTTTATCGGTCAAAACAGCAGCCAACTGTGTAGCAGCTTCAAACAGGCGAGCCGTTTTACCGTAGATAACATCAAAGTAACGCGCTTCGGTCGTGCTGGCATCGTTACAATTCATCAACTGCAATACTTCGCCTTCAGCAATTTGGTTTGTGGCTTCCGACAGTATTTCCATAACGCGCATGCGCTTAAGGCTTACCATCATTTGAAAAGAGCGGGTGTAAAGAAAGTCACCTACTAATACCGAAGCCTGATTACCGAAGATAGCATTAGCAGTCTCTCGACCTCTGCGCATGGTCGACTCGTCAACCACATCGTCGTGCAACAGGGTCGCGGTGTGAATGAATTCTACAATGGCTGCAAGGGTGTGATGGTCGTTGTTACCTATGCCCATTGCCCGCGCACTTAACACGGTAAGTAGGGGGCGCAAGCGTTTGCCGCCACTGTTTACAATATAAAAGCCAAGCTGATTAATAAGGGCAACATCAGAATCGACTTGTTGTTGGATCAGCTGGTTAACCGCCTGCATATCATCATTAGATAGGGCGCGGATTTGATCTATATCCATAGGCATGGCAATAAATACTTACTCTTACGTCTTGTGCAATGGTTGCTGGCGATTGTACCTTAATCATCTGTACTATCCACCAAATTGTCTTAAAAAATGACGGCTTAACGTATTTATGTGTAATTTCTTAAATACGCTTAAACTCGTCGTAGAAGTTGCGAAAAAGCATTTTTCATTACAATTTCTTTATTTCATGCAATATTGAATTCAAAACAGCATTTATTTTCCACGGTGTACGTTTACACGAGACTTGCCATTAATACTTCCGCATACAATTACTTGTAATTATAGGCACTCTTAATTGTTTTTCCTTTCAAAGGGCGATTTTTTTACATTTTACGTTGTGATAGTAAAACGCCGCACTGGAAACTAAATCGAGCGATTAAGCCAGCGTTTTAGCCGAGTAATTGAAGCGAGGGTTTAGATACGTTAATCCATGGATCCCGCATCAAGCCTTTTTGGTGAAGTAACGATCTGAACTGGCGATCACATAGATAATCGAAAAGTAAAACTATGAAGAGTAGTGACTATGTCCTCACAGCAATTAAGGCCATAGTTTATTTTGAAAGAAATGATCTTTTGCTCTTTATCTGATAGCACCGTTCTATTCGTGATCTAATTTATGCGATCGCTAATGGCCTCTTTGAGATCTTTAAAGGCTTGTATGATTTCTCTGTAGTCTTGCTCGCATTTTTCACCAATATTCTGTAGAAATCGCCCAAGTTTTGATTGCTAGCGATCCTACTTTTTTGCTGATTTATCGAATTAATTTGTGATTTTTTATTAGTTTTTGAGCATTTGAAGCTGCATCAAATAAGCAATTGGGGCATAATTCGCCCCATGTTGGAAAAATAATCATTTTTTCTGCGAATCGGGCTTGTGATTTACGGATGTTTCACGTACAATTCGCGCCCTGTTTTTTGAATTGAAGCGTCAGTGGACGCAGAGCGGAGTTAACTATGTACGCGGTTTTCCAAAGTGGCGGTAAACAACACCGTGTGGCCGAAGGCCAAACCGTTCGTCTTGAAAAAATCGAAGTAGCCCCAGGCGAAACGGTTGAATTTGACAAAGTTTTAATGGTAAGCAACGGTGACGACGTAAAAATCGGCACACCTAACGTTGCTGGTGGTAAGGTGACTGCTGAGGTTGTTACACACGGTCGTGGCGATAAAGTAAAAATCGTTAAGTTCCGTCGTCGTAAGCACTCTCGTAAGCAAGCGGGTCACCGTCAGTGGTTCACAGAAGTGAAAATCACTGGTATCAACGCATAATAGGAGCACGAACACATGGCACACAAAAAAGCTGGTGGTAGTACCAAAAACGGTCGTGATTCAGAGAGTAAACGCCTAGGTGTTAAGCGCTTTGGTGGCGAATCTGTTCTTGCTGGTAACATCATTGTTCGTCAACGTGGTACTCGTTTCCACGCTGGTGACAACATGGGTATCGGCAAAGACCACACGTTGTTTGCACTAAAAGACGGTAAAGTTCAGTTCGATGTCAAAGGACCGAAGAACCGTAAATTTGTAAGCATCGTAGCTGAGTAAGCGCGAAAGCTTCTCGCCGAACAGGCTTAGAAAAACCCCGCGCAAGCGGGGTTTTTTGTTTTGTGAAACCTTTCTTTCTTTTACTGTTCTTATTTGTAGCGTTTAAATTCTAGAACGAATTAGCGCTAGACAAGGTTTTACTTCTCGTTTTTTAGAATGCTGAGCAGACACAAAAGCGTCAATGTGCAATTTGGTGTAAACTTAGTATTCGCATTAAAAAGTTAATAACCCACGGCATTACAGCCCGGAGTGATAAATGAAATTTGTAGATGAAGCTGAAATTCGCGTTGAAGCCGGTGACGGCGGCAACGGTACCATTGGCTTTAGAAGGGAAAAATACGTACCTAAAGGTGGCCCGGATGGCGGCGACGGTGGTGACGGCGGCAGTGTATTCCTACAAGCCGATGAAAACCTAAATACATTGATCGATTATCGCTTCGAGCGCTTTCATCGCGCCGAGCGTGGTCAGAACGGCCAGGGTAGCAATTGTATCGGTAAGAAAGGTCAAGATCTTACCGTGATGGTACCCGTGGGTACACGTGCCACTGATAGCGACACGGGCGAAGTATTAGGTGACTTAACCCGTCATGGTCAAAAGCTTAAGGTGGCACAAGGCGGTTTTCACGGTTTAGGTAATGCTCGCTTTAAAAGCAGTACTAACCGCGCACCACGTCAAAAGACCAATGGTACGCCAGGTGAAATTCGCAATCTTAAGCTAGAGCTTATGCTTCTAGCTGATGTGGGCTTACTTGGTATGCCTAACGCAGGTAAATCAACCTTCATCCGCTCTGTATCGGCGGCTAAGCCTAAAGTGGCTGACTACCCGTTTACTACACTTGTGCCTAATTTAGGTGTTGTTCGCCAAGACTCACAGCGTAGCTTTGTTGTCGCTGACATTCCTGGTTTGATTGAAGGTGCAGCCGATGGTGCGGGTTTAGGTATACGCTTCTTAAAACACCTTGAGCGCTGCCGTATCTTGCTTCACGTGGTAGATATTTTCCCTGTTGATGAAACCGATCCTGCAGAGCACGCGAAATCTATTATTGAAGAGCTTGAAAAATACAGCCCTAAGTTAGCAGAAAAGCCTCGCTGGTTGGTATTTAACAAAGTAGATTTGTTGCTTGAAGAAGAAGCCGAAGAGCGCTGCCAACACGTTATTGATGCGTTGGAGTGGGATGGTCCTGTTTATCAGATCTCTGCGTTCCAAAAGATCAATCTAGATCCACTCTGTAACGATGTTATGGACTTCATTGAAACCCTTCCAACAGAAATGGAAGAGGAAGAAGAGAAGAAAGAAGTCGAATTTAAGTGGGATACATACCACAAGAATACCCTTGAAGCGCATGATGAGTTTGAAGATGACCTAGGTGACGATCTTGACGACGATGATTGGGACGAAGACGACTACGACGTGGAAGTTGAGTATCGTCGCTGAGAAACAGTCGCTGAGAAACAGTCGTTGAGAAACAATCGCTGAAATAGCATTCTTAGAACAAATGGAGAGCTCGCACAGTTGTTAAGGCAACGTGCGAGCTTTTTTAATAGTGATGTCGTCTCGCTAATCTAAGCTAATTTTGGAGACCTACTCACTGGTATGATAGATAACTTTCCCCAGTAATTGAGCACGAGTAAACTCACCCATGGCTTCTCGGCTTACAGAGTGGACCTTGTTATCGCCCGTTAACGTAAACGTACCGTTGGGGTTAACATCGTCTAGCCGTTTGATAATTACGCCGTAAGTGCTGCTTTTTACAACCACAATTTGCCCGCTACGCAGCCACCTAAAAGGCCACTTCATTGCACAGACAAAGTCACCGTCGTTTAGCGAAGGCAACATACTGCTCCCCGTAACCCGCAGAATTTTAAACATTCACAGGTCGGGATAAACTACTTCTTCAGAAGGTGGATAAGGGCAGATTGCCTTTTTAGTTACCACTTCTTTGGTTTTCCAGAATCGCTCAGCAAACTCATTGACAAGTGATAACAGTTCTTCAGCTTTTTCTCTACTGACGTGCTGTTTACACCCAGATCCGGCAAGCATAATTTTATGCACAAGTTCATTAGTGTCGGGAAACTTTTCAAACTGAGGGGCTTTAAAGTAATCACCCCATATTACCCTGATTTCTTGCTTCACTTTCTCTGCATGGGTTTCTTTTTCTGCGACTAAGCGGCTCATTTGTGCTTGATCTGCGAACGTAAGTGTCTCTTTTTCAGAGAGTTCGTTGAGCAGGTCCACAAAGCGAATAACGCTTAACGCCGCAAGCTGCGCTGAAAATGGGTCGTATATTTTGCAGGGAATATCACAGTGAGCACTAGCAGTATTAAATGGGGTAGCTTTATCAATCTTTGAAAGTAACTGGTGAAACATAGTGAATAATCTCTTACTTAGTTGAATGCTTTTTTGAGTTTATATATTTATACGCTGCAAACCCGCACGCAGCTGCACAACCAACAATAGAGGCGTAGAATAGTGCGTGTACAACACCGCTTGTCCAATGCTCGTGGTCATGTCCGGTGTGTGCAAGTACTCCCGAGCTGAAGATCGCTGCACAAATTGCAATAGCTGATTGTTTGAAGTTAACTTTCATATATTCTCCTAATTGTATTTAGGCTAGTGAACGGGCTTTCTTGTAATCTCGTTTTGTTGGTCATGAGAGTCGAAAAAAGCTAAATGTTGAGGGTATTTTTTTAACAAAAGAAGCTTTTGCTGCCTTGCAATATTTGAAAAGCGGAGTACATCAATGTTTTGTGAAAAACGCTGTTCTATATCAGCGATAATTGCTTCAACTTGTGTAATTAGTGAGTAAGCAAGCCGAATAGCAACCACTTCTTCTTTAGGTAAATGGAGAAAAAGATAAGTATCAGAAAGATTGTGGAAACTCGAAACTAATGCCGAAAGCGAGCGGTAATTAGATGGTGCTCGAACTATTAATTTTTTTGAAAGTGAAATTGCTTGATAATAAGCACCAATTGACGCAAATACTTGACCTTTCTGATAGCTTTTATTCGCTCCAATAATAACTTTTTCCCAAACTTCAAATATTGTTTCAAAGCTTTTTTCCTGCTTCACTTCAGAAGTATGTGTCTTTGAATGATAAGAAAAGTCCATAATATTGCCTTTTCCTATACAGCAAAACGCAGTGAAACATTGCTGTCTATGATGTTGTTCGAGGCGCTGATAACAGTATGTGCTCTGTCAACAATAGCATTTCGCTGGTGAGGCAGTTTAAGATGAAAATAGGTATCTTCAAGCAAACTGGTCAGGTGCATGATTTTAGTCGTCATCGCGCTGTTTTCGCCACCGTCAACTTCAAGCAATATGACGGCGATATCAAATGCACAACCAAGATAAGGGATTGCTTCACTTAACTGACCACTTTGCATAAGCATGGTGCCTTGCATTTCGTCTCGTGCCATTACGTGTAACGCTTGCTCTGGGTTGTTATAAACCCAATCTGCATGTTTAGGGCATAGATAGTTTATTTGCATAATAGCGACCTCCTGTATACACACTAGAACAGATAAAATAATAGTGCAAATGATAATTGTTATTATTTGTATGTAATGGTGGGTACGTGTCGACCCATTACACATTTGGTCTTCGATATTGATATACTGCTGTGGTCAAACAATTCAAAACGGCTTTTAAGGTAATGAAATGAAAATAGCGATGATTGCTGCTATGGCAAAAGACAGAATTATTGGCGCAGACAATGATATGCCGTGGCATTTACCCGCTGACTTGAAGCATTTTAAAGCTATTACTTTGGGCAAGGCGGTTATCATGGGGCGAAAAACCTATGAATCAATCGGTAGAGCGCTTCCTGGTAGGCCAAATATTGTCATTACCAGTAATGCTGACTACAGCTTATCTGACGCTACAGTGGTCGACTCGCCGGAATCAGCATTTGAGGTAGCAAAAGTGCTAAGCAATGAAAGCGGCGAAAATGACGAGGTAATGATTATTGGTGGTGGCACTATCTATCAGTCATTCTTAGATAAAGCGGAAACCTTGTATCTCACACATATTGACCTTTCCGTTAAGGGAGATACCCAGTTCCCAGATTACGAGGCAGCAGCAAGCTGGTCTGAAGTATCGCGAGAAGCGCATAGCGCCGATGAAAAGAATGCGCATGCTTATACCTTCGTAACGCTTGTGAGAAACTAAAGATCTAGTAAAGAGTTTCTAGGTTACTTCGAATTTAAAACAAAAAAATGCCAGTGTTGAAACACTTTTTTAAGAGCGTATCAACACTGGCATTTTAGCTTTGCTCAACAATGTGAGCAGTAGCTACTTCATTTGGTCGAACAAGTTCTCTAATGAAAGGCCTTGGTGACCCAGCATATCTCGAAGACGGCGAAGTGCTTCCACCTGAATTTGACGAACACGCTCACGTGTTAGTCCAATTTCTGCACCCACATCTTCAAGGGTTGAGGGCTCATATCCCATAAGACCAAAACGGCGAGCGAGTACCTCGCGCTGCTTAGGGTTTAGCTCTTCAAGCCAAGTTACGATATTACTTTTGATGTCAGAGTCTTGTAAGCTCTCTTCAGGGCTAAACTCTTTCTCATCTGCAATAATATCAAGCAGTGCTTTATCATTTTCTCCGCCAATAGGTGTATCGACAGAGGTAATGCGTTCATTTAAACGCAGCATCTTCGTCACATCTTCTACTGGCTTATCAAGGGCCGCTGCGATTTCTTCTGCAGTTGGCTCATGGTCAAGCTTTTGCGAAAGTTCACGAGAAGCACGTAAATAAACGTTTAGTTCCTTCACTACGTGAATAGGTAAACGAATAGTACGCGTTTGATTCATAATAGCGCGTTCGATGGTTTGGCGAATCCACCACGTGGCATATGTTGAGAAGCGAAATCCACGTTCAGGATCAAACTTTTCTACGGCACGGATTAGGCCCAAATTACCTTCTTCAATTAAATCGAGAAGTGCTAATCCACGGTTGTTATAACGGCGAGCAATCTTAACAACAAGGCGAAGGTTGCTAACAATCATACGTTTGCGAGAGGCTTCGCAGCCTTTCAGTGAGCGGCGCGCAAAATAAACTTCTTCTTCTGCGGTTAGCAGTGGTGAAAAACCAATCTCGCCTAGATAAAGCTGTGTAGCATCTAGGTTTTTAGGTTGGTCATCCTGACTGAAAATGGCATCGTCATTTTCTAGTTCAGCGTCGTTGGTTAAGGTTTCGTCAGCTTTCATATCAGCTGGCATTTCGATGACATCTAAGTCATCTTGCGGTTTTGATTCCAAGGCTTTGTTTGACTTACCCATCATGAATCTCCTGCTACAAGGTTTACCTTATGACGTTTCTCCTTTGTCTTTTTTTATTATTATTTATTTTTATTATTTTAATACTGGCAGGTATTTCATCGGGTCTAATGATTTCCCTCTATACCTAACTTCAAAGTGAAGTTTTACCGAATTTGTTCCGCTATCACCCATGGTTGCAATCTGCTGACCCGCTGACACCCATTCTCGTTCTTTAACTAAAATAGTGTCGTTGTAGGCGTAAGCACTTAAGAAAGTATCGGTGTGTTTGATAATAACTAACTTACCGTAACCCCTTAAGGCACTCCCTGAGTAAACAACTTTTCCATCTGCTGCTGCGACGACTTTACTGCCTTTAACAGCAGCGATATCAATTCCTTTGTTGCCTGACTCTGACTTACTGAAGGTACCAACTAACTTACCTTCTGCAGGCCAAACCCACTTTTGTACTTTGCTTGGGAAGCTCGTCGGCGCTTGTTTTTTGACGCTTTGTGACGACTTCTTGACAGTCGTAACTTTTTGTGGCTTAACAACTTTTTCACTTTCACGATACGCTTGTGGCGATGGGGGGTCAACCAAACTTTTGTCTACATTATTTGTGGTCGGAGGTGTTGACTGATTGGTCTTATGGTTAGTTTTAACGGGAGCTATGACCAAATTAGACGGTGGCGTAACATTTAAAATTTGACCAGGGAAAATGGTATAAGGAGCTGATAACTGGTTGTATTTTGCTAAATCTCGATAGTCGTTTCCTGTGTACCATGCAACCGCGTAAAGGGTGTCTCCTCGTTGCACTTTATAGGTTGTTTCTGTGTACTCGTCACTTACATCCGAAACTTGACTATTTAATAAAACAACAGGGGCGGGGGCACTTCTTCCAGCGCAACCCCCGATAAGCACACAAAGGTATAACAAAAAACCTATATAGAAAAGAGGGTTACGCATATCATCGCAGTAGTAAATAGGCGAGTACTGCTAGAATGACAACTGCCCACCCGAGCACTTCTACATACTGTCTTAGCTTTTGTTCCATGGGAGCTCCACCCCAGCGCATTAGGCCCGCGACTAAAAAGAAACGCGCGCCACGCCCCACTGCAGATGCAAGTAAAAACGGTAGAAAAGCCATTTGCAAGAAACCTGCGCTTACCGTAAATACTTTATAGGGGATGGGGGAAAACCCTGCAAGAAAGACAACCCAGACACCGTAGTCTTTAAACCAATGCATTGCAGTTTCAATTTTATGGGTATATCCCCAGCTTTCTACAAGCGGGGCTAGCCAAGCGTCAAAAGCAAAATAGCCCAACCAGTACCCTGCAATACCACCTAAAATAGAGGCAACAGTAGTAATAAACGCAAACTGCCAGGCTTTATTTGGCTGTGACAGAGCCATTGGTGCAAGCATAACGTCAGGTGGAATTGGGAAGAACACCGACTCTGAGAAGCTTAACCCACCTAAATATTTGGTTGCGTGGCGATGCCTCGCCCAGCGTAACGCCATGTCATAACATGGCTCAAAAAGCTTCACATTAGCTCTCCTGCTACAAGGGGAACAAATCGAACCGATTCAATGGTCGACGTTTTTAGTTCCCCTTCAATCCTATCAATACACAGCAACGATTGTTGTTCGTTACCCACGGGAATTATAAGTCGCCCACCTTCTTTTAGCTGTTCACACAAGTCTTGGGGAAGGCTCGCAGCGGCAGCAGTCACGATAATAGCGTCATAAGGGCCTTTTGACGCCCAGCCTTTCCAACCATCGCCGTGTTTCATTGCAATATTGTGAAGGTCGAGCTGATTCATTCGGCGCTTCGCATGAAACTGCAATGATTTAATACGCTCTACACTAAAAACTTTCGCAAATAACTGTGCAAGAATAGCCGTTTGATAACCTGAGCCAGTACCTATTTCCAATACTTTTTCAGGTTTGTTTGGGCTATCAAGCAGCAACTCTGTCATTTTTGCAACAATATATGGTTGCGAAATTGTCTGTCCTTGACCTATAGGCAATGCCGTATTTTGATAAGCTTTGTGTTTAAGCGCGTCGGGCAGAAAACTCTCCCGTGGCGTACCAGCTATGGCGTTTAGTACCGCTTGCGAACGTATTCCCTCGTTATAAAGCAGCTGTGCCAACGCGTCTCCTTTTCTAGAAGCTCTCATGATGTTGCCTACTTTCCTTTATTCTTATTCATAGCCACGCGAGATATGGATAATTGCGCGCCACATTCTCTGTTTTTGTTTTTAAACCCTGTTAATGGGGGATAAGGTCTCTACACACTCTCTTAGGACTGAGGTAGCAAAGCAGCCGCTAGGAAGCGCAAATGAGATAGTAAATGTATCACCCTTACTTTGCCATTCAAGTTGTGATGGCCATATTTTTATTGCACGGCGCTCTTGTTCGAACCCACATTGACTTAAAAAGTCGATAACTTCACTATTTTGCGCAGCAACGGACTGTTCCAATGCTAGGGTGTCAGCTTGCGTAACAAGTGTTCCTTTACCCCAAAGCGGTGCTGAAGGGCACACGTCTTTTGCAGCAAAGCGACGTTGTGCATCTTGTTGCTGTTCTGAGCCTTCAGCACCTTCATTGATGAAAAAGCTATTAGACCCCGAAAGCACTAGTGCATCACCTTGGTTTACTTGGTCGAACATGCCTTTTTCAAGTCGCGTTGAAAGCATTTCATTGAATAGCCAGCTGCGCAGCGCAGAAAGTGCCATAGAGCGTTTATTGCGGTGCCTAATAGTTTCACCATTTACCATTCGTTCGGCCATTACCAGGTTTCCGCCACGCTGCACTTCACCCATATCGTTTAAGCGCATTACCCCAAAGCGTTGCTCGCCGTAGTAATTAGGTACCCCGTGTGCTGCAATTTCTTGCAAACGTTCTTCAATGGCCTCTGTGTGCAACACCTGACGCAAAGTAATTGTGAAGTGATTGCCTTTTAGTTGACCTGTACGCAGCTTTTTGTTGTGCCGTATTTGCTTAAGCACTTTAACGCCTTCTAACTCGAAGTTGCTAAAATCGAAATCTGGTTTGCCGGGGGCGTGTATGCCAAACCACTGTTGTGTTACTGCGTATTTGTCTTTACGGCCAGCATAAGTAATTTGGCGCAGAGGTAGGTTCACAAAACGAGCCAGCTGCTCTGCCACAAACGCGGTATTTGTGTTGGTTTTTTCAATAAACACAAACTGGTGCTCGCCTTCACCACAAGGGGTATAACCCAAATCTTCAACGACTTGAAAATCGTCTGCTTGGAATTTAAAAATACCTGTGGATACAGGTTTTGCGAAATAGTACTGCCAGTGATCAGTGTTTAAAGGCTTCATAGTTTTTCCAATAGCACGACGGCGTGAGAGGCGATGCCTTCCTTACGGCCCGTGTAACCTAGTTTCTCTGTGGTCGTTGCTTTAACGTTAACATCGTCAAGCGCTACGCTACAGTCTTGTGCGATGATCTCGCGCATAGCGCTAATATGTGGTGCCATTTTCGGGGCTTGAGCTACTATCGTCATGTCAGCGTTACTAAGCTTGTAGCCCTTTTCTTTTACTACCTTCACAACGTGGCGTAGAAGCGCACGACTGTCTGCACCCGCATAGGCGTCGTCTGTATCGGGGAAATGCTTGCCGATATCTCCAAGTGCTGCCGCACCTAGCATCGCATCACACAAGGCGTGAAGTAAAACGTCGCCATCAGAATGGGCTAGCAATCCTTGTTCGTAATTGATGCGCACTCCACCTATTGTGATGGGGCCCTCGCCACCAAATTTGTGTACATCAAAACCGTGTCCTATTCGCATTATTAGTTTGCCTTTTGATCTTGCGCGTTTTGGCTTTGTGAATTATCGCCTTGCGCGCTAAATTTTTGCTTAAGATAGAATTCTGCCAAAGGAAGGTCGGCTGGGTGGGTAATTTTTATATTAGCAGGGCTTCCATTAACCATGGCTACTTTGTAGCCAGCAAGCTCCATAGCCGACGCCTCGTCAGTAATCGCTGCGCCTTTTGCTAAACCTTCCTGAAGGGCTTGCTTTAAAAGTGTTGCGGGAAAAAACTGTGGCGTTAGCGCGTGCCACAGGCCGTCTCTGTCCTCGGTGTGAGAAATGACATTGGTGTCGGTATTCGTATCAAGCGCAACTCGCTTCATGGTATCTCTAACGGGGGTTGCTAGAATACCGCCGGCAACCGACTCATTGTCTGTTAAGGCAATAAGCGCTGAAATATCGCTTTTTTCAATACAGGGGCGGGCTGCATCATGCACTAGAGCCCAGTCATTCTCGCCCAAAGACATGATGCCGTTAAGTACGCTGTCTGCCCGTTCTTTGCCACCATCTACCACGTGAATTGGTTTTTCCCGCAATCCATAGGTATCAAAGTATGCATCGCCTGGGCTAATGGCCACAACAACCTCGTTAACTAATGGGTGGGTTAACAACGCGTCTATGGTGTGTTCAAGAATGGTTTTACCGTTTAAGGTAAGGTATTGTTTGGGACGGTCGGCTTTCATTCGGCTGCCGACTCCGGCTGCGGGGATAACCGCAACAACGCGGGGCGATGTCATTTTATTCACTTAGCATCTGCGGGCAAAATACGGTAAAAGGTTTCTCCCTTTTTAATCAAACCGAGTTCATTTCTCGCCCTTTCTTCAATGGCTTCTAAACCAATCTTTAAATCACTGATGTCAGCTTTAAGCAACGCATTGCGTTGAGCAAGATTCGCATTTTGAAGAACCTGGGTATGAACTTCTTGTTTTCGGTTGAAGTAATCGGGAATACTATTTTTTCCAAACCATAGTCTGTATTGCAATAGACCAAGAAGTACTATTAACACAATGGGAAGCCATTTACCTTGTAACACAGATTCACCTGACAATATGGTTAAGCGGAAAAAAAGTAGAGGCGCTATGCCTCTGCTGTGTTGTATTATGCCGCGAAGCAGCGCCGAGTCAAAGGTGCATTATTCACCCTGACCAAATTTGCCTTTTAATTTATCGAATAACTTGTTTTTTTGGTCTTCTACAACATTATTCAACTGGGCTTGAAGCAGCTCCTGAAGCGCTGCACTATCGCCTTGTGCAGCACTAAGCATGCTGTTTACATCAACCAGTTCACCCGATAATAACGTCTGCTCACTGCTTATCATACTATTGAGCTTGGTATTCAACTCATCCAGTTTGTCTTTTTGACTTGCAGTAAGCTGCGACAACGCTGCGTTAGCCAGTTTATTGTCAAGATCAGACTTAATGTTAAAATTTGGATTGGCAAGAGTGCCATCAAGCAACATGGTCATGTTCAGGCTACTTAAGGTTTGCAGTGCTTGAGCAATAGCGCTAGTAATATCGCTAGTGCCCGTTGCTTCCATCACAAGCTGTTGAAGATCAACTTCTCCGGTTCCGGTTAATAAATTGTCTGTAACTTTCATCGACCCGTTGGTTTTCATTAACGCCGATTTGAGTACAGCATTTAGCGTTTCATTGCCACTAAAAGAAATGTCAGACATATTCACGCCAGCTAATTCCCATACTTGGCTTGCATCAACGCCGTCACTATCTATCCAGAATTCCCCACTAGAGGTAAATGACTTTAATAAATCGCCAGCAGCTTCAATAGTGAAGGTTGTGGGGTTTCCAAATACTTCGTGAACGTTGGTGATGTTATTCCATTTGCTAGTAATAGATTCGTTTTGCCATAACACGGAGACATTAGCCTCTTTCACTAAAATTGAAGGCACTTCAGCAGGTGCTTCGCTTTTTTCTTCACCTTGAATAAGGGGCATAACAATTTGCATCGCAGCCATAAGATATTCGGTGTATTCCGCTGCTTTGTCGCCAAACACGAAGTATGTCACTTGAGAAAGGGCGGCTTGGTCGCCAGCAATAACACCTTTAAGTAAGGCGTAGTCTTCTTGTGGCGCTTTTTTCAGTGCTTCAACACTTTGGCTTAAGGCTTGTTTAGCGTCGCTCGCCTTTTCAGTGAAGTTACTAATAAGCGCGCGGTCTGCCTGCATTTCTTCTTTTAACTTATCGAACGAAGACTTCGCTTGTACCAAGGCTTGAGGGTCTTTGTAGTTCGTTTCTTTTAACTGCGCAACTTGGGTTTTGTAATACTCAATACGTGACTTATCAGGCAGTGATTCATAGTCTTCTTTAAGGCCTTTACCATAGGTTTCGTAAGCAACCTTGGCATCTTCAATGGCGGCTGAAGTTTTCAGTGGATTGCGAGAAAGCAGTTCGTCAACGGTCGGTACCGCTCCTTTAGCCTTGGTTTTAATTTCATCGAATGACAGTGAGCGCTCAGGGACGCGATATACATCACCTTCAGAAGGACGCTGTGTATCGAATTGCACTTCCAATAAATTAAGGTTGTTAACAACGACTTGGTCATCAAGTAAAGGTTTTAAATCAACATCTGCGTTGGCTTCGCCAACAAAAACTTGGTTGTGAGATGGTTTGGTGGGGTTAGTTAACGCTATACCTTTAAGCGTTACTGTTGTCGGGAATAAGGAGTGATCAAATTCATCGATATTGACTTCAGCTCCATAAGACTCGCCAAGTTTAGACTCTAGAATCGACTTAATAATGGTATTGGCAAACAGAAAGTAAACCAAAAATAGCAAGACGAAAAAACCAACCACCCACTTTAGGATAGTCTTACCCTTTGAACCACCACTCATATTCAACTCCTTGATTGTTAAAGCGTCTAATTCTATCAGCGCTTTGCTTAGCGTTATTTACAGTCGCGCGAAATTTCGCTAAATAAACATGCAAAAGACTGCCATCATTACTAACTGCCAGTGTAATGCAGTCAGTTACATTCTTCCATACGAAGAAAGTATACAGGGTGATTAGCTGTCCGTTTTTGAAATGCTAATTAGCTATAGAGAGCCAACTAGACGTAAAGTTTACTTTCAATAAACAATAATTTGCTATTAATAACCAAGAGAAATGTGAAACGTGATTCCGCTACAAAATAGAAGGAAGACTCAGAATGATAACTGAGTCTTTTGACCTTCCTATTAGTATGGCTAAAGCCCGAGGGAAGAGACGGGCTTCAAAGTTGCTAACAAAACTACGCTGATTGCGCGTGAAATTTAGCGCTCACCTACAGCTTAAAGCGATTTGCTATATCCATAATCGCCAAACAGCTACTTCGTAAAGCCTGACTCGCAGCCGCTAGTTCATCTGCGGTTCGCAAGCTGCTATCAGCCGCGCCAGATAACTCATTTATCCTCATGTTGGCTTCGTTAGCGGCTTCAGCTTGCTGTTCAGTTGCTTTTGCTATTTCACTACTCGTACCTGCAATTTCTGACATCAAGCGATCCGCATCTTTTAAATTTTGATTCGCTTGCATGGCGTTATCTACGGTCTTACTGGACGCGGCTTGGCTAACTTTAACGGCGTCTACCGCATTTTTCGCATTACTTTGAAGCTTTTCAATCATCGCCTGAATTTCATCAGTACTTTGCCCTGTGCGGCTGGCCAGTGTTCGAACTTCGTCGGCTACTACCGCAAAGCCCCTGCCTTGTTCACCAGCCCTAGCGGCTTCTATCGCGGCGTTTAATGCAAGCAAGTTAGTTTGCTCAGCTATACCTCTAATAACATCAAGTACCGCTCCAATGCTGTCAGTTTGCGCAGCCAGTTCAGTAACCACGTTACTCACGCTTTCAATGTCTGACGTTAAAGAACGAATATCCTGAACAGTACTATCTACAACTAGAGCACCGTTTTGAACATTACCTTGAGCGCTGCTGGTACTTTTCTCTGCAGAGTCAGCGTTATGGCTTACTTCATTTATTTGTGTGGTCATCTCTTCCATCGCAGCGGCAACCTGAAGCATGTTTTCATTTTGAGTGGCTGCTTGGGTATTGCTGTTTTGGCTTGAAGCTTCTACCAGTTCAGCCTGTTGTGTTAGTGCGTTGATATTCTCGCGAATACCCAGCAAAGACTGGCGCATTTTATCGGTGTACTCATTGAAGTAGCGCGCTAAACGAGTAACTTCGTCTTGCCCGGTTTCAGGAAGAGAGCGGGTCAAGTCGCCTTCTCCCTGAGAAATATCTTTCATCCGTTCAGTCACTTCTTGGACTGGTTTTACAATGCTTCCACCTATTACATAGATGAGTAGTACAACCAGTACAATGCTCACTAAGCAAAACACCAGAATAAGGTTGCGAAGGTGTGCGAACTCTTTTTCAAGATTTGTGAGGTATATTCCCGAACCTACGGTCCAGCCCCATGGCTTGAACTCTTTTACATACGAGATTTTGTCAGTAGGAGTTTCTTCGCCGGGAAGGGGCCACACATAATCGACAAAGCCATCTCCCTTAGCTTTTACTTTCTGCGCCATTTCTATAAAGAAGGTTTTGCCGTTTCCGTCTTTAAATGTCCTTAAGTCTTTACCGTCGAGAGCGGGCTTAATGGGATGCATAACCATAGAGGGGGTTTGGTCTTGGATCCAAAAATAATTGCTGCCGTCATATCGCAGTGCCTTTACCGCTTCTAGCGCCTGTTTTTTAGCCGTAGCCTCGTCGACGTCAGTGCGCGCTTCGAAGCTACTGAGCATGGTATGAACCACCTCGACAAGGTGCTGATTTTCATCATATGACTTTTGCTTTAATGCTTCGTAGTGCCTGTTTAATACAACTGCGGTTAATAATATAAACAGCAGCGTAATAAGAGCAACAATAATGCCCAGGCGTTGAATTAAACTGAATTTTCGTAACCACATCGGCAATACCTAATTGTTTTTAGTTTTTTAATATTGTAGTCGGTTTTTAGTTAACCGTTTTTTATTGCAACTAAAAATACGTTATTTTCCTGAATCTTTTTCTACGACCTTAGGCGTAGTTAGCAAATGGTCTAATTATCTAAAAACAGCGTGTTTTTCAAAGGCTAATATATGTCATCTAACGCACTGAATACGTAGCTTGACAGAGAAAGTGAAAAACTTTGATTGTGGGGTCTTGGCAGGGCATTTTTGTGTGCTACTATCCGCGCAAATTTGGCACCGTCGTGATCTTCATCCAAAAGTATAAAGTTAAAAGAAGAACGACAGGTCAACGCAGGGTTTCGACTTTGCTTGTTTTTTAGCCGCTTCCATGTGACCGTGGGCAGTCTTACACGGCGGGAACGCTTTTTGTTACAGCTATTTCTATGAAAGGGTTGCAATGCTCATTAACGACACACTTCATACAACTTCATCCCTACGCCAGCGTATTAGAGACTACTATCGCATTAGTGAGTCGGTGGCTGTGGATCAAATTCTTCCTATCGCCGAGGTCAACCCACGTGCACGAAGTCGTGCATGGGAACGCGCACGTAAGATGGTGCTTCAAATTCGCCGAGAACAAGAGGGACACGGTGGTGTTGACGCACTATTAAATGAATACTCGCTATCTACAGCAGAAGGTGTGGTATTGATGTGCTTGGCTGAAGCCTTGCTGCGCGTGCCTGATAAAGCTACCCAAGATGAGCTCATTCGTGACAAGCTATCTCAAGGCCAGTGGACACCGCATTTGGGTAATTCAGAATCTTTGTTTGTTAATGCTTCTGCATGGGGCTTATTGTTTACCGGTAACATGGTGAACTATGCCGACAAGCGCAAAAAAGAGCAGTTTGGTTTGCTAAAGCAAACCCTTGGTCGCCTAGGAGAGCCAGTTATCCGCCGCGCAATGAACATTGCTATGCGCGTAATGGGCCGCCAATTTGTTATGGGCGAAACTATTGAAGATGCAGTAGAGCGCGCTAAAGAGAAAGAAACTAAAGGCTACGTGTACTCCTACGATATGCTAGGTGAAGCGGCACGTACTATGGCTGACGCTGATCGCTACTATGAGTCTTATGAAAAAGCGATTAAAGTTATTGGTAAAGCGGCCAATGGTCGCGGGCCAAAACGCTCACCAGGTATCTCAGTAAAACTTTCTGCAATCCATCCACGCTTTGAGTTTTCTCACCGCGAACGTGCCATGGTTGACATACCGCCGCGCTTAAAAGCCTTGTGTATGATGGCAAAAGAATACGATATCGGCTTAACCGTTGATGCAGAAGAAGCCGACCGTCTTGAGCTTTCGTTAGATATTATTGAAGCCGTATTCCGCGATGATGACTTAAACGGCTGGACTGGCTTTGGCTTGGCTGTACAGGCCTACCAAAAACGCGCTATTCACGTTATTGAGCACTTACGCCAGCTTACCCTTGAAGTGGGCCGCCCGCTGATGGTGCGCTTAGTTAAAGGTGCTTACTGGGATACTGAAATCAAACTTACCCAACAAGCGGGCCTTGAAGAGTTCCCTGTATTTACGCGTAAATCGTCAACCGACGTTTCATACCACGCTTGTGCTAACCGCTTGCTTGAATATCGCGACACTATTTATCCGCAGTTTGCTACCCACAACGCTTACACGGCGTCTGTTATTGTTGAGCTTGCTGGTGATGACAAAGAAGGCTTCGAGTTCCAGTGTTTACACGGCATGGGTGACACCCTTTACGACCAAGTGGTGACTGAAGATAAAATTCAGTGCCGCGTGTACGCACCCGTTGGCGAGCACGAAGACTTACTTGCTTACTTAGTGCGCCGTCTTCTTGAAAATGGTGCTAACTCATCATTTGTAAACGCCATTGTTGATGATGAAAAGCCGGTAGAAGCCTTACTTGAAGACCCAGTAGAGAAAACCCAACGTTTAAAAGTGCGTTATAACAAGTTAATTAAAACGCCACGTGGGCTATATGCGCCAGAGCGCGACAACTCGCGGGGTTTAGACCTTACCGACACTAACGCGGTAATGGCGCTTAAACACGAGCTAGAGCGCTGGCAGGATTACTACAAAGTTACTGGTGAAGTACCTGAAGGCGCTACACCTGTACTAAGCCCTACAAACCATAATGACGTGGTGGGTTATCACTACTATCCCAAACCTGATGACATGCGTAAAGCGCTAGATGAAGCCGAAGCTGGGTTCGACGCATGGTCTAAACGCGATGTAGGCGAACGTGCTGAAATTCTTAACCGTACAGCTGATGCGCTTGAACGTCACATGGCTGAGCTTATCGCTATTTGTATGCGAGAAGCCGGTAAAGTGGCACAAGACAGTATTGATGAAGTGCGTGAAGCTGTTGATTTCTGTCGCTATTATGCGGCGCGCGCCGAAGAGCTCGCAGAAGATCAGCGTTTAGTACCGCGTGGCGTTGTGCTTTGTATTAGCCCTTGGAACTTCCCACTGGCTATCTTCCTAGGCCAAGTAACTGCCGCACTGGTAACAGGTAACACTGTCATCGCTAAACCGGCAGAGCAGACAAGTATTGTTGCTCAGCGCGCAGTAGATATTATGCATTCGGTAGGTCTACCTGAAGACGCATTAAAACTTATTGTATCGCCGGGTAAAGAAGTAGGCGAAACCCTACTGCCTGACGAGCGCATTAAGGCGGTCATGTTCACAGGTTCAACGCAAACCGGTACCCTGATCTCACAGGTGCTTGCAGAGCGCGGTGGCGAACAGGTACCGCTTATTGCAGAAACGGGTGGTCAAAACTGTATGATTGTTGACTCAACTGCACTGCCAGAGCAGGTGGTTGACGACGTAATCCATTCTGGTTTCCAAAGTGCCGGTCAACGCTGTTCTGCGCTTCGCGTACTCTTTGTACAAGAAGACATCGCCGATGATTTAATAGAAATGTTGATAGGGGCGCTTAAAGAGCTCACCGTTGGCGATCCTACGCAGCTTGCTACCGATGTCGGCCCGGTAATTGATGAGAAGGCACTTAAAAGCCTTACCGATCATCAAAAGTATATGGAAGATAAAGCGAAGTTACTTTACCGCAACGAAATGCCTACAGGCTTTGAAAACGGGACCTTTTTCGCACCTACCTTGTATGAAATCAAGAATATTAACGTTCTTGAAAAAGAGGTGTTTGGCCCTGTGGTTCATATCGTACGCTTTAAATCAAAAGAACTTGATAGTGTATTAGAGCAAATTAATGGCACAGGCTACGGCTTGACCATGGGTATTCACTCGCGCATTGAAGAGCGAGCTAACGAGCTTGCTGCAAAGAGCCGTGCGGGTAACGTTTATATTAACCGTAACATGATTGGTGCTATTGTTGGTGTCCAGCCATTCGGTGGCCGCGGTCTATCGGGTACAGGCCCTAAAGCGGGTGGTCCAAACTATCTACCTCGCTTAATGATGGAACGAGCTACGCCTAAACCATCTCAAATTGATGACGTTGACGGTACCGATGCAGCGCTAGTGGGTGATGAAAAAATTGCTGAACGTGCTCATGTAATGATGGATAAGGCTAAAGCAGTTGAAATTCAGTGGCGTCATACGCCGCTTAATGACCGTATTTCAATGGTGCGTCAGCTTATGGCGAAAATTGCCAAAGTAGACATTGTTGATGAGCTGGCCGACGACTTAAACCGTACCCTAGCGACGGCACGTCAGCAGCTAACCAGCGTTGAACGTAAACTCGCCAAGCCAATGACTCTGCCAGGTCCAACAGGTGAGTCGAATAAACTTTATCTAGAACCTCGTGGTATCCTGGTATGTTTCGCCGATAAAGAAGTAACCTTTGAGTACTGGCTGCTGTCTATCGTAACGGCGCTGTCAACGGGCAACCCAGTAGTGTCAGTAGTTTCTGAAATTTTCTACGAAGAAGCGGTAGAAATTCAGAATAAATTTGAGTCTACAGGTGCGCCGAAAGGCTTGTTCCAAGTGGCTCGTCTTGCGCATTTAGATACTTTGCTAATGGACGAAGACTTGTCGGGCGTGGTAGTTGATTCAAGTACTGAGCGAACTGCGCGTATAACTGCAATGCTCTCGTCACGCGAAGGGGCTATCTTGCCGGTTATCACAGCAGAGTATAACGATAACCTTATTCAGCGCTTGATGACTGAAAAAGCCATTAGTATCGATACTACAGCGTCAGGTGGTAACACGTCACTAATGACCCTTGTTGAAGATGATGAATAAGCCCTAGCGCTTTATTAGCGGCTATTCAACGAAGTCGCTGTTTTCATAATAAACGAGAATCAAAGGCCAGCGCATAGCGCTGGCCTTTTCTTTTCCCTACACCCATTCTACTTAAACCTTTGTAGAGTTTTTTTGCCTTAACCCTGCCTTAACCCTGTGTTTGAAATACTAGTGCCAGTTAATTTAAAAAAGTTGCGTATAGACCTTTAAAAGTAAGCTATGCGCCAAGCAATAGGCATAAATTATGGGCAAGACAAAACTGACGGTAAATGTTGTTACCCTTTGTATTTTGTTGTCTGCATGTACAAGTACCGATGACAGGGCGTTGAGCGAATCGGCATTCTCAATTACGGGAAACCATGTTGTGTGGCAGTCGCAAGCGCAACAGCAAGAATCAGCGCAAACATTGGTACTGAATTCAAACACGGCATTAACAGACGTTATTGCTATTAATCAGCTGCCGCACTTAGCAGACTACATTGATGAAGCCTTGTCATCTAATGCAAGTCTACAGCAGTCGTTAATTACGCTGCGAAAAGCACAAGTAGCCATTGATAGCGCAAAAGCAGACAGAAACCTGAATGTTGACGCAAGTTTTTCGGCATCTAAAAGTGAAACTACAAGCAGTAGCTCATCTAATAGTACGGTAATAAATACGAGTAATCAGCTAAACAACCCAAGCTATAGCACAAGCTTAAATGTAAGTTGGGAACTAGACTTGTGGCAAAAAATTAGCGATGGCATAAGTGCCGCAAACCTTGATGCAGCAGGTGCCAGAGCCAGTTATCAGTCGGCCAAAGATTCTTTAGTTGCTAGCGTAGTAAGAAGCTATATCGATGTACTCACTCAACAGCAACTACTAAATATTGAACAGGCTCGGTTATCGGTACTAGAAAATAATGAAGCCGTGATCTTAACGCGCTATCGCACGGGCCTGGGAAGCCTAGACGATTTAGATACCGCGCGTACAAGCAGCGCAAATACCCGCGCTACTATAGCCCAATATGAAAATGCACTGTCATCAGCAAAACGCACTTTAGCAGTGCTTTTAGGCAGACAAGACCAATCGCTAAGCGAGCTTGATACGCAGGTTAATTTCCCAGATGTGTTGCTGCCGCTTGCTAATTTGCCGAAACAAGACCTTGCTCGCAGACCTGACCTTCAGGCGGCCTTCTATACGATACAAGCAACAGAGTTTGAAGTTGATGTGGCCTATAAGGCCTTGTTGCCTAGCATTAGCTTGTCTGCCTCTCTATCTGATAGTGCCTCTACACCTTCACAAGCCTTATTTACTAACCCTTTGTGGAGTTTGCTGGGGCAAATGACCGCTCCGCTATTTCAGGGAGGCGCATTGAGGGCGCAAGTTGAAGACGCAAAACTTACCGCAGCAAATGCTTGGTGGCAATATCGCGAAACGCTATTAACTGCGGTGCAGGAAACCCAAAACGCATTGGATAGTGAAACGGCCTTCAGCGCGCGAATTAGCCACACAAATGTGGCGCTTGCCAATGCTGAGCGCAGTGTGGCTACTATTGAAGGTCAATATCGACAAGGTCTTGCTGATATCTTGGATTTACTTTCTGTGTATAACACGCGCTTTGACTTAAAAGTTCAAGCTGTTGAGCTTCACGCCCAAAAATTACAAAACCGAATTGACTTAGGTCTAGCCCTTGGCCTTGGAGTGTCACAATGAGAAACAAACGAATTATTGTAACCTTACTCGCCGCTGCAAGTATTGTACTGGCGATCATGTATACCATGATGAATATGGGGGCGTCGCACCCTGGAGCTCGACCGCAGGGGGCACCTAAATCAACGTCGTCGTCTTCGCAATTACCTGCTGATGCTGAGCAAGTAAAAGGTGACGCTGCAGCAACGAGACCGACAAGGGGGGAAAGGCCACCTGAAGGTGATATGGCTGAAGGTGCTACGCATCGTCCACCTAGGGAAAGCGAGTCTGAAGTAGCTAAAGAGGCAGGCGAAAGGCCATCTGGTGATAGCACTACTTACCAAACCCAAAAAGGAGAACAAAGTGCTGATTCTCAACTGGCTCAAGTAGGGGTTATCAAGGTAACCACCGACAACTATAGGGCGAAAGTGAAGGGGTATGGTCAGGTTGTTCCACAAGATAGCTTGAGCTTAGTCGCACAAGTTAGCGGGCAGGTTACCCACGTATCGCCAGCTTTTAAAACGGGCGCGTTAGTGGAAAGTGACACAATTTTAGCGCGCATAGATAACACAAGCTATCAACAGGCATTAGCAAGTGCTAATGCGGCTTATCAAGCCGCTGTAGTAAGCCTGGAAGAAGAGCGCTTACAGGGAACACAAGCTAAAGACGAGTGGACTCGTTCAGGGCTTGACGGTGAGCCATTATCCGCACTGGTATTAAGAGAGCCACAGCTAAAAGCCGCGCAAGCGTCCTTGGATGAAGCCGAGCAGACGGTAAACTCTGCGAAGAGAGACTTAGCTTTTACATCGTTACGTGCACCCTTTAATGCGTTGGTTGTCGGCCGTGATATAGCTCTTGGGAGCTTTGTTCAAGCTGGCAGTGCTGTAGCAACACTTTATTCTACTGATGTTGCCGAAGTTGCTATAGGGCTTTCTCCAAGCCAATGGACACAACTACCTTCAGTTTCTGGAGCGCAGCTATCTGATGATGCTTCTCTCAGTTGGTCGGTTACGCTTACCGACACCACTACAGGACATACATGGGATGCCAATATCGTTCGCGCTGAATGGCATCAAAGCGATACAACTCGCCAGCGCAACGCCATTGCGGTTGTTGATAAGCCGCTAGACCAAGCAACCCCTCTTTTATTTGGTAGCTTTGTACAGGCAGAAATTGAAGGAAAACAGCTCGAAAATGTATGGAAGCTGCCGGCGTCTGCCATTTCACAAAAACAAGAAGTATGGTTGGTTATGCCGACCACCGGGCAATTAGCGAAGTTTACTCCATCAGTACTGTTTGAAAGCAATGGCTATGTTTATATCACTCCACCTGAGGCGAGTGAAGTTACTGGCAACATTACGGGTGAGACTGGGGGCAATACGGGGAGTGAGGCCGTGCCAGAGCGTGAAAGCGAAATACGCCAAGCGATGGTCGTTGTGCGCCCCTTAAATAGTTACCTGGTCGACATTAAAGTCAAGCCTATTGTGGAAGGGCAAACGGGAGGGCAAGCCAATGACCAATAATCGAAATGGTGGGCCTTTCGACGAAGGTGATAATAGCAACGGACGCGAGCATAGCAGAAATAATCCTAGTGGAATTATTGCTTGGTTCGCGCAAAACTCGGTGGCGGCTAATTTACTGATGGTTAGTCTTATCGTACTGGGTTTGGTTTCCATGAACGATATACGCAAAGAGGCGTTCCCAAGCATGGAGCCGCGCTTTGTTACTATCTCGATGACATACGATAGCGGTGACCCTAAGCAAGCAGAAGAAGGTATCGCCATTAAAATTGAAACCGCACTGGAGGCCATTCCCGGTATTAAGCGAATCACGTCTACCTCGAATGCCAGCGGTGCTAGTGTGCAGGTAGAAAAAGAAACTGAATACGATTTAGATACCCTTTTCACCGACATCAAAACCGAAGTAGATAGTATTTCTAACTTCCCGTCGGATGCTGAAAACCCAGTTATTAGCAAAGCACGAAGACAAGATCACGCTATTTGGGTACAGCTTTATGGCGATGTCGACCACGCTACCCTTCAGTACCTAGGCGAACAACTAGAGCGGGATTTGCTGGCAAAAGACGATATTCGGGAGGTCAGCGCGGGCAGTTTTGTAGACCCCATGATGTCTATTGAAATAGACGAGGGCAAGCTTCAGGCCTATGGTTTAACACTATCTGATGTAGCAGATGCGGTAAATCAAGAGTCTAACACCGCCCTTACAACCAGTTTGCGTAACAAAGAAAAGGTTATTCGTTTAAAAGCCTCTGAGCAGTCTTATTGGGCGAAAGATTTTTCTGACATTCCCCTTATTACCGATACCAATGGCGTAATACTTTCTGTTGGCGATGTGGCTACGGTACGCGATATGTTTGCCGATGACAGCTATCACTTGTCTCGTTACAACGGAACCAATGGATATGGTATTCAGGTGCTAATGGATGAATATGGCGATGTAACGAAAATGGTGCAGCAAGCCCACGAGGTAGTGGATGCGTGGCATGATAAAGACTTGCTACCTCAAGGTGTCGAACTTGAAGCTTGGTACGACAAAAGCACGCTTATTACCGAGCGTCTGGAGTTACTTACTAGCAACGCGCTAATGGGCATTGTGTTGGTGTTCATTACCCTAGCTGTGTTTCTCAATTTGCGTGTGGCATTTTGGGTGGCGGCTGGTTTACCGTTTATTTTTTTCGGCACTTTGTACTTCATGACCGATAGCTACACGGGAATGACGCTAAACGAGATGACCACGTTCGGCTTTATAATGGCCCTTGGCATAGTGGTGGACGATGCTGTAGTGGTGGGGGAGAGCGTTTACTCCACGCGAAAACAGCACGGCGATACGCTTCACAATACTATTTTAGGTACCCATAAAGTGGCTGTGCCTACGTTATTTGGTGTACTCACCACAGTGGCAACCTTCTTTGCTTTATCGAACGTATCAGGCGGTTTAGGTACCTTGTACTCGCAGTTTGGTACTATTGTTACCTTGTGTTTACTGTTGTCGGTAGTGGAGTCGAAGCTGATTTTACCCTCGCATTTAGCCCACCTTCCAACCAAACAGAAAACCCGAAAAGGAATAGGCGGCCTGTGGAATAAAGTGCAGCAAAAAGCGGATGGTGGACTTCAATGGTTTAACTACCGCGTGTATCAACGTTTGTTGAAGGTCACTGTAGCCTACCGCTATGCAGCCGTTTTACTGTTTATCGCGCTTTTCATCTTCGTTGTTAGTTTACCGCTAACGGGTGCTGTACGAGTTAGCTTTTTCCCCAGCATGCAAGGTGATACTGTTTCGGCCAATATGTCGCTTTATAGCGATGCTAGCTACGGACAAAACGAACGTAACTTAATGCTGTTAGAGAAAAATGCGCTTGAAGCAGACCAACAACTAACGCAAGAAAGCGGCGCAGATCAAAGCGGTATTAGTAGTTTACAGGTGACGGCAAGTGGCGATCAAAGCGGCACAATCACCATATCACTTGATGAAGACTCGCCTTATTCTCTAGATGAGCTCTCGGCACGCTGGAATGCCTTAACCGGCAGCTTAGAAGGCGTAAAAAGCTTAAAAATACGCTCTCGACGAGAAATGGTCGACGGGTTTAATGTTGAAATTAAAAGCATCAACGATGATACCCTAACAGCTGCCAACGATGCCTTTGTTGAAGCGCTTAACAATATTGATGGCGTGTATGCGATAGAAAGCTCGCTGACACCTGGCGAAGCCATGATGCGCTTTGAACTTACCCCAGAAGGGCGAGTCTTGGGGCTAAATACGCAAAGTTTGTCGCAGCAGCTTTTAAAAGCTTTTGGCGGGGAAATTGTTCAGCGTTACCTGCGCGATAAAAACGAAGTGAAGGTGCGGGTACGTTACCCTGAAAAGGATAGGATGAACCCCTCAGATGTAATGAATACCCAAGTGCGCCTAGATGATGGCACTGTGGTACCACTTTCTGTAGTGGCGAATGTTATTCAAGATGTACAAGAAAAACAGGTAGTGCGTATTGACGGCTTGCGCGCTCTTACAGTAAGTGCGTCGGTAGATAGCGATGTTATTACTTCTACAGAATTGGTCAACTACCTCAATAGTGAGTTTGTACCTCAGTTGGAACGCCAATACCAAGACTTATCGCTTTACTTTGCCGGTGAAGCTGAACAACAGGCGGAAACACAAAGCTCAATGCAAAGCGTGTTCATTTTAGCTTTGTTGTCTATCTTTGCATTGTTAGCGATACCACTTAAATCCTATGTGCAGCCGCTTATTATCATGACTGCAATTCCTTTTGGTATTGTGGGAGCCATTATCGGGCACTGGTCAAATGGCCTTATGATAAGCCTACTTTCTTTAAACGGAATATTGGCGCTTAGCGGCGTGGTAGTTAACGATAGCTTGTTATTGGTCTCGCGATTTAATGCTTTACGTGAAGACGGTATGCCCGCGCATACAGCGGTTATTGAAGCGTGTACCAGTCGCTTGCGTGCTGTGCTTTTAACTTCAATTACTACCTTTGTAGGCTTATACCCCATATTGGGAGAAACCTCGGTGCAAGCGCAGTTCTTAATTCCGGCAGCGGCGTCATTAGGTTACGGTATTTTGTTCGCCACCCTTATCACGCTTTTATTAATTCCGGCATTGCTGCTAATTTATGAAGATGTAAGCCGTTTGATGGCAAGGTATTTTGTTAAACCCTTAACGGAGAGTTCGGTTAATGATCCGCGTGTTACTAGTGGAAGATGATATGGGCCTGGCGGGCAATATCATCGACTATTTAGAGCTTGAAGACATGGTATGTGACCACGCTGCTAATGGCGTAGCAGCACTGACGCTTATTCAGAAACACCCGTTTGATGTCGTGGTGTTAGACATTAATTTACCAAGGCTCGATGGTTTAAGTGTATGCGAAAAAGTGCGCGGTGACGGCAACGATACGCCTATCATTATGCTTACAGCTCGTGATCAGCTAGAAAATAAGCTCGAAGGGTTTCAAAAGGGGGCTGATGATTACTTGGTAAAACCTTTTGATATGCCTGAATTGGTTGCACGGGTTTCAGTGCTGGCGCACAGGCGCTCATCGCAAGTGAAAAGGCTAAAATTTGGTAATGTAAGTTTAGAATTAAGTGGCGAGGTGGCAAGTGTTGATAACACGCCTGTTAAGCTAAGTCCTACTGGCTTTACCCTTCTAAAATCATTATTGCAGCAGCAAGGAAAGGTTATGCCACGGCAGCGGTTACTTGATGCTGTGTGGGGAGAGGACGCGCCCGAAAGTAATGCGCTGAAAGTTCACCTTCACAATTTGCGCAAATCACTGGCTCAAGCGAACGCAAACATAGAAATTAAAGCCGTACCGGGCGCTGGGTTTTGTGCTGCGTTAAAAATTGACCAAGCGGCAAATGGGGGCTCTGATAGTACATTGTTACCGAACAAAAATAAGGATACTAAGCAATGGTAAACGGCCTTCGCATTAGCTTAAGGCGTTATGTCTTATGGTCGTTACTGAGTTTAGCGACCATAGTCATTGTGCTCTTTTCTATACAAAGCAGCGATAGCTTTTTCGATGGTATGGATGGCATGCTAAGAAATACCATGGTTCGGGCGGCGCAAAGTGCAGAGCTTGATAACAACAATCATGCGCAAATTCTCGATTTACATATTCATGCTAATTACGATGATTTGCCTGATGAAGTAAAACAAAGGTTTCCTAAAGACAGCTTCAAACCCTATTCCTTATTGAAGGATATCAACAAGCCAGATTGGTTTTCCCGTCCTATCTCGGCTCATTTTGCGGTGTTAGTCCCGTTAGACGATGGAAACCTTCGCTATGTCACCCAAGTATTTCTTGCGCCTCCGTCTGATGGTAAAAAATTCTTGAGAATAAACCACACTATTTACAGTGCTATTGTGGGTGTTTTAGCGCTGATTTCATTTTCTGTCGCGCTCCTTTTTTTAATGCGCAGCGTGTCCCGCCCCATAGAGTCATTACAACGCTGGGCAGCCTCTCTTGATGAGAAGGAGCTCGACAAGCCTATTCCTGAGTTTCGTTACAAAGAACTTAACGCGCTCGCGGCGATAATACACGGTAGCTTGCAGAACGTACGCACTACGCTTAACCGAGAACGGGAGTTTGTTAATCACGCCAGCCATGAGCTCAGAACGCCCATTGCCGTTATTAGAAGCAGTGCAGCATTGCTACATCGCGTTATCGATAGCGAAAATATCAAAGGCAATAACGCACTTGCGCGTGTGGATCATGCATCAAAAACCATGGCGGATTTGACAGAAACTTTACTGTGGTTAGGGAGAAATGAAGAGACAGCGCTGCCTAAAGAAAAAGTTGATCTAAAAGCCATGGTTGAGGCACTTAGCCAAGACCTAATGTATTTGCTTTCAGGTAAAGAGGTAAATGTACAGCTGCACTTGAGTGAATGTGTATTGTTGCTGCCAAAAACAGCAAGCGAAATAGTGATAGGCAACGTTATTCGAAATGCTTACCAACATACCCAGCAAGGCAATGTCACAATCACACTTTCAGGTGCTACGCTTACTGTACTTAACGAAGAAGAAGGTTTAGAACTAGACGAAAATGCCTCGTTATCGATAACGCCTAATAGTGAGTTAGATGGCGGCTTTGGGATAGGCTTAAAGCTCATTGATAAGCTATGTGCGAAGCTTGAATGGGGGTATGCGCACAAGGTAGTCATTGCTGAAGATACACAAGATTATCAGGGTGATGTGCGTTCGGTTGCACAGGGGTATAGCGTTGTGCTTACGCTGCAGTAGCCGAGCAAACATGATAGGCACGCACAAGTTAATACACTATTAATATTAGTCTATTGTTAGGGGCATTTTACTAGATATTCCAAAAGCACCTAATAAAAAACGCCGATGTTAACATCAGCGTTCTTTTGTTTGTTTAAGCGCTCATTTTAAATGCTAGCACTACATCCATTCACTGTTTCTGCGCTTACGCTTTGGTAGGTAAGTTAGCATCACGCCAAGCAAAATACCTATGCCGGCCACTAAACCGCCGCGCGTAAACCACATGACCAATTCGTCTTTGTCTGCGCTTTCAACCTTCGCCGTTAAACGAATAATTTGGGACGCTTGTTCGTCGTTGGTGGTCGTAAGTTTAGACACTTGCTGGCGCGCGTCGTTAAGCTGTTGACGAAGTCTGGCATTTTCTGACTGGGCAGCTTGAAGGCCACTTTGGCTTTTAGCAAGCTTTTCACTAACAATGGGCAACTGCTCTGCTTGCGACATAGTATTCGACACAAATTTACTTTCAACCCAGCCTTTACGACCTTCGTTATCGGTAATCTCCGTGAATTCAGCATCATTGTCGCGCGAAAGCACAGTAATAGGTGTGCCCGCTTCAATTGAACCTAAAATACGGTAGTTACGACCAGGTCCAGTATGCATGAAAATAAAAAGGTCATCTCTAATGTAATGTGAAGAAGACGCTTCTAAATCAGCGGTATCTTGTAGCGAAAATGCTTGAAAAGAGCATGCAATAAGGGCTGCTGCTAACCACTTTCGAATCATATGAAGTCCAATTTTAGAATTTAAAACGTGAAGATGGTATTGGTTGACCGCGATAAAGGCAAGTTTGTTCCACTTTTGTCTAATTTAAGCGACTTGTTTAACAGCAGCAACATTGCGAAAAGTGAGCGACAAAGGTAAGGTGTCAGCATCATAAGCTGTGCTTAGCGCAACCATGTCAGAAATAGAATTAAAATTTGTTACGGGTGACAATGCTCACCAAGCGTTTACTCAACGCGTGCTTCCTCTTTTCGAAAAAAACAGTATTCAAGTTAACTCTCACAGCGAAATGCGCCTTGAGAATGACTACTACGATACAGATAAGCTCGATTTTCAGAACAATAAAATGGGCTTTCGGGTTCGTGGCAATAATGGTGAATACGAACAAACACTAAAAACCAACGGCGAGGTAAGCGGTGGTTTGCACAAGCGCATGGAGTATAATGTAAGTCTCGATAACTCAAGACCCGATCTCACATTATTTGAGTCAAACGTTTGGCCGCAAAACTGGGATATAGTAGCTAAAAATGCCAGCTTATCTAAACAGTTCAGCACTCACTTTACACGCAATGCTTACGTGGTTGCTTTAGGCGATAGCGTAGTTGAAATTGTACTGGATTGCGGTGAAGCAAGTACGGACAAAGCGAGCTCCCCAATAAACGAAATAGAGCTAGAGTTGATGTCAGGAGATATCAACAGTTTGTTCTCATTGGCAGTGTTGATAAATGACAATATGCCGGTACGACTGAGTGATGTTTCAAAAGCCGCGCAGGGCTATCAGCTACTCCACGGCTTTAACGCAAAAATTCGTCATCTACCAGACTTTCTAGCGCTAGAGGACACTACCACCACAGAGGATGCGTTCTGCCAAGCGGTTCAAACCGCATTGGTTCATTGGCAGCACCATGAGCATGTGTTTTGCGAAAGTGGCTCAATAAAAATGTTAGCCGAAGTTGCTAAAAGTGTGCGTTTGTTACTTCAAAGTGTGTCGCTTTATTTGCCCGTTCTACAGTGTCCAGAGTTATTGGCTTTGCATAAAAAATTAGTGGCTCATGCGCAAAAATGGGGGTGGCAAGACGACTTACAAAGCTTGCGTTACTTGCTGTCTAAAAAGAGCATGTTTAACAAAACCCTAAGTAAGCACCCTGCAGTGGTGAGCTACCTGCAAGGACGACAAACAGGCTTGATGCAGGCACACGAGCCAGAGAAACTGTTTTTCGATAACGATGCTACCGACATTAAGATACTCGCTATAAGCCTTGTTCAAAATAAACCGTGGCAGACGGTTGCGACGGGTTTTGACCATCCAGTGCTAGATCACGCCAAGGGGTGGCTGTCGCAAGGATGGCAAACTGTGCAGCAGAGCATGCCGCTAAGCAAAACCATGGGGCCAGCGAATTACAGTGCTGTTGAGATCATGCTTAGACAAACGTTGTGGAGCGGCTTTTTGCTCGGTGACCTATTTGTTGAAGAGCGAGGTAATTTTCGAGCGCCGTGGCTAGACCTACTTACCGGCATTGATGAACTGAATGCCTTGCTCATGTTAAAGCAGTCAATTGACGATGCCGAAGTAGACTCTCACGATGAGGTGCGTAGATGGACAGCAGAGAAACTCAGTACGCTAATTCGAATTATGGAGCGAACGCGCACGGTAGCTATGCAACGTGAAGTCTACTGGTAAATTATGCCGGTGGGTACGTATTGCGTTAGCAATTTTTATCTCAAGGAAGAAGGCGCTGATGACTTCAAATTACTATGATTACTTACTTTATATATTACTAGGCGTTTATTTATTCTGTTTTGCACGCCTGTTCGTTCAGAAAGTAAATTTAAGCAGCATGCGCTGGTTAGTCGGCGCTTTTATTTGCTGGCCTCTCTTTATGCTCGATGAATGGCTAAGAGCAGCACATGCTACGTCATTAGCTGGTATGTATGGTTTATCTGACGTATTTGCGGTAATTGCTATTACCTGTTGCTATCGTGCGATAAAGCCTATGTTATTAGCTTACCCTACTGCTAGAAAGCGCCTTTGGTGGCCTGTTGTAGTAACGGCAATTTTTCAGTGCACCGTGCTTCTCATACCGGTAGATGACAAACAGCAGTGGCTTTCATCGTCGCCTAACGGCGAACCTTTACTGTTATGGCCTGCCTATTTCGCCTCACTCTTAACAGGCTTTAGCGTATTGCTGATTGGCATTCTTATCACCGAACATATTCAAATGTATCACAGGCATTTACCTGAGCAGGCGGTGGATATTAAAAACTTAAAAATGCCTAAACTCGCTGGTGTAATGGGAAGCTTAGTTGGGGTGGCATTTATGAGTATTTTACTTGTCACCGCGGCTACTTTTGGTTTTTTCCCCGTACCTTTTTGGGAAAGCTTTCACCATTTAATGATTGGATCTGCATTGTTGGTGGTACTTTTTTCACTGACATTTATTCGCCGCACTGCACCATCTCCGCTAGATTATGAGCGTCTGGATGAAGGTAAGGCAACGCCCTATGAAATAAGCAGTGTAATTTCTAAAGCAGAGCGCTATACCATTGAATCAAAAGCCTACAAAACACGTTTCCTGACGCTTAGTACGTTTTGCCAAGGGGCTGATATCGACCCTACATCTTTAGCCATAGCGCTTCAGCTTACTGAAAAGAAAAACTTCAGGCGGTTTATTTTTCATTACCGTCTAGAGTATGCGAAAAAAGTCCTGCTTCATAGCGATGCGAAACTAGACGCGGTAGCAAAACGCCTTGGCGTTAATTCAGAAAAATTCTTAAGCGAGTACCTTGTAAAACATTTGAATACTGCTCCTACAAAGTGAAGGGCGTTTTCAGTTCGCACGGCCTACATCAAACACTAAATGCATTGCGCAGTATTTGGTGGGTAAAGGTTTTGCGCAAGTAAAAACCTCGGGGGCGGGTTTTAATGCGCTGTCCCTCTGGTCCTAATGCGTCGGTAAGTACCTTTCCATTCGCCGCTTTGGGGCGAATATGCAAGGCTTCACCTTGTCGAGACGTGATTGACTCTACTTGTCCTGTCGCGATTTGCTCGACCAGTTCTTCCCAGTCTAGGCGAAGCAGACTGTCTTCTGCTTCGTTAGGTCGCCAATAAAAGCCTGTTGCTACCCGTCGGTGTGCTAGCGGAATGGCCCTATCTCCCTCTATGGGCAGCCATAATACCTGTTGTAGCTTATTTCGCACATTCGAGGTTTCCCACGTAATACCAGGCGACATCAAAAGGGGCGCAAAACAAACGTAAGTGGTTTCAAGTGGTGAAAAGTTAGCATCTATAGGGATAGTTTTAAGTTCTATTCCCAACTCAGGAAAATCCTGCTGTGGTTTTGATCCAGCGCTTGCCCCAAGCCATTTCTCAATTAGCATGCCCGGCCACCCTTTATGGCGCTGTAAATTAGGTGGAATGGCAATGCTCGCCATCTCAGCCAGTTCCCCCAGTGTCAAACCTGCAATAGCGTGACATCGCGCTAAAAGATGGTCCGGCGAAGGTGGAGGAGACGAAGGAGGCTGCATAAAGGTGGTTAATTCCTTGTTTGAAAGCTAAGGCGAACATTAAGACTATGATTGGAGCATAGTTTGTGGAAGAATGAAAACATATATAAGTATAGTGTGCCCGGGAGTCTATGTGATAGATGCCGATGGATTCCGTGCGAATGTGGGCATAGTGATTTGCAACAAAATGGGTCAAGTATTTTGGGCAAGACGTTATGGTCAACATTCATGGCAGTTCCCTCAAGGCGGAATTGATGAAGGGGAATCTGCTGAACAAGCTATGTACCGCGAGCTTCACGAAGAAGTAGGGCTGACACCGAAAGATGTCACTATTTTAAGTGTTACCCGTAACTGGCTTAGATATAAGCTACCGAAGCGATTAATTCGACAAGGCAGCAACCCTGTTTGTATAGGGCAAAAACAAAAATGGTTCTTGTTGCAGTTAGATTGCAACGAGAGTGATGTTAATGTGCTTAAAACAGGTCATCCTGAATTTGATGACTGGAGGTGGGTAAGCTACTGGTATCCCATAAGAAACGTTGTATCGTTTAAACGAGATGTATACAGACGAGTAATG
Source organism: Alteromonas sp. ALT199 (assembly GCF_018619335.1). GTDB lineage: Bacteria > Pseudomonadota > Gammaproteobacteria > Enterobacterales > Alteromonadaceae > Alteromonas. Next base: position 95,929 of record NZ_JAHHDX010000093.1, on the reverse strand, counting down.
AAAGAGTTCTCGCCTGTAGTTATGTCTGTGCAACATCGACCTCAACAGCGTCAAAATGTGGCTCCGCATAAGCGCGGTAAAAAACGCAGGCGCGGATAAAGGTGTGAGATGGTAAAAGTGTCAAATGCAGCGATGTGCAACAATAAGCGACGAGTAAACTGCGATTACACAAGGAAAAACCAGTGAGCCCTAAAAGCCAGCAAGGTGCAATGTTAACCACTTTGAAACGTATCGTGCAGGAAATGAATCAAATTTCTGCACTCGATACGGCTCTGTTTAGGCTGGCATCTCGTGTAAAGCACACGCTTGGCGTTGACTCATGCTCCATTTATCTTGCAGATTACGACACGCAAGAATTTATTCTTAAAGCCACTAATGGGCTCCATCCCGATGCGGTAGAACAAGTTCGCATTGGCTTTTCAGAAGGTCTAATTGGTTTAGTCGGTCAACGTGAAGAACCGCTTAATATCGTCAATGCGCACAACCACCCCAGATTCAAACACTACCCCGAAGTAAAAGAAGAAAAGTATAACGCTTTTCTAGGTACGCCTATTATCAATCAAAGGCGCGTACTGGGTGTTATCACACTTCAGCAATCTCAGATGCGACGCTTTAGCGAAGATGAAGAGGCGTTTTTAGTTACCCTCGCTGCACAGCTTGCGCTAGAGATCACCAATGCTGATATACGCGGCGCATTGACGTTATCAAACTCTAACGACAACATCGCGCGCCAAAAAAACGTTCGTGGTATCGCAGGCTCACCAGGTTTAGCTATTGGTAAAGGGGTCTCGCCAGATAAGTCTATCAACCTCAAAAACTGGGTGGTGAAGCGTACACAATCACCGCAAGAGCAAATTCAGCTTTACCGCAAAGGCGTTGAGGTAACACGAGGCCATGTTGATGCGCTATCCAATGGATTAGATGACGGCATTCCCGATGACGTTAAATCAATATTTCAGCTTTATCACCAACTACTAGATGCTAATAGTTTAGGACGTGAAGTAGAGGAAAAAATTCGTCAAGGCTGGGATGCGGCATCATCGTTGAAAATGGTGGTAGAGGGGTATGCCGCGCGCTTTCAGGCTATGGACGACCCTTACATGCAAGAACGCGCTATAGATATTGTCGATTTGTCAGACCGTATCTTAGCCAATATTTTGTATGAAGCGAACGGGCAGAAAGTTACCGAAAAGGTAATTACTGAAGCTAGTATTCTAGTGGCTGACGAGGTGTCAGCGCCAATGCTTGCGGAATTTCCACGGGATAAGCTAAAAGGGATTATCTCTATTCGTGGCTCGAACAACTCTCATGCTGCGATATTAGCAAGGGCCATGGGTGTGCCCGCAGTCATGGGCTGTCAGAACGTGACACCAGCGCTACTTGAAGACAAAGAAATACTGCTTGATGGTTATTCTGGCGAAGTCATTGTTTCGCCAGAACGCAATATTAAGACTGAATTTATTCAGCTTATCGATGAAGAATCGGCCATAACAGAGAAAATCGACGCAGAGGCAGACAAGCCGTGTGAAAGTGTTGATGGTTGTAGAATGTCTTTGTATATCAACGCGGGTCTTTCTGCTGAAGTAGAACTTAACGCCGACCAGATTGGCGCAGGTGTTGGATTATACCGTACAGAAATTCCTTTCATGCTGCGCGAGCGCTTTCCTTCGGAACAAGAGCAGGTCAAACTGTACCGCGAAGTCCTTGAAGCCGCGCCGTCATTACCCATCACTATGCGTACTTTGGATGTGGGGGGCGATAAGCCGCTTCCCTATTTTCCTATTAACGAAGAAAACCCGTTTTTAGGCTGGCGTGGTATTCGTCTTACCCTTGATCATCCCGAAATATTTTTGGTTCAAGTTCGCGCTATGCTTCGGGCAAGTGTAGGCCTAAGTAATTTACAAATTATGCTGCCAATGATTTCCACTGTGTCTGAAGTGCAAGAGTCTAAGCGATTAATCAATCAGGCGTTTTATGAAATATCTGACGAAATAGCAGAATCAGGGGAAACGCTCAACAAGCCGAAATTAGGAATAATGCTTGAAGTGCCGTCGGTATTATATCAACTACCTCAATTAGCCAAGCATGTTGATTTCTTTTCAGTGGGCAGCAACGATTTAACTCAGTACTTACTGGCTGTAGATAGAAACAACACGCGGGTGGCGGGACTTTACAATAGTTATCACCCGGCCGTATTAGGGGCACTTTACGATGTGGTTCAAAAGGCCAATCAAAATCAAGTACCTGTGACTATCTGCGGAGAAATAGCTGGGGAGCCTGCTGGTGCGCTGCTGCTTATGGGGATGGGTTATCGCCGTTTGAGTATGAACGGCTTTAACTTACGAAAAATAAACTGGCTTATTCGAAAAGTAACGCTTGATGAATGTAAGCAGTTACTATCGTTAGCGTTGACCTCAGTTAGCCAAGAAGAAGTGTTTGTGCACTTGAATCAATATCTTGAAACTAAAGGCCTAGGAGGCCTCATCCGAGCAGGTGCTTAACGAATGGACCCAATCGTTGTAATAATTGTCAGCTGCCTGATCTTAGGTTCTATTGTCGGTATTTTGGCTGGTATGCTGGGCATTGGCGGCGGCTTAATTATCGTACCCGCTCTGTCGTACCTAATGATTCACTTTCTGGGCATGACCACCGAAACGGTTATGCCTGTCGCTATAGCTACCTCTTTATCTACCATTATTTTCACTGGAATGTCGTCCGCTTTTGCTCACTACAAGCTCGGTAATATTCAACGTCACATTGTGCTTTATACGGGGTTGGGTATTGCGTTTGGCGCTATTGCCGGTGCGCAGGTAGCAAGCCATATATCCGGAGAGTTACTCAAAGATGTGTTTGCTGTTCTGGTGATATTAATAGCGCTGCAGATGATTTTTGGTAAACAAAAAGCTTCTGAGAACGAAGCCTCTAAAGTTTCGTTAATCGCTGTTGGTGGTGGTGCCGGTATGCTAAGTGCACTTATGGGCATTGGAGGCGGTGCATTATTGGTTCCTGCGTTGGTATGGTTCCGTGTTAATGTACGCGCAGCAATTGGCTGTGCTGCTTTTTGTGGATTAGTTATCGCTGTTTTTGGCACAACCAGTTTTGTTGTCGCTGGGTGGGGTGAGATAGATGTACCAGAATACAGTATGGGTTATGTTTATTTACCCGCTACAGCTGGTATTGTGGCCACCTCCATGTTTACCGCAAATATAGGTGCGAAGCTAGGGCAACGAGTAAATGTACGCGTGTTGAAAGCGATGTTGGCATGTTTACTTGTTTTAGTAAGCATTAGAATGATTTTAGGAATTGAATAATATAATGGAACAGAGCAGTTATCTGGTATTTCCCAGTATCGACCCCGTTATCTTCAGTATGGGACCACTAAGCGTACGTTGGTACGGCTTAATGTATTTGGTAGGTTTTATCGCCGCGTATTTGTTAGCGCAAAAACGCCTATCACAAACCAACTGGAGCCGAGAGCAGTTAAGCGACCTGCTTTTCTGGAGCTTTGTGGGCGTAATTTTGGGCGGTCGCATTGGCTATGTGTTTTTCTACCAGTTTAGCATGTTCTTAGATGACCCTCTGTATCTATTCAAAATTTGGGCAGGTGGAATGTCTTTCCACGGCGGCTTGCTAGGGGTATTAGCTGCCCTGTTTTGGCGCGCAAAGTGTATGAATACCACGTTCCTACGTTTAGGGGATTTTGTTGCACCTCTTGTGCCTATAGGTTTAGGTGCAGGGCGCATAGGTAACTTTTTAAATGCGGAGCTTTGGGGCCGCAGTACAGATGTGCCTTGGGCTGTTATCTTTCCTAATGCAGGTAATATTCCTCGCCACCCGTCACAGCTTTACGAGTTTGCTCTAGAGGGCGTGCTGCTGTTTATTATTCTATGGCTTTATTCCGCCAAAAAACGGCCAGTAGGGGCAGTGAGTGGCTTATTCTTGCTCGGTTACGGTAGCTTTAGGTTTATCGTTGAGTACTTCAGAGAGCCTGACGCTCATATTGGCTTATATCAAATGGGCCTAAGCCAGGGGCAACTTCTTTGTTTACCTATGATAGCTTTAGGAATAGGATTAATAGTCCGTGCATACATGCGCGGAAAAGACCGTGTTGAACAACAAAAAATATAAGAATAACGATGAAAGAATATCTCGCTCTCATGCGCCATGTACGTGATACGGGTGTGAAAAAGGAAGATCGAACTGGTACAGGTACGTTAAGTGTATTCGGCTATCAGATGCGTTTTAATTTACAGGAAGGTTTTCCTTTGGTGACAACAAAGAAGTGTCACCTTAAATCAATAATCCACGAACTACTTTGGTTCTTAAAAGGCGAAACAAATATTGCCTATTTAAAAGAGCATGGCGTAAAAATTTGGGATGAATGGGCTACCGAAGAAGGCGAGCTTGGCCCTGTATATGGTCACCAATGGCGTAGCTGGGATCGCGGTGACGGTACTTCGGTTGATCAAATTGCCGAAGTGGTTGAGCAAATTAAAAATAACCCTGATTCACGTCGTCTTATCGTTAGCGGCTGGAACCCTGCGGTCTTGCCTGATACTAGCTATTCACCAAAAGAAAATGCGGCAATGGGTAAGCAGGCGCTCCCCCCTTGTCATACGCTTTTTCAATTTTACGTTTTAGAAGGCAAGCTAAGCTGTCAGCTGTACCAACGTAGCGGTGATATCTTTCTTGGCGTTCCGTTTAACATTGCAAGCTACGCACTGCTTACCATGATGATTGCACAAGTGTGTGACCTAGAGCCGGGTGATTTTATTCATACGCTAGGTGATGCGCACTTGTATTCTAATCACCTTGAACAAGTAGAACTGCAGCTTAGTCGCGAACCGTTTGCGCGTCCTACTATGGAAATTAACCCAGATATTAAGGATATCTTTGGTTTTTCCTACGATGACTTTACGCTTAAAAACTACCAGTCACACCCACATATCAAAGCCCCAGTCGCTATTTAAGGAGTTACCATGAGTACTCCAATATTGATTTGCGATGATTCAGGCTTCGCAAGGCGACAAATGGCGCGTAGTTTACCCGATGGGTGGGATGTAGATGTCTCGTTTGCCGAGAATGGTGAAAAAGCCTTAGCGCTTATCCGAGAGGGTAAAGGCGACGTGGTTTTTCTCGACTTAAACATGCCGGTAATGGATGGCTATCAAACCATGGAAGCCATTCGTCAACAGGACTTGCCTTGTTTAGTTGTGGTCGTGTCCGGTGATGTTCAGGCGCAAGCGCGGGAAAAAATGCTTGCCCTCGGTGCTTTAGATTTCATTCGAAAGCCAATTGATAATGAAAAGCTTAGTCATATCTTAGCTTCCTACGGTATTTACAGCGGCGAGAGTCAATCTTCAGGTGCTAGTTTAGAAAAATCACTGGCACAGAGTGAGCTGAGTAACGCTCAACCCAAGACCGAAACAAGTAAAGAAGAGCAATTAGATGCGTGCCGTGAAATGGTGAACATCGCTATGGGGCGAGCCGGAGAAAACCTTGCTCAGTTGCTAGGTGAGTTCATTGATTTACCCATACCAAATGTAAACTTAATTGAAAGCAATGAACTGTCTATGGCAATAGCCGAAATTAATCGTAACGACAGTGTTTCTGCGGTTTCAAAAGGGTTTATTAGCGAAGGTATTAGCGGTGAAGCTCTGGTTATCTTTAACGATACTAACTCTCAGAATATTGTAGAGCTTCTAAAGTACCCGCCATCGGCGTCATCGGATAAATTGGCACTAGAAGCGTTGATGGACGTTTCCAATATTCTTATTGGCGCTTGTCTGAACGGCTTGTCTGAACAACTTGACGTCGCTTTTAGCCATACTCATCCTGTCTTGCTCGGGCAGCATCAGGGGTTATCAACGTTATTAAGTGATAACGTACAGCGTTGGGGGAAATTGATGGCCATTGAAATTGGATACGCAATAAAATCGAGAAATATCTCCTTCGACCTGTTGCTGCTGTTTCCTGGTGATGCAATGAATCACATTTACGTGCGATTGTTCGATGATGGTTTTGTAACACAAGGCAAGGAAAGTCAATGAATGCTTCAACTGGTGCATTAGCTGCAGGCGCTCTCGTTAGTTTATCTCACGTACCTTCGGAACTACTCGATTCAATTGAAGTAGGTATTGCGGTAATAGATCGCAACTTCAAAGTACAAGTCTGGAACAAGTTTCTTGAGAACCACAGTGCCAAGAAAGCGCACGCTATTATTGGTACCAGTCTGTTTTCTCACTTTCCAGAAATAGAAGAGAAGTGGCTTAGGACCAAAATTGACCCTGTATTTAACTTAAAGAGCCCTGTGTTTATCATTTGGGAGCAGCGACCGTATTTGTTTAAATTCGATTGTAACCGACCTGTTACTTGCGCCGCAGAGTCTATGTATCAGAACGTAACCGTGTTTCCTATTGTAGAAAAAAGCGGTCATGTAGAGCGGTTTTGTATGCTGGTTTACGATGTAACGGAGCAGGCTCTTGGTAAGCTTGGAATGGAGCATCTTAACGAAGAGTTGAAAACTGCAAGTCGAGTGGATGGTCTCACAGGTTTATTTAACCGTCGATATTGGCAAGAACGCTTCGATGAAATGCATAAGCTGTGTGTTCGAAGAGAAAAGCCGAGCACTGCCCTAATGTTGGATATCGATCACTTCAAGCGGATTAATGACACTTACGGCCATCAGGCTGGCGACAAGGTTATTAAAATGCTTGCTGCACTTATTAAACGTTGTGTGCGAGAAACCGATCTTGCGGGCCGTTATGGCGGTGAAGAGTTTGCTATTATCCTTAACGACTCAACAGTAGATGATGCGAAAGCGGTAGCTGAGCGCATTCGTCAATTTGCACAGCGTTTAGTAGTTGAGCACGATGACGAGTCGATAAATTTCACAGTAAGTCTAGGTCTTGCCCAGTTCTCTCCTGACTTTAAGGGAGCAATGACATGGCTTGAGTGTGCTGACCAAGCGCTTTACGAAGCGAAAGAAAAAGGTAGAAATCAGTACCGTGTCTATGGTTGAAAAGCTTCCTACGAAAGCGCGAGGCGCAAGGTGTTTTTCAGTTCTTGAAAGGTAACAGGCTTTACTAAGTGATATCGAATACCTGCTCGCAGTGAAGCTTCTTTATCGTTTCTGTGAGCGTTGGCGGTAAGCGCAATAATGGGAAGGTCAGGGTGACCTTCTTTCATTATTTTTGCGACTTCTAAGCCGTTAATATCAGGCAGGTTGATATCGAGTAATATACAGTCAAAGGCCGTCTCATTTACCCGACCTATTGCGTCGTCGCCCGTGTAGCTTACTGAAACATCGTGGCCCATAGTATGTAGCATGTACTCAACCATTTCTGCATTTATTGGCTCATCCTCTACCACTAAGATGTTCGCTTTGGTCAACGCTTTTACGGCCTTTGTGTTATTCCCTGTTAGCTGGTGGATGGCATCTACAAACCGGTTTCTGTCGATGGGCTTAACAAAACTCTGAAATATAGGTAGCTCACTTTTGGCGATAATATTGGCAATATCCGGTGTGGCAGACAATACGATGACTGGCGGTACGCGCTCCCCGTAAATGGCTGTGAGTGTTTTAACCAATTCAAGGCCGTTCATTCCAGGCATATACAAATCAGCAATAATTCCAGAGAACTGAAGCAGTTCTTCGTGGAGGTTTAAAAGGTTTGCGCCAGACGAAAATGTGCGAACACTAAACCCTTCTTTAGCAATAATGGACTGTAGGTGAAGCCTTGATATTTCTAAATCGTCGACAACCGCAAATTTAGCATTTGAAGGGGGCGATTTTACCAAATGTGAGCCTTCGAGAGGCTTAATAGGAAGTGAAATCTTAAACTCTGAACCTACATTTACAGTGCTGCTAACCTTTAATGTGCCACCAAGCTTATCAATACTGCGCTTGGCAACTGATAAGCCAATACCTGCGCCCGGATAGCGCTGGCTTTGTGGATGCTCTCCTCGATAAAAGCGCTCGAACATGCGCTTTTGCGTATCCTCATCAATGCCAATGCCGGTGTCATTGACAATGATTACTAAAAAAACGGCTTTGTTTTTAACCAATGTTGTGACCGCTACGTCAATCAACCCCGTTGAAGTAAACTTTACGGCATTATCGAGTATATTTACTATGGCTTTGGAAAAGAACACGGGATCGGTTTCAGCGTAGTTAGGTACGCTGTGACTGCAATGCATGTTGAGTTCGAGTTGTTTGTCTTTTACTTTAACTGAGAAAGGAGATATGCACTCGTCCAACAAGCTAACTAAGTCTACCTTTGAATACTGAAGGTCATCCTCTACGTGATTGTTAAGTATATCGGTAAGGTTATTCGTTAAATTAAGCAGTCGGTAGCTGGATTGCTCAGCTTGTCGAATTAACCTTGTACGCTGGTCTTCTAAGTTTGGTATAAGCTCTAAGGCACTAATTATGGCGCTAATCGGCGCCCTAAATTCATGGCTGATAAGCTTCAAAAACTCTTTATTTTGCAAGTCACCTTCATCATCGGCTATGGCGAGTCTTACCTTTGACTTATGTAGTTTTCGTAGAGATTTTCTTGGCGAATTTGTAGCAAAAAAACACGCACCCAGATACCCAAAAACCAAGGCTATTGCGCCAAAAAGTGTAGTGAGTAGCATTTTTTGTCGATGTGATTGAACACCGAGTATCAGTGCTTTTTCTTCTGCCTGCAGGGCATGTAGAAGAGGGAGTAAGCTAAATCCACCTTGCATATAACGCACTATCTCGTTGTTGGGCAATTCAATAAGCGTATGAAGTAATGTTAACGTGGTTTTGGCACTCTCTTGCACGGAATCTTTACTTAACGTCTTGTTCTTCTCGGTAAATTCCTCTTTAGATAGGGGGAGGAGAGCCGTGTCTGCCTTCCACCTGTATTGCAAAAATTGACTTATTTCTTGATAGTTGACTTGTAGCCGATACTTTAAAGCTGTGTAAGCGTGGTTGTCGTTTTGAACCTGAGTGTTAAATTGATTGATTCGATTCTCAGAGATAATGAGGTTGTCTTGTATATCGCTTTGTTGTTTTAGGTTAGCAATAAAAGATTGTTGTTTGCTGATTAACACAAGCAAAATCGAGATAACGACGAGAGCGAGTAATAAGGCAGTTACATTTACTTTTGAGAAGGTAAAAGCAGCAGAGTTTAATGGTTTGTGCTGTAGCGTGTCAGCTTTGTTTGAGCTCAACTATCTTCCTTGCAAATGTTTGCATAAATTGCCTTCTTTAAATGTAGGCAACTAACGCGAACTTGCAAGGAAACGTGAGTAAAGTTAGTGAAAATGTTTTATGGCGCTTCCACGCGCTTAATATGCTCCCTAATGGAATACAAAAAGCAAAGGCTAGGCACTACCATAACAGCCGTTAAAATGAAAAATGAACTCCAGTTTCCATTCAGACTGTCGACGACCAAACCGCTGCTCGATGCAACTAAGGTTCTTCCTGCGACACTTAACGAGGCCATGAGTGCATATTGAGTAGCGCTGAAAGCACGGTTACATAAAAGTGAAATGAAAGCGACCATTGCAACAGTGCTCCATGCTCCGGTAAAACCGTCGACTATAACGGTGATGGCTAATAGTGAAGTAGAAGGTCCGGTTTGTGCGATAAGAGCGAACATAAGGTTTGAAGCCGCCATAGCAACCCCCGCAATCATTAACCCCCGATAAATACCATAGCGAATGTTTACTAAGCCACCAAGAAGTGAAAATACAATTGTCACCCACCAATTAAGTAACTTTGAATACGTAGCAATGTCACTATTGGAAAAACCCACTTCTTTGTAAAAGACAATGCTCATACGACCTAGAAAAGCTTCACCAATTTTGAAAAGGAAAATAAACAGTAAGAATGAAGCGGCCAGCTTGATGCCATTTCGACTGAAGAACTCAGAAAATGGCGTAATTAGTGTTGTTCTCATCCAATTTAAAGCTGCACTGCTATTAGCGTGGGGAGAGGCTATCCTGTTAAGCAAAGCTTCTCTATCCACAATGGGCTCACTGGCTAAGCAAGTAGCTAGCGCCAAAAAAGCCATGATAGCGCCTAGCAATAAATAGATATCTGGCCATGTCCAAGAAGTTAGATCTGCCAAAAAAAAGGGGATGGCGCCAAGGCCACCATAGCCTGTCCACCACCCAGCAGTGGCCACAGACGAGGCGGCAGACATGCCATCTTTATCATCTTGTTCAATACAGTCAATGCGAAAACCATCAATTGCTATGTCTTGCGTAGCAGAGGCTATGGCAATTAGTAAACCGATTAATGCAACGTAAAACAGATCATTATCTGCGGTGAGCTGGGACATGGCCAAACATAGTAATACTACACCGCTCTGCATCAAAAAAATCCAGCCGCGTCGCTGCCCTAATAGTGGCGGCTTGAGTTTGTCAACGAGGGGCGACCAAAGAAAATTGAAAGAGTAGGTGGCGAAGATAATGCCGAATAAACCAATAGCTGAGCGCGATAAACCTTCATCTTTTAGCCATGCCGATAGTACGGAACCAATCATGATCCAAGGAAATCCGCTGGAAATGCCAAAAAGAAAAATAGTTAGATAGCGTTTGTCGTTGAATGTTTTTAATGCACTAAGCAATACTTCGGCCTTTGGCGGTAACTCAAAAGTATATTGAGCCACGAACCATTGTGTTTAGCAATAAAACTGTGAGGGCGTAATAAATAATTTATTGGCGATCAGAAAACTTTATGGTGTTAATCTAACCTGTATTCGGTGCGTGAAATTTAAGGGCGGATACCAACGCAGTCCAGAGGACAGTGCCCTAGGCCTTCTAGAAATTTGACACAGTTTGTTAATTCATCCACGAGAAACTGGTCTTTTGTCAATTTATCTTCATTCCAATAATGCACTTGGTGAAGTAAATGCCAAAAGACGCGCTCTTTTTGCGTATAAGGCTGCGTTAATTTGCACTCAATTTGTCCCCATTCTTCCATACTATCCCAAAAGAATAGTTCGATCTCCTCGATAGGAAGCTCTCCTTGCCAAAATGTTCTCAAATAGAAACACAGCTGTTTCGCTTTGTTATCTACAAAATTCTGAACATTCACAAGTAACTCAACCGTCTCTGTTTGCTTAGATTAGTATAGCCCATTACGTCATTACCACAGAACGCAAAACCGATTATTGGTCTCTTCAAAGGTAGGTAACTGTTTTGGATGTTAATTTAGCGTAAGCCTTAGACAAAAAAATTACCAGCCTAAGTGTCTTGTCCAACCTATGGTGCTATTTGCAACTAAATGAATATTTGAGGGTTTTTTAATTTTTCTTATACTAAAGGTTAAAGAGTTATTTGGTAGGGTTACTTGTCGGTAATGCAACTTTAGTTCACTTCTTGCTCTAACTTTCCTCTTCATCGCAGTGCTTGTTTCCCAATCGTTAAAATTACTAAGGGATAAATCAAGAATAGGAAAGCTGGCTTTTGCGATGGTATCAATCACTAAGTTATTTGTTTCTTTCTGTGGCCAAAATGGTGAAATAGCTACAAATGTGTCTGGCTGTAAATTGGTTTGCGCTTCTATTGCAGTAAGGTAAGCGGTTGCAAGCATACCTTGTGCAATGACCATTCGGTAGCCTGTTCTATCTTGTAAATAATTATCTAGAGCATTGAGTTGCAGTATTAGTGCAGTTGTCGTCAATTCAAAATCCAAGTACTGACCCAGTTGATTACTTCGAGGGTGAATGACTTGCGAGGTATCAGCCGATGGAAGGGCCTCTTGTGCTTCTGAACCTGAACCCTCTACCTCTCTGATCTTATCAATTGGCGAGTTTAGCGGTAAATTGAAAGGGCTTATTACTACATTCCAGCCTTTTTCCGCAAGCACGCTTGCAAGGCTATTTGCCTGCGCAAGAGTAAGGCTAGATGGAAATGGCTCTGTGAGCACTACAGCAACTCCCAAAGGTAATGGTGTTTGCGCTTCAATTTCTATAATTGGCGCTTCGACTTCTCCAATCATCAAAGATTTTACTTCGTCAGGTAGATAGGCATTACTGACATCTGTGAAAAAGTCACAGTGAGCAGTTGTAGGCAGCATCGAAATAATAACTGCAAATGTTAAAAGGAGAGCGTGCCTTGTCATAAAAAGTAGTTTGCCTTTAGCTATCATCGATATGGACAGCTTTGCTAGCATCAAATCCATTCATAAACCGAGTCGTTCTAGAAAGGTTATCGGCAAGTCACTTTAAAACTAAAATAATGTGTTTGAGCAGCATTACGTAGCGCGAAAACGCTACTCAATGCTTTCAGAAAGGGCTTTGGGTTGGTACAGGCTAAAAGGAATAGGGATGTGAAAATGCAGCCAATACCCACGAGTTGGGTGTGAGAAGCTCAAGCTTTCTGCATGTAGTTGTAGGCGAGAGGCCATAGATAGCGCTTCTTCATGGGCATAAAGTCTATCCCCCAAAATAGGGTGGCCTAAAGCAAGCATATGAACGCGCAATTGGTGAGAGCGACCTGTAATGGGATAAAGGGCAACTAAAGAGTAGGGCAAACCTTTTTCATCATGGGTACGCTCAATAACGTCAAAATGCGTTACTGCTTTCTTACCGCGCTCGAAGTCTACCATTTGCTTTGGTCTGTTAGGCCAGTCGCAAATAAGGGGAAGGTTAACCTCTCCACTGTCTTGAGCTACATGACCATGTACTCGGGCAAAATACCGCTTTTTAGTTTGTCGAAGCTCAAATTGTTTTGATATATGGCGATGACTATCTTTATTCAGTGCCAGCACTAAGATACCCGATGTCGCCATATCTAGCCGATGAACTACCGTGGCAGTAGGATATACACAGTTCACCCGGCTAATGAGCGAGTCGCGGTGCTCTAGGGCCTTACCAGGCACGCTCAATAGCCCACTAGGCTTATGCGCTACCACCATATCCTCATCTTTATACAAAATATCAAGATAAGGCGTCATAGGCGGGTTATAAACAAAACTCGGGTTTGCCATTATGTACTCGTTACTTCATTATCGCGTTTGTAATGTTACACGTTTTGCATTTACGGGTTGTTCACTACAATACGTATTGCGTCTAGCTGAACATCTGCTTCCTGAATAGCTTTATCAAGGGCATTCATTTGCATTTCAATAAATTCAATTTCGCTGTCGCGTACGGCAGGGTTGCGCTTTTGAAGGTCGCGCAAGCGCTGTATTTCTTCATTCAATGTGCTGTGCATATCGTCAAGGGCATCATGCTGCTTTTGGTTAGCTTGATGATGAGCAAGCTTACGCGTTTTCTCGATAGCAAGTTCTAGTGGCTGTTGCAGTGCTTTTAGAAGTTGAGAAGAAATTTTGCGACCAATTTTGCGCTTAACATCAAAGCTCAAATCAGACGGATTGCCCTGCGCATCTAAACAAACGCGTACCGGCGTTTGCGGCAGGAAGCGGCCTAATTGAAGCGCTTTCGGCGCTTGTGCATGCAGCACGAAAAGGGTTTCTATCCAGTAAGCGCCCTTCGGTAATGAAGGCTCAGCAATAAAGCCCATGCTACTTTTTCCGTGTACGTCTGTAAGTACTACGTCCATGGCAGTATGTACAAGTGGATGATCCCAACTTAGAAACTGTACGTTTTCAAGCGTGGTAGCAACACGGCGCTTGTAAGTTACCGTCATGCCCTCTGGGTCAAGCCCCGGAAGCTGGCTCACCATTGACTCGGTTGGCATTAGAATAAAGCAATCATTGCCTTTTTCGTCTTGCTGAACACCAATAGCGTCAAACACACGCCCCATAAAGCGCGACAAATCTTGTTCGCTATCAAGGGTGATAATATCTTCAAGCAGTTGTTCTACACGGCCTTCGCCCGAGGCATTAAGCTCAAGAAGACGATCGCGACCGGCTTCAAGCTGTGCCACCAGTTGACTATTTAGCGTAACGCTCATGTTTACAAGCTCGTCACGGGCACTCATATCGTCAGGGTGTAAGCAGGCACCAATAAGCAAAGGCTTAACGTCGTCGAACACGCCAGAGCCCGTAGGGCAGGTTTTCTCAAAGGCATTAAGCCCTTCGTGATACCAATCTAACAATACGTGCTGAGCGGTTTTCGCTAAATAAGGCACGTGAATTTGTACAGTTTGAATTTGACCAATACGGTCAAGACGACCAATACGTTGTTCAAGCAGGTCTGGCGTAATAGGCAAGTCGAACAATACCAAGTGATGAGCGAACTGGAAGTTACGGCCTTCGCTGCCAATCTCACTACACAATAGAATTTGTGCGCCGTCTTCCTCGTCGGCAAAGTAATGGGCCGCCTTATCGCGCTCTACTATACTCATGCCTTCGTGGAATACGCTATGGCGTATGCCGGTTTGCGTTCGAATGACTTCGCCTAGTTCTTGTGCTGTGCGGGCGCTTGCGCAAATAAGCAGAATCTTTTCTGGCTTAACGCTTTGCATAAAATCGAGCAGCCATTCAACACGCGGGTCTTGCTTAGTCCAGCTGTTAACAACACTTGCAATACGCTCAGGATAAAGTGAATAGGTTAAGTCGCCGCCGTTAATTGCCTCTGAATAAACCTCAGGTAAAGTTAATTCATAAGCGCTTAATTTACGCTCTGGAAACCCTTCAATATTGGCACGGCGGTTTCTGAACAACATGCGCCCTGTGCCGTGACAGTCGATGAGCTGATGCAACAACGCATGGCGGTTTTCCGGTGAATTTAAGTCTCCCGCATGTTCCATTACGTCGGGCGCGAATTCAGCGAGTTTGCTACGCTGTTTGTCGTTAGGCTCGGCGTCTGAAAGTAATGGCGCTACCGCATCAGCGAGCTGGCTGTATTTCGATTCTTCATCTAAGAAAGCGTCGTAACTATGGAAGCGTGCCGGGTCGAGTAAGCGTAAGCGGGCAAAGTGGCTTTCGTGACCAAGTTGATCAGGCGTTGCGGTAAGTAGCAATACGCCAGGTGTTTGATTAGCTAGTGCTTCGACACACAGGTATTCGGCAGAGGGAGCCTCACTTGACCACGCAAGGTGGTGAGCTTCATCGACAACCATTAAATCCCAACCTGCGGCTTGAATTTGCTGCTGTCGTTTTTCACTTTTACTTAAAAAGTCGATACTGCAAAGTACCAGCTGATCGCTTTCAAAAGGGTTTACTGTGCTTGTGTCAGTCGTTTCGTCATTTTCTAGACTTTCACTCTTCTCTATTGCTTCGCTCTTCTCAATTGCTTCGCAACGACTCTCATCGTAAATGGCGAAGGGAAGGTTTACTCGGCGCAGCATCTCAACTAGCCACTGGTGCATGAGCGAGTCTGGAACCAAGATAAGCACGCGCTCGGCACGACCAGTTTTAAGCTGCTGGTGAATAATTAACGCTGCTTCAATAGTTTTACCAAGCCCTACTTCATCAGCAAGTAATACGCGAGGTGCATGTCTGCCGCCTACCTCTGATGCAATGTGTAGCTGGTGCGGAATAAGTGATATGCGCGCACCGGCAAGGCCGATAGTACTTGAACGTAAATATTCATATTGATGATCTAGGGCGCGTTCCCGTAAGTCGAACCATTTCGGATTGTCTAGTTGCTGACTGAACAGGCGCTTTTCAGGTTGGTTTAAGCGAATGTGGCTGTCTAGCATGGTTTCAGGTAAACGCACTTGGGCTTTGGTATCTTCACGAAGCCCGTGATAAATAAATAAACCTTGGCTCTCTTCTTTTTCAGTAATGGTCATTTCCCAGCCATCCTGGCTTTTGACCGTTTCGTCAATTTCAAATATTAGTCGCGTAAGCGGCGCATCTTGCTTTGTGTATTTTCGCGCTTCGCCTGTTGCCGGATACAACACTTCAACTGAGCGGAAATCGTTACCGATAACCACGCCCAGCCCCAGCTCTATTTCTGTGTTGCTTAACCAACGCTGACCAACTAAAAATTGACTATCTGAACTCATAAATCACCAACCTATTTTTCGGGGGGCGGTATTGTACGCATTGCGTTGTGATAAGTCATTAATACTAGACCATTGGTTGTCGTTTTTACTACATAAGCGTTGAAAGGACTAGTTCATCTGATATAGCGCTTCAACTCCTTGAATGGCTTTTGATGCATCATCGCTTGTTGCATTATTTATGGCGTTAATAAGTTCAGGTGCGTTATAAGGCTCAAGTAATGCTAAGAAGGTCGCTGTGCCAGGCGGCATGCCTCTACTCACTGCTTTTTGAAGTCGTTTCCATACGGTAAACAGCGACTCCTCACCTAACGTTTTTTGCTGCACTACGCTGTCGATGGCGCGGTGTATTACCATTCCGCACGAGTAATAAAGGTTGAAGTGTCCTTTCCTGTAAGCGTTGGCAAGTGTGCTTTGCGTTAAACCTTGCGTACAGCTTTCAAACGCGTGGGTTATACGCCTTTTTACATAGCTATTGGCATCTTCATAAAGGTAATTCATAGCTAGTGCGGCAAAGTAGTCAGCGCTACCTTCATGTAACCAAGATTGTTCGTCATTCTCTGAAACACCATCGGTATTTCCGGGCTGGAATAAATGTGCTGCTTCATGAGCAAAGAACCACAATGTCTTATTGGCAAAGTCGCTATTCTCAGCGCGCTTGTCCAAATCATTTCTATTCCAGTGCATAAAGATTTGATTTGGCAGCGTGCCGCCTTGTGATGAATGACCGTCAACCATGGCGTAAGAAGCAAATAGCATAGGTTTCTCAGCGGCAAGTGGGTTAAGAGAGTGAGAGAAATAAGCCATTATTTTGGGCATGTCGTTTTTAAGTTTTGCTTGAATGCTTTCAGGTAGGGCTGGGTCAATAAGAGCAACAGCGCTGTCTGTGATAATAGGTTGCTGCTTACCTACATAAACCTGTCTGCCATTATTTTTATCTACCCATGAGGCGCTGCCACTAACTACTTTTCCGTTTAAAACGATATGTTCGCCACTTGGCACTTTAAGGGTTATAGGCCATTCATTATATTCATCTTTACAAGTATTAGCACAAGCAAACAGACGACCAGAATGAAAAGCATTGCCACCGTTTGAAAAGGGCGAAAACGGCGCATAGTCTTTACCCAGGTGTTTGTAAGTGGGAGTGAGTAAAAAGGAAACCTTAGAAATAGGTTTTCCCGTTTTAGAGCGTACAATTTCTTGTTGCTCAACGGTGTTGTAAATAATCTCAATATCGCTGTTTTTTGGTAGCCAACGAGTTGTTCTAGAAGAATCGGGGTTTCTTATAAACACTAACCGATCGGATGGCGTATTTAGGGTATAACTTAGTACCCAAGTGGTACCGTTCTCTGTTTGCACTTTTTCAATTGTGGTATCGATAGCACTCGCGGAACTGCTATAGCTTGTAACACTAGTGGTTAACAACATAAAAAGAGAAAAAAGCAGTGTTTTTAAAATGCGTTGAGCGTCTGACACGACAAAAAGTCCTTTTTAAGTGCAGTGATAATGGCGGGATACTGGGTTTTGCGATTATCTGTATTTCTAGTTTTTATGCTTATACTTGGAAAGTCATGTTAGGATAATGTTAATAAGCGCTGGCGAATTAAGTGGAGGTTTATTTGGTAACAGTAAAACACTTTTTGCTTTTATCCGCTACTTAAATACACCTGATGAATACAGAGAATTGCATTATGTCAAAGGTATCTGGAAAGGATGTTTGCTTTCGTTCCGCGCCATCGGGACAGGTTATAACAGTAGCTATTTACCTACTATGTATTGTTTACCTCACTTGCATTAACTTGGCCTTTGCCCGCCCTTTTGTGCTTGCAACTTCAGAAGTTAGCCCTTTCAGTGACAGTAAAGATGTGTCGAAAGGATACGTGAATGAAGTAGTGTTTAAAATTTTTGAAGAGTTGAATGAGCAACTCACTGTTGAGCACTTCCCTCATGCTAGAGCAATCATGTTAGCAGAGAGCGGAGCGATAGATGGCGTATTTCCTGTCCATAATTATGAAGAATTGGATGACACGTTACTGTTATCCGACCCTATTCCTGCAGGAGATCGTGGGTTCTTAATAAGAACTGAAAACTTTAAAAATTCTGGCGGTGCCGCCAAGCTTGTTGATTGGCTTAAACGGCAGAACTTACGAGGAGTCGGCTATCTAAGAGGTACGCCGGCCCCGAAAATATTATCAGAAGAAACATTCTTCAGTTTGTATCCCGCCAAAACTACCGCCAATCTTTTGGATTTGCTCGGAAAGGGTCGGGTTGATGTTTTATTTATTGATAAATACAGCGCAAAAGAGACTTTGGTAAATGAGCGTCCCAATCTAAACGGAAAATTTATTTTTGTGCCGGGTGGACAGGAAGTTAGTTATTATCATCTCGCACTTTCCAAAAAAAATCCTGAATCGCTTAAATTAATTGCGAAGTTTAACTTAGCGTTACAAAAGCAAAGACAGAATGGTTTTTTGACTCAAATACTTGAAAAGTATGGCATCTATGAAGGTTCACAAAATGGCGAAACATTAATTGTTGGGGCGCCAGATATTAATGCTATTTTTCACGCCAAGGCATATCTAGATAAGTACGGTTCTCCTCTGTCGCAGTCTAATATCCAATGGAGAATAATGGATGAAACCGTTTTACGGCGAAGGCTGCTAGGTGATTTTGCGGTGAACGAGAGCAGCTTCGATTTAGTATTGATTGGTAACTATGGGCTTCCCATTTGGGCGAAGCGAGACATTCTTGTTCCTTTTAATTCTCACCCTGCCGATTATAATATTAATGACGTCATTCCTGCTGCTCTTCATGCAAACACCGTTGACGGAACACTTTATGGGTTACCGTTTGTCGCTGAAACCACACTAACTTTCTACCGAAAGGACCTGCTTGATAATTTTAATTTAAGCCTTCCCTCAGTGCTCACTTACGCCGATGTAAAGGCACTCGCTCAACAAGTACATATGCCCGAAAAGGAAGTTTATGGCGTTGGGCTTAGAACGCGAGTGGGTTGGGGGCAGAATATGGCATTAGTGAGTACCATGGCCAATACCTATGGCGCATCGTGGTTAGATGAAAAAATGCAGCCCACGTTAGACAGCAAAGCGTGGTTTGATGCAGTAAGTATGTATATTGATCTTGCAAAGAACTTGGGCCCCCCTGAAAACGAAGATATGGGGTGGCAAGAGAACCAAAAACTCTTTGCTGAAGGGAAATTAGCGTTTTTCGTTGATGCCTCGTCTTTAGGTGGCGCTCTATTTGATAAAAGCTATTCTAAGGTTACTCAATTTACCGGTGTTACATATGCGCCGCTCGGTAAACAACAGAAAGGGGCGCAATGGTTTTGGTCATGGAATTTTGCCATACCGAAACAATCGCGCTATGTGCAAGAGTCCCAGCGACTCGCTTATTTTTTAACGTCAAAAGCCTTTATTGTTGACCTTAAGAAAGTCCGCGGCGAATACGCAGCCCCTTCAGGTACTAGACATTCAACCTATTCGAACGCTTATCAACAAGTTGTGCCTTATGCAGCCTTCGAACATCAAGCGTTGAAGATGCTTTCAAGCGGTGGGGCAGGTAAGTCTATGATAGGAAGCCAGTTTATTCCCATCCCAGAATTTACCGCTATCGGTTATGCAGTAGGGGCACAAATTAACGATGCGGTTACCGGGGAAAAGAACGTGAAAGAGGCCTTAGAACGTGCACAAAAGCAAACGCAGATTATTTTGCAGCGGGCAGGATACTTCGCTGACAAACAAAAGTAGATTGTTTGCACAATAGCTAATATTGAGAGAGTTCAAAATGGATAGTGTTGAGTGGCGCACAAAATAAAAAAGAAAAAACAGTGCTAAATCTCAAAAACTGGATTAAGGTGGAATTAAGGGTTCGCTAATTCAACTGACGAACCTGTGAGGCAGAAAGTGTAATACTGCTTCTCAGTCGACGCGAGTAGGGGAAGAAGTCCTGTTTCGAGCGGCATTCTCCTACGACCGTAACTGTAGCTTGTTAGTGCGTGCGTTCTTAAGTGAACTATACGCCTAACCTGGCTTTATTTACCGGAGTGAAGGATGCCAAAAAAAAATTCTACCGATACCAAGATTTACGTCCTCGATACCAATATTTTGCTGCACGAACCTCACGCTTTTCTCTCCTTTAAAGAACATGATGTTGTTATTCCAATGACCGTATTGGAAGAACTCGACTACATCAAAGACAGTAAAAAAGACGTGGCGCGAGATGCACGGGTATCCATTCGGGCAATGGAGGATTTGCTCCACGACGCAACACCAGAAGATATGCTTGCAGGCGTATCGATGGAAGGGTTGGGCGCGGGTCAAACGGCACCTACAGGAAGCCTATCTATATTTGCAGACCTCAATATGGTGGAAGCCCAGCAGGTCTTTACCAGTAATGAGAATGATAACCGCATCATTAACGTAGCGCTGCACTTGCAAAAAACGTTCGCGCCGCAAAAAGTGGTGTTGGTAACCAAAGACTTAAACATGCGTCTTAAGGCGAAAGGGGCAGGCCTTGCTCATGTTGAAGACTACCGCACCGACCAACTAATCACTGACATTAAGTACTTATCTCGAGGGTTTCATACCTTTGAAGGAAACTTCTGGGACAGTGTGAAAAGTGTTGATAGCCGCAGCGAAGGAAGGGATACCATTCACACCATCCCTAAATCTATGCTGCCTGAGGCGTATGTAAATGAGTTTTTACTTGATGAAACTAGGCAGTTTGCAGGCTTAGTAGAAGAGATTACTGATGATCACTTAGAGGTTTTAGACTTAGGTTATGAACGTCTAATGGGGCGTCACGCTTGGGGCATTACGCCTAAAAATATCGGTCAGGCCATGGCGCTTCATGCGCTGCTCGACCCGCATATTGATATGGTTATTCTTACAGGCCCTGCCGGAAGTGGCAAAACCCTACTTGCGCTAGCCGCTGCCCTTGAAATGGTGGTAGAGCGCAACATGTATGACAAAATTATTGTCACGCGTAGTACGCCAGAAATTGCCGAGTCCATTGGCTTCTTGCCGGGAACCGAAGAAGAAAAAATGCTGCCCTGGCTGGCAGCTATAACCGATTCACTCGAAGTGCTTCACAAGCATGACGAAAATACTAAAGGCTCTATGAATTACATTATGGAAAAAGCCAATATTCAGTATAAATCGGTGAACTTTATGAGAGGGCGAAGTATTCAAAATGCTATTGTGATATTGGATGAGTCGCAAAACCTAACTGCATCACAGCTTAAAACTATCATCACCCGTTGTGGTGAGGGGACTAAGCTCATCGTAGGTGGTAATTTGGCACAAATAGACAGTAACTATCTAAGTGCTGTGACCTCGGGGTTGACCTACTTGGTTGAGAAGTTTAAAGATTTCTCGGGTAGTGCCACCATTAATCTTGATGGCGTAGTAAGAAGTCGACTAGCGAGCTTTGCGGAAGAAAACCTCTAACTAGTGACTCTTCTCAAATGTATTATCTAAAGCGCCTTAATCTAAAAGGCGCTTTTTATTTCTTTACTCTACTACTTCCACTTGATAGCGCCCGGTTACAATGTGAAGTTCGGTGTTTTGAGATACTTGTCCAAATGGAATAAGTGCCGGTCCGGTCGGGTCGTAGAGTACGTAGGTGTCGCCGTCGTGCTCTATTGTTCTGTCATCGGCCATGGGCGTCAAGGCAACCCCGAGCAAGGCATGATTAGGTAAAAATACCATAATCATTTTCGTGGACGGTAAAAATGCGCGCACCATCGACGACGCCAGTACCGCTTTACTATCGCAATCACCAAGGTTCTGCATAAGTACGCTGATAGGTGGCGCATAGCCAGAGCCATTACTTACTACTCTGTCTTCCAATGTGTCGTAGGGGATACTTTGAAGCCAACTAAGAATCAATGAAAAATAGGCTCTATAATCTGATTCTGAAGCCACCTTTTCATAAAACGCTTGGGATGCTGCTATCAATGGTTTTACCGATTCGGCAACATATCGCACGTGATCCGGTTTTATCGCTTTTTGATTAAACAAAGTAGTGAAGCGAGTAAAGTAATGATCCCGCAAGTACCTATCGTACTCTTGCTGTTGAATAGCTTTTAAGTTATCGAGTATTTCTTCAACTTGCGCTTCGTCTGAGCCTGTAACCTGAATATCAATAGACTCTCGTTTGGGCGTTATCTTCACACGCGCAACTTTAGGGTCTATTTTTTTAGCTTCTTTGGTTAATGCAACAATGATGTATCGCTGTGCTATTTTCGGTTTGTAGTTAGCTTGCTGAGAGGGCGCTTCTTTCAATGCACTATTAGATAACTCAAAAGAAATAGATTGTCGCGTATTATCGTTATCTAACCATTCGTAGCTAAAATTGATCCCAGTATCCGTGTTAACTTTGCTGTATTTGAGCTGTTCGCCGTATGCAGTAGATGTTAAAAAGAGGCTAGAAAACAGCAAAAGCATGCTGGCTGGTTTTGATGTGCTGAACGCGTGAAATTGAGATCCAAAAACATATCGGTTCAGTGCTTTTCCAATCACTGTCTGTTCAACGCACTTCACACCGTTTACCACACCATAAGCCACATGTTCATTATATAACTGAGTATGCGCGCCTATGTGTAAAATACAAGTTTATGCTGAATTCGGTCTGGGGGGATTGAGAGACTCGGTCACGAACAGTCGCACTTAATTAAAAGGCGACATATGTCGCCTATTCTTGAAACCAGTTTAATTCATCGTGAAGGCTTACTACGCTACCCACAATAATAAGTGTAGGCGGCTGAAGCTGCGCGCTTTCCTGCTTGGCGACAATGTCTTTAAGCGTACCCGTTAACACTTGCTGCTTTTCAGTGGTGGCCGACTGAACAAGTGCTATTGGCGTTGAGGCATCAAGCCCATGCTCAATCATTTTATCACAGATGATGGGCAAACCTGTAAGCCCCATGTAAAACACCGCGGTTTGATTTTGTTGCGCAAGCGCAGGCCAGTTGAGGTCGATAGTGCCGTTTTTTAAATGGCCTGTAGCAAACACGACAGACTGTGCATGGTCTCTATGGGTAAGCGGAATGCCTGCATAGCTTGATGCGCCGCTTGCTGCGGTAATGCCGGGAACCACTTGAAACTCAATACCGTGCTGAATGAGGGTCTGAATTTCCTCTCCGCCACGACCAAAAATGAAGGGGTCGCCGCCTTTCAAACGCACTACACGATTACCTTTTTTCGCTTCATCAACCATTAGCTGATTAATATCGTCTTGAGGAAGCGTGTGATTGCTTTTAGCTTTCCCCACATAGATTTTTTCAGCATCGCGACGCACAAGCTCAAGAATTTGAGGCGAAACTAAGCGGTCGTAAACTACAACGTCAGCTTTTTGCATTAAGCGAAGGGCGCGAAATGTGAGTAAGTCTGGATCGCCAGGACCTGCCCCTACCAAATACACTTGTCCTTCGACTTTTTTGTCTTCAGCGGCAGCTTGCAATGCTAAGTCAAACGCTTCATCAGCTTTTTGGTCTTGGCCTTTTTCAACCATTTCTGCAATGTCGCCGTCGAGAACGTCCTCCCAAAAGTAGCGTCTTGCGGTTACACCGTTAAGCGTCTGTTTTACTTTTTCGCGGAATTTTTCAGAAAACGCGCCTAATCTACTTAAGTTAGCGGGCAGTACCGTTTCTAGCTTCTGACGTAAATAACGCAGTAAAACAGGTGCAACGCCGCCACTACTCATAGCAATGATAATAGGGGAGCGGTCAACAATAGAAGGAGTAATGAACTGGCAAAGCGGCGTATTGTCCACCACGTTTACTAACACTTTGTTAGCGCGTGCTAAGTCGTGAATATATTGGTTAACATCGCCTTTGTCGGTGGCAATAAAAACCATGTCCTTGTGAGTAAGGTCACTATTTTCAAACTCACGTTCAATGAGTGTTACTTTCTCATTTGACGCTAGTTGCTTAACGGTATTACAAACCCAAGGCGCCACAACTGTAATGGTTGCAGGCGTCTTCATAATAAGCTCTAGCTTACGGGCTGCCACTTCACCGGCCCCAACAATAAGGACATCGAGTTTTCTAGCGTCTAGGAATAGCGGAAAGTAATCCATAAAGGTTTTCTTAGCTTTAAATACAAAAAAAGAACTGACACTATTTTGCGCCAATTCTTTTTAATTAGAAAACAACGAAAACAGCCTTTATATTGCAATTAGTTATATAAAGGCTAAATGTGTTGCTATTTAGTTCTTACGCTTACGGTTTTCGCGGTCTCCGCGATTTGGACGGTCTTCACGGTTGCCGCGAGGTGCTCTGTCGCCGCGGTTTCCGCGATCGCCACGACCTTCACGTTTAGCCGGTGGCGTATCAGACCATTCGCGAATGTTTAAACGTTGTCCAGCAACTCGTGTGCCTTGAAGCGTATCGCGAGTTTCCTTCGGCATGCCGTCAGGAAGGTCTACTGTACTGAAGTTGTCATAAATTTCGATAGCGCCAATGTGCTTCGAGTTAATGTTAGCTTCGTTCGCAATAGCGCCTACGATATTACCAGGCTTAGCACCGTGAACGTGACCCACTTCAATACGGAAGCGCTGCATGCCTTCTTCTGGCTTGCGGTTGCCACGTGGTACTCTTGGTTTTCTTTCGCGGCCATCACGACCATCACGAGCGTTTCTTTCACGGTTATCGCGCGGAGGCTTGCTGTTGATGTCTGGTCGATCTGACTCTTTAAGAATTAACGGCTCATCGCCTTGCGCAATCTTAAGAAGAGCAGCCATCAATACTTCTGGAGACGCTTCGTTTTCCTCTTTAATCATCTCAACAATAGGCATAAGTGTCTCAATGCTATCGTCTTGAGTAGCTTCGGCAACCGATTGTTTGAAACGGCTTAAGCGTGTCTCATTGATTTCGCTAATTGAAGGAATAGGCATCGCTTCAATAGGCTGCTTGGTGGTTTTCTCGATAGAGAACAACAAGCGCTTTTCGCGGTGAGAGATAAATAGTATTGCGTCACCTTGACGACCAGCACGACCGGTACGACCAATACGGTGTACGTAAGATTCACTGTCGTAAGGAATGTCGTAATTGATTACGTGGCTTACACGCTCAACGTCAAGACCTCGGGCTACTACGTCAGTGGCAACAAGAATGTCGATATTACCTTGCTTAAGCTTTTCAACGGTGCGCTCACGAGCTGCCTGCGGAATATCACCGTTTAGCGGCTCTACATCGTAACCACGAGCAGATAGCTTATCTGCCAATTCCACAGTCGCGGTTTTCGTGCGTACGAAAATGATCATACCGTCGAATACTTCCACTTCCATGATGCGGGTTAGCGCTTCAAGTTTATGGTGCGGTGCAATTTGGCAGTAACGTTGGCGAATGGTGCTAGCAGTACTTACCTTGGAAGCAATTTTAACGTGCTTAGGGTCTTTCAAGTAACGCTGGGTAATTTTCTTGATTGGACCAGGCATGGTTGCCGAGAACAACGCAGTTTGGCGTTCTTCTGGTGCGTGGCTAAGAATGAGTTCAACGTCATCAATAAAGCCCATGCGAAGCATTTCATCAGCTTCGTCTAACACTAAGAACTTAAGCTCGCTCAAGTCTAGCGTTTTACGTTTTATGTGGTCGATGATACGGCCTGGAGTACCTACAACCACTTGAACGCCGCGCTTAAGCTGGCGAATTTGGTTGTCGTACGACTGACCGCCGTATACTGGAAGTACTTTAATTTTCTGACTAAAGCTCGCATAAACCTGAAACGCCTCGGCAACCTGAATAGCTAGTTCACGGGTTGGGGCTAATACCAGTAATTGCGGCTTACGTTGCTCAGGATCGATATTTGCCAACATAGGCAGGGCAAACGCAGCGGTTTTTCCTGTCCCTGTCTGTGCCTGACCGAGTAAATCGTGCCCTTCAAGGATAAGAGGAATACTCTCGGCTTGAATAGGAGACGGTTTCTCGTAGCCAACTTTTTCAAGGGCTTGTAAGATAGGTTCTGGTAAATTAAGGTCTTTAAATGTCATGTCGACAGTTGTGGTCATTAAGGATCCTGGTGCATTAAGTAAGGAGGGTGCGGCATACGATTAAACCGTACTTTTTCGGTTTATTATCGCAAGACGCTATACAGCGATGAACTGGCCTTTCGGGCGAGTTTATAGAGCGTATTCTTAGCGTATTTCGCGATATGCTTGCCAGCAGTGTTGCAAAAAAACGTATTATATTCGAATAATGGACAGGTTGCCACGAAATTGCACAAATTCGATGAAATAATAAGCAGTTTGGCGAGCGCTTTTTGCAATGTGCGGTAATGTGACGATAAAAATCTTAGGAAGGGCAAGGAATTACAATGGCAAAGCATAAAACAAATAAATTAATTAAACGCACTACGCTAGCAGTTATGTTAACCAGTGTACTTTTGTCAGGGTGTAGTGAAAAGTCAATGGAAAGCCATTTGGCTGATGCAAGGAACTATGCATCTCAACAGCAGCTTGATGCTGCTATCGTTGAATACAAAAATGCTATTCAAAAAGGCCCAAATGCCGCCGAGCCTCGCTTTGAGCTAGGCAAATTGTATCTGCAACAAAAAAATTATGCGGCGGCAGAAAAAGAGCTTAACAAGGCGATAGACCTAGGGCACCCCGTTAGCCAAGTAATTCCATTGTTATCAGTTGCCTATCAGCAGTCAGGTGCGGAAAATGCCCTTGCTGAAGTTGATTACCGCGCAGAAGGTATGACGGCGGTTGAATCAGCAGAAGTGGGCTTCTACAAGCTGCAAGCACTTATGCAACTTGGTAAAAGCGAAGAGGCGCAAGCGCTCTTAGCTGATCTTTCCACTCTTGATACCAGCTCGGTTTATAAAGGGCTAATTGATAGTTACGCTTTTGTGTTAGATAACGATATGGAAGGTGCATTAGCCGCAACTGAGGCGCTGCGTGAGCAAGCACCGACGAATAAAGACGTACTTCAACAGTTGGCTAAGATATACCTACAAAATGGCGAGCCAGAAAAGGCTGCCGAAGTTTATGGTGTTTATGTTAGTCAGTTTCCAGACGACGTAACCAGCAAATTTGCGTATGCCGCACTTCTTATTGAGATAAGAGACCTAGATAAAGCTCAGCCTATTGTCGATGATCTATTGGTGCTGAATGAAAATCATCCGCTGCTTAATACCTTTAAAGGCATTATTGAGTCGGCCAACGAAAATTATGCTAAAGCCCTTGAGCACTTAGAAATTGCCGTTCAAAACGGTAGAAGTGACCAGGTTGTGCGTCTGGTAGCGGGTTTTAGTGCATACCAAATACAAGATTTCGAGGCGGCACAGCGTCATCTAACTATGGTGGCATCTAGTCTGCCTGATAATCACCCAGGTCTTAGAATGCTGGCAGACAGCATGCTGCAGCTAGGTGAAAACGACGAGGCTCTTGAAGTATTAGCAAGAGTAGAAGGCGAGCAAAGTGTTGATGCCGCCCTGTTTTCAAAAGCCAGTTATCAACTGCTTAAAGAAGGCAACGTAGTTGGCGCGCAGCAGATGGTAGAAAAATCCGAAGGGGTCAGTACCACAGCCGAAGATCTGTCACGTTTAGGTGTTTTACAATTATCATTAAACGACATCGATGGATTAGTAAACCTTGAACAAGCTGTTGAACAGGCGCCTGAGTCCGTCACCTCACAAGCAACGTTACTGCGCGCTTACATAGCGACTAATCAGCTTGATAAGGCTAAAAGTGCTGCGAAAGAGTGGCATGAGACATCACCAGATACAGCAGCGCCTTTGATTTATTTAGGAAACATTGCAACGGCAGAAGGCGCTTATCAAGAAGCGGCGCAATACTTAGATAAAGCGAGTGAGCTTAACGACGCGGGTAATGAAGTTACGTACTCCAGAGCTAAGTTGCTCGTTGCCGAGGGCAAGAAGGAAAATGCCGTCGCGTTTATCCGCGCTTTTATCGATGAGAACCCTGCTGACGTTCAAGCGCTAGCGTTGTGGTTCGCGTTGGCAATGGAAAACGGAAATGCCGATTCTGTTGTTAAACATACACAAACGCAGTTCAATGCTAGCAAGGGCGACATTAACTTACGACTTTTACTTGCAAGAATGTACTCGCTAAATAGTCAGTTAGATAAAACTGTTTCGCTATTAGCGGACGTTCAAGGCGATGAATCATCACCTCAAGCATTTTGGAACTTAAAAGGTCAGGCGCTCATTGCCACCAATAATGTAAAAGAAGCAACGACTTTCTTTGATCACTGGCTATCAGTCTACCCGCAAGACAAAAATGCGGTACTGGGTAAGCTGCTTATCGTGGACTCTCAAAAGCAATTCAACCAAGGTTTAGAGCTTACTAATAAAGTGTTGGCGAAACGTCCTGATGCGCAGTTGACTTTGCTTAAGGCTTATTTTCATAGCCGTCTTGGTCAAGCTAAGCCTGCATGGGAAATTATCAACAATACTTCTGACGACGTTAGATCGCTGCCGTTTGTCAGAGGGGTAATCGCCCGTTTACACCTTATAGATAAAGCACCAGAGCAGGCCATAGACCACGCTAAAGTGGCTTATGATGCTACTGCAAACTCGGATAATGCACTGCTTCTTGTAGCTGCACTTGAGATGTCGGGCAAAAGAGAGCAAGCATTTAGTTTTCTACAAAAGCACGTTAAAGCACACGAAAACGATGTGCAAAGCGCTATGTTGTTAGCCGAGCGTCAAATTGGTAAAGATAGAGCCAGCGCCATTAAAACCTACGAGCTTATACTTACCAAGACTCCAGACAATTTTGTAGTGCTTAATAACTTGGCCTATTTAGCGTTTGAAGATAAAGACCTGACGCGAGCTGAAGAGCTAGCGAAAAAAGCGGTATCACTGCAGCGTGAAAACGCAGATGCCGTTGATACGTTAGCTCAAATTCATATCGCTAAAGGCGAGAAAGAAGAGGCGCTAAAACTGTATGAGCAAATATCAACGGGCCCCATTGCTAATGATGACGTGTATTTAAATCACGTAGCTTTGTTGCTTGAACTGGATAAAAAGGCGTTAGCAAAGCGACGCTTAGCAAGTAGAGAGTTTAACTCTGAGGCTGCAAAGCAAAGAGCAGAAAGCCTTAAGCAGCAATACGGCGTATAAGGCGCTTTAATAAAGGTTTTAGCTAACACCTTTATTTTTCTTGTGCAGCAAAAATTGAAATGAAAGAAGGCCACTTTAAAGTGGCCTTCTTTTTATTCTTACTTAATCGTCTGCTTAGGTAACTGCTGATTTACCACCTGCGTTCTTGTTGCCTTAGTTATTTACGCTTTGCTATTTTGCGATGCGACTTGAGCTTTAAGTTCGCGCAGCTCTCTCATAACATCATGCAATGTAGGCTCAATGTGACCTTGCGCAATTTGCTCTTCAAGCAAGGCTGCCTCTTTTTCTGCCCGTGCTTTCTCGTTTTCCCTCTCCATCACGTTTACCACAATGCCGATAACCATATTTAGAAAAGCGAATGCGGTAAAGAAGATAAAGGTTAAGTAAAAAATCCAGCTTAGTGAGTACACTTCTTGGGTTTCATACATCACATCTGTCCAATCTTCGAAGGTCATGATCCTAAAGAGTGTCAGCATAGAGATAGTAATGTCACCCCACAGAACAGGGTTAATATTCTCAAATAGCGTACTGCCCACCGCAGCGTATATGTAGAAGATGATAAACATCAACAGCATGACATAAGCTAGCTGAGGCAAGGCCTTGACTAAAGAAACGAGCAATATTCTAAGCTCTGGAATGATTGAAATCATACGAAGCACACGGAATACTCGAACTAAACGAGCGATCAGCGCAAGTTCAGTATCGTCTGCCGGAATAAGGCTGATAATTACAATGAGTGTGTCGAACCAGTTCCAGAAACTTTTAAAAAAATAACGCTTTCGTTTCTCTGCTAAAAACCGAATGGTTATTTCAGTTAAAAAGAATGCGCTGATAAACCAGTCCAGAAACAATGTAACCGATGACATACCGGTAGGCAGTTCATAGGTCTTCGCACCAACGAGTAGCGCTGAAATAACAATGACGCTGATAACAAAGGCTTCAAACCATTTATTTGCTCTTATGCGCTCAAATTTATTTTGTAGTTCAGAGGCTTGCATTTTTATTTATCACTCAAGAAAAAATCGTTTGGCCAAGAGGCTTGTCGTAAACCTAGTTGGCGTTATACTAAAGTAGTTGTTTGCACGCTTTACGTGCCAATAATGTAGGGGCAGGTAAGCTTTTTTAAAGCCACTAATCCTGCAGAACTAACATCGTCAAAGGTAACAATATTTTAGGGGCATAATCATGGATGATGAGTTACAGCTGTTGCAAGAAAAATTACGCGCCGTTTCAACGCGTTTGTCTAATTTTGTAATGACTAAGCAAAACGCTGAAGCATTATGTGATGAATATCGGCAGTTGTTAGGCGCATTAAAGAAGTTTTCTTGCGCAAAATAGCGAGTAGATAATCCTGCTAATCCTCAAATCACCAATTTCAAATACCGACATAGGCACAAAAAAAGGCAGCCAGTCGCCACCCTCTTTATGTCGTACTCAAATGCTTACTTAGCGGTATAAACAACCTATTGGTTGTTATTGCTCTCTACCGGCTTAAGACCGCGGTTGACCATAGCCACATCTTCACCTGTAAGGGTTCCAGCCGCTTGCTTAAGCGTAATAACAGACTGAATGAAGTCATAGCGTGCACCAGCAAGGTTACGACGTGCATCAAACAGATTACGCGTGCTATCAAGTACATCAACAATAGTACGTGTACCTACATCAAAACCGGCTTCTGTTGCTTTAAGTGCGCTGTCTGCCGACACAACTGACTGTTCAAGAGCGCGAATAGTCGAGATAGACGCTTTAACATTGTTAAACGAGCTACGAACCGACTGTACTGTTTGACGGTACGTTTGCTCAGCAGCTTGGCTCGCAGCAACGTAGTTGTACTTCGCTTGTGATGTTTGTGCGCTAACACTGCCGCCTTGGTAAATAGGTACGCTTAATGTAACACCAATTGACTTACTATCTAGATAAGGCGTTTCATAACCAAATGGGGTCGTAGAGCCATCATCGTTAAGAATTTCTGCGTCTACATCGTCTTTAGAGCGGCCATAGCTGCCTGACAAAGATAGAGTGGGTAGGTGACCAGAACGTGCAATGGCAATGTCTTCTTTAGCCACATCCATGGCTAAACGGTCCACCAACAATGCTAGGTTTTTGTCTTGGGCGGTTTCTAGCCAGCTGTCTACGGTTTCAGGTACCGGCATTGTGGCTGAGAAATTATCTTTATTTAAACCATAAAGACGGTCGTGATATTTACCTGTAATAACGCGCAGCGCTTCAAGGGCAAATTCAAGTTCGTTTTTAGCCTGAATCTCTTGGGCGACGGTACTGTCGTAGTTTGCTTGCGCTTCATGCACGTCAGTAATAGCAGTTAGGCCCACTTCAAAACGTTGACGGGTTTGTTCTAGTTGGCGTTCAATCGCACGTTTTTCTGAACCTACAAACTCTACGTTGTCACGGGCGCGCAAAACGTCAAAGTAAGCAGTAACAGTACGTACAATCACGTCCTGCATGCTTGCAGCAAGCTGTGCGTCAGTTTGCTCGGCAATTTTTTCTGCGCGGTCTAGACCCAGCCAGTTAGCGTGGTCGTACAGCGACATTGAAAGCGTTAAACCGTAATCGATGGTATCGACTTCTGTATCTGTCGTGAATACCTGAAGACCGTTGTCTCCAGCTGCCTGTTGAAAACGCTCAGAATCAGACATGGTATAGCCTACAGAGCCTGAAATTTGAGGTAATAGGCTTGCGCGACTAATACTAATCCCTTCAAACGCAGCATCACGTTGCGCTTTCGCTTGGTTTACCAATGGGTCGTTCGCTAGTGCTTGTTGATAAACCTGCACTAGGTCATCGGCTAATGCACCAGTTGTCATCGAAACACCGATAACCAGCGACAGAAGTGTTCGTTTCATGCTTACGTCTTCCTGTTGTGTTCAAGTTGTGTCGTCGTTTATTCGTTAAGACGACTTAATAAAACCAAGTGTATGAAAATTCAACCACAAACCGAAAGTCCAAACTCGTAACAGTATTCGATTAACTGTAACAGAATATGTGATCTACCCACGCAATTATTATAGTAATAGACGACTTGTAATATGAGTTTTCTGTTATTCGTTCACACGCCATTTCGCATTTTTCATGCGTATACATGGTTGGTGTGTAAATGTACTATGTATGATAAATCTATTTGAACCATAAGTGTCAGCAAATGAGCAAGGAATTCCTTTCATTTACCTCAAATGATGTCGAAATCACCGACGTTAAGCCAGTGTATCGTGGTTTCTTTACCATGAATCAGTATCAATTTAAGCACAAGTGTTTTAATGGAGAATGGAGCGACACAGTTACACGCGAAATTTTTGAACGCGGTCATGCTGTGGGCGTTTTACCCTACGACCCTATTCTGCAAGAATTCGTGCTAATCGAGCAAGTAAGAATTGGGGCATTAGCCACATCTTCAAGCCCCTGGTTAATAGAAATTATCGCCGGCATGATTGATAAAGGAGAAACTCCAGAAAATGTATGTCATAGAGAGTCGATGGAAGAGGCGGGAATAAAGTTACAAAACTTGACCAAGGCATTAAGTTATTTATCGAGCCCAGGCGGCACCACGGAAAGATTACATATATTTATAGCAAAGACTGATGCTAGCTTGGCACAAGGCATTCACGGCCTAGAAACCGAGTCTGAAGACATTAAAGTGCACCGTGTAAAAGAGAATACCGCTCTTGAATGGCTGGAAAATGGCCATATTGACAACGCCGCAGCGGTAATTGCGCTACAATGGTTCTTTATGCATAAAACACAACTTCTGGAGCAATGGCAGTCATCGTGACACAACGCAATCAACGAAAATACATTCCTCATCTTCCATCAATGCAGGCACTTTGCGAACTGAACTATTCCCATGTTCTAAGAATTTTGCCTGACTGCGATACGGAAGACCTAAGGTATGAGTTTTCTGTCGCTACTGGTCTGTCTTACGAGATTCGAATTGTAGAGTCTGCCCGCTACACGAGCACACTGAGTATTAAACAAACAACAAAAGATATGCCTTCTTACTTAACGCCTGTGATGACGGTGCGCCTTTATCACGATGCTCGCATGGCAGAAGTGATAAATAGTCAGAACACGGGGGCGTTACAGCCTTCTTATGACTACCCTAATAACAAGATGCGTCAACGCAACGAGAAGCATATGGTAAATATCTTTCTAGCTGAGTGGTTAAACTTCTGTTTGCAACACTCCTCGAACGTTATTTCTGAAGCGTGATAACACTTATACAATTGAGTGATTGCCACTTACTTAAGGACAAAGATAAGGCGGCATATGCGGGTATTGCACCTTATCATTCGCTGGCGCGTGTGCTTAGCGATGTTCAAAAGTACGTAGGTAACAGCGCTGATACCAAAAACCAAAAGCTTCACGACGCTGCTGGCGGGATAGAACAGGAAGCGAAGCAGAATAAACATCAAAAAATTATAGTGCTTGTTACAGGTGATATTAGCGGCGACAATTCAGCTGAAAGCTATCAACTTTTTGCATCGTTAATGCATCAATGTATTGAGCGCGCTAATATAGAGTGGTTTGTACTGGCCGGTAACCACGACAATAATCCATATTTCGAGAAATATGTGGGCAATCGGCACTTGAAAAGCTCTAAGCCCATAAGCTTATCCAATTGGCAAATACATGGCTTAGATACTCGCGCCACCGACGACAAATACACGGCCGCCGGTGAGGTAAAAGAAAACGACTTAAAGGCAATAAAGCAGTCGCTAGCGAAGTCCGCCCAAATTCATCATCTTATTGCACTTCATCACCACATATTGCCTTCGAACAGTTGGATGGATAAGCACTTTTTGTCCAACGCGCAGCGTGTTGTAACGCTCACAGAAGAACATCCGCAAATAAAAGCTTTGATTCACGGGCATGTGCATTCGCCACTACGTCAGATCATAGGTGCGAACAATACGCCTTCTTACGGCAGTCCATCCACTTGCTGGCAATGGGAAATGCAATCTGAATTTGGAGTAAGCAACGAAGCGTCGGGGTATCAGGTTGTTAATTTGATGGATGACGGCTCGGTGGATGTTGTGGTTAATCGAGTTGAGCTTTGACGGTATCGATTTAGGCTGGTATAGCTTGTCCGGGAAAGAGTAGGCAGCGTTCTCTATTGAGGTTGCTACCTATTTTCGCTTAACGCTAAAAAAATGCCAAACAGAACAAGTAATAGAGAATAGTATGCAGCACATTTTATATCTTCACGGCTTTTTGAGTTCACCACAGTCCATCAAAGCGCAAGCTACAAAAACGTATTTTGAGCAGCATCACACAAACGTTACCTTACATATTCCCGAACTTTCTAATTTTCCCAGTAAAGTAGAAAGACAGTTATTAGAGGTTATTGAAAGCACGCCAGCATTGCTCGAAAACGGGCTTAAACTTATTGGTAGTTCAATGGGGGGGTATCTCTCTACGTTTTTGCTTGAAAAGTTTGGTGGTAAAGCCGTGCTAATTAATCCAGCGGTACGCCCGTACGAGTTGTTGCGAAACTTTATCGGTGCCCATGAAAACCCTTATAGCAAAGAAAAGTTTGAAATAGTAGAAAGTGATATGGGGGTAATTCAAGCGTTAGACGCTGCTTTAATTAAACAACCAAGCAATTACAAGGTGTTGCTTCAGACCGCAGATGAAACGCTGGATTACCGCTTGGCTGCCGATAAGTACGCGCAAAGTCACTTGATTATTGAAGAAGGTGGCGATCACAGCTTTGTAGGCTACGAAAATCACTTGCCCGCTATAGCCGAGTTTTTGCTTAAATAAGCGCATTGCCAGTCTCAACTAGCCCTGCTAACATCAATTATACAGCAGAGCAGTGCTGTGATTATTTTAGTTAACCATAGCACTGTGTGCTTTCTTTCCTTATCGCTGGCTTAAATAATAACCATAACTATGTCAAATCAATACAATTCAGAAGCTATCGAGGTTTTAAACGGCCTTGACCCCGTAAAACGCCGTCCTGGTATGTATACCGACACTACCCGCCCGAATCACTTGGGACAGGAAGTCATCGATAACAGTGTGGATGAAGCGCTCGCTGGGCATGCCTCTAACATCAAAGTTATTCTGCATGAAGACCAATCGTTGGAAGTTATCGACGATGGTCGTGGTATGCCGGTAGATATTCACCCTGAAGAGGGGATATCGGGCGTAGAGCTTATTTTGTGTAAGCTTCACGCGGGAGGTAAGTTTTCAAATAAAAACTACGCTTTCTCAGGTGGTCTTCATGGAGTAGGGATTTCGGTAGTTAACGCGCTTTCAAATCGCGTAGAAGTGACAATTCGAAGAGACAGTAACGTTTATCAAATTGCTTTTGAAAACGGTGACAAAGTAGAAGACTTACAAGTTATCGATACCTGCGGCAAGCGAAACACAGGTACGCGTGTTCATTTTTGGCCCGACCCGCAATATTTTGATTCTGCAAAATTCTCAGTTAGTCGCCTTGTGCATAATCTGCGTGCCAAAGCAGTATTGAGCCCAGGTTTGCGCATTCGCTTTGACAACAAAATTACCAAAGAAAGCCAAGAGTGGTATTACGAAGATGGTCTTAAAGACTACCTATATCAAGCGGTAGAAGAGTTTGAGACTTTACCGTCAGATACTCCATTTGTGGGCACATTCCGTGGTAATACAGAAGCTGCCGATTGGGCCGTGATGTGGCTGCCCGAAGGTGGTGATTTGGTAACGGAAAGCTACGTAAACCTTATTCCTACTGCGCAAGGCGGTACACACGTTAACGGGCTGCGCCAAGGCTTGCTAGAGTCAATGCGCGAATTTTGTGAGTTTAGAAACTTAATGCCCCGTGGCGTTAAGCTATCGCCAGACGATATTTGGGACCGCTGTGCTTATATCCTGTCAACTAAAATGCAGGACCCGCAGTTTGCGGGGCAAACCAAAGAGCGCTTGTCTTCACGTCAGGCGAGTGCGTTTGTATCAGGTGTAGTGAAAGACGCGTTCAGCCTTTGGCTAAACCAGCACACTGAAATTGCTGAAGCGCTAGCTGAAATGTGTATTAATAATGCACAGCGCCGTTTGCGCCAAACTAAAAAGGTTGCTCGTAAAAAGGTGACACAAGGGCCTGCACTACCGGGCAAACTAACCGACTGCTCATCCCAAGATATTTCCTACTCTGAACTGTTTTTAGTAGAGGGCGATTCGGCGGGCGGCTCGGCCAAACAAGCGCGAGATAGAGAGTTTCAGGCAATTATGCCGCTGCGCGGTAAAATTCTGAACAGTTGGGAAGTTGACTCTTCTCAGGTACTCGCATCACAGGAAATTCACGATATTTCAGTTGCGCTGGGCATTGACCCTGATTCGACTGACCTGTCTGGTTTGCGCTACGGAAAAATTTGCATTCTAGCTGATGCTGACTCTGATGGGCTGCACATTGCGACTTTGTTATGTGCGCTATTTGTAAGGCATTTTAGAACGCTTGTAAATCAGGGCCACGTTTACGTTGCTATGCCTCCTCTATTTAGAATAGACATAGGCAAAGAAGTACACTATGCGCTAGATGAAGGTGAAAAGCAGGGCATTCTGGATCGCATCGAAGCGGAAAAGAAACGGGGCAAAGTAAACGTTCAGCGCTTTAAAGGCTTGGGTGAAATGAACCCGTTACAGCTTCGCGAAACTACCATGGATCCTAACACCCGTCGTCTTGTTCAGCTGACTATTGAAGATGCTGAAGAGATGATGGAGCTAATGGACATGCTGCTTGCTAAGAAGCGCTCTGGCGACCGCAAAACATGGCTTGAAAGCAAAGGTAATATGGCCGAAGTGGTACTGTAACGCGTCGCGTTGGTGCTGATTTACAGTATTGGTACCGAAAACATTGATCAAAACAGTGCTTAGCTAGACAAACCTATGCCTCGCTACACTAAAATAACTGGTATACGCCGAGATACTATTCTGACGCAAGGAGTTCTCGGCGTTTTAGTTTGTGCATCTGCAATAAAATACTGCCCCGCATAATTACACTGGTGCCATTTAAGATAAGTAGTGGCCAGCTTTGGCTCAATGGCATTGTTAGGCCGAACATTAAGGTGCTAACGTCTTTTATCAATATATTACGAAATAGCGCAAAGGACAGCGAGCCTACTTTTTGTCTGCGCTGCAACACAAGCCATTGATGCAGTGAGCCTTGAAATAATATGACGGTAACAACCAGCATTAGGGTGTTTGCGCCAAGCTGTGCAAGCGTTGGGAAAGGGCGAAAAGCAATGGAAAGAGTGCCTCCGACAAGGGTAAATAGCGCAATCATGGCAACGTAGCCTGAAATTGTAGTACGCCTGTGTTGCCATATTTTCCAAATGATTACCAGGGTTAGAATGAGGGCGCCAAAACGCGTCCATACCAAGTAGTGGTTAAAAGGCTCTACCGAAATACCAAACAGGAAAATAGAGAAAAACGCAAAATAGCTGGACCCAAACTGGTTTAGCGACAGGCTGTGGTTCGCATCGCTTTTCTCGCTTGTAACGGACACTTGATGGTGCGTCATAGCTTTAATTTGTGACCATAATCCTAACCACGTTAGTAAAAATAGTGCGGCACTGGCAAAGCCTAAAATGTGGTAAAGCACGCAATCAGCTCCACGTTGAAAATGTTCTAGTTCGTGAAAGATTCAGTGTACCACAGGGCTGGTATTGTTCTGGTACAAGCGCAATTTCAAATATCATTAATAAAGTGCTACACGTTTAATAACCAATAGGTGTTATCGTTTTTTCGGTATCGATTGCGCCCAATATGTTTTCACAACCGATATTTAATTTTAATAGCAAGGAGGTTTATTTTGGCATTGCATTCAGTATCTTCATCAACACGTCAGTTAGCGATAGGCGATAAAACCACAACGCTATTATTTGACCACGATGGCACCCTTATTGACTCAGAAACCGTACATTTTGACCTCTGGAAAGACATTTTGCTGGAGTACGATGTTGAGCTTAGCGCGGATTTTTACTGTGAAGTGATGGCGGGTATTCCAGTGAAGCAAAATGCTGTCGACTTAGTTGAACATTTTAATATCGATATAGCGCCAAGCCAGCTGGCACAGCAGAAACACAAAAGCATTAGCGACTACTTAGACAAACAGGCGTTTCCCTTAATGCCGTTTGCTAAGGAAACCATTATCCAACGCGCAAGCGACGGCTATACCATTGGTATTGTGACTGGGGGAAGTAAAAAGTCGGTGGAGAAAACCCTATCTCAATATGAGTTGAGTGATTATATTTCCTGTGTGGTTGCCGTTGAAGACGTTGAACATAGTAAGCCAGCGCCAGACTGTTACGCTCTTGCTATGGACAAACTAGGTAAAATGCCTAGTGAATGTGTAGCAATTGAAGATACGCAAACCGGAATGACAGCGGCACTTGCTGCTAACTTAGCCTGCGTGGTGATACCTACGGACTTGTCGAAGCATCATGACCTGTCTGGCGCCACTGCGCGTTATACAAGCTTAAAAGACTGGGTGGACTGCGAGTTTGCTCCTTAACCATTTCAGTAGTGACTAATTACCAACTTGTCGTGCCACTTGTTACTGGTGGCGCGAAAATAGATAACGTAGTATAACCAGCGCCTTAGAGCACATTGTTGTTTACCGCACAACGAAGAACGCTAAAGGCACTAACCCATTTTTAATTAACTGTAATAACAGGTAAAGCTAATTTCTCATGATTTTGCGTAGCGTAAAATGGCTTTTGATTTCTATTGCCATCATTGTTGTGTTGCTTGTAGTAGGCGTAGCTACGGTTACCATTATGGCTGTGCAAAAAGCGCCACTAGTTGCGTCGACAGCGCCTACGCAACTCGATGGTGCTGATAGTGTTAACGAACTCCTTAGCCAGCTTCAACAGGCGTTTTCCCGCAGAGAGGAAGGCCATCAAGTTGCGCTTACCGAAACGCAAGTCGAGAGCTTGGTGGGGGTGTTACAGCGGGCCTTACCTGAGTTTAAAGGGGTGGTAAACATTACTCCATTGGCGGGAACAATTAACATTACTTACGCTATTAATGATACGGGTTATTACGTTAATGCATCAGCACTCGTACTGCCTGGCGATAGCTTGCGTATAGAACAAGTCCAAGTTGGAGACCTAACCATTCCGGGGCGTTTTTTACTGGGGTTTCTAGAGCGCACGGTGAACTCTTATACGCAATCGGAGATAGCGACTATTGCGTTATCACGGGTTGAGCGAGTGACCATGGGTCGCGGCGAGCTTACCCTTGATGTTGGGCGCTTAGATGAATTGCTAAGCGAGTTAAACGTAGTGGCTTCGAACATGTCGGTAAGCGAGCAGACCGAACTTCAGCAGCTTTCCGCGTACTACCTACGTTACTTGTCTGGAAGAGAAATAGCCTTATCAAACAAGCCGGTATCTCTCATAGAATACTTACGCGAAGGGATGGCAAGGGCAAGAGAGCAAAGCAAAACACCTGATGATGCAGTATTGCACAATAACGCAGTGATCTTAGCCTTGGCAGTTTACGTGGGACATCATCGAGTTGGTACCTTGGTGGGCGACATTCAGCCGGACTCCG
Source organism: Alteromonas sp. ALT199 (assembly GCF_018619335.1). GTDB lineage: Bacteria > Pseudomonadota > Gammaproteobacteria > Enterobacterales > Alteromonadaceae > Alteromonas. Next base: position 56,375 of record NZ_JAHHDX010000093.1, on the reverse strand, counting down.
AAAAGGCATTAAAACCCCGCAGAGGTGCTGTGCTACATAAACGCAACGATTTGGCCCGTCACTTTATTATATCTGCAGCATTGGAGCTAATGGCTGAACAAGGTATGTCGTTAGCGATTGGAGAGTTCAAAGAGCTAATGGATCGCGGGAACGGCGGTTCGGGCTATAGCTTTATAGATTTAGCGGCAGATATGTCGGGCACTGAGTTTGCAAAGGTTGCTACTAACCCAAGCACCGCGATGGGTGTGCAAAATGCTATGGCGCGCATTCAAAGTGAACTTGAAATTATCCCGCCTATCGATGGGCTGCCTGAAGGCTTGAGTAAGAAAGCATTTACCGAGCAGTATCAGCGGGTGGACAGTAATGAGTATTTAAAAGAAGTACAGGAAATTAAGCGTAGAATTAGCTTGCTACCGCTTTATCAAAAATAAGCGCTAAGGTGTGTGAGAGTGCGCCGTAAGTGAGAAGCTAATTCAAAGAAAGCCCGCGAATCAAAGAGGGCTTTCTTTTATTACTCGAAACAGCTTTGCAGTTCTACGCTACTTTTTAGCAAGAGACTGTTGAAACTGTGCAATAGTCACAAGTGCTAATTCAATTTTCTTAACCATTGGTGCCAAAGCTTGTTTGGCCGCATCGTCATCTAAGTCTTTCAGTGCCTGCCAGTCATTTGCAATCTCTTGCACATAAGGGCCAAAGCGCTTGGCTGATGTGGTAAAACCGCTATCGTCAGCGAATACGGCTGCAAACTTACCTTTTTGATCGCGCTGTAAGCTATCTAAAACTTGGTCGGCATCAACGGCTTTACGGTGCAGCGTTTGAAGTGTTTCTTGAAGTTGTTGATGGACAGCTTGCATCTCTTGGCTTTGTTGCATTGGTCACGCCTTTTGTTTCTAAGTGTCTAAAATCTATGTATTAAGCTTGTAACTAAGTATTTGTTGTCTCTTAGAGCAATCCGCTTATATACCTTACAGGTAATAATGGTTAAAGTTTCGCCTTTCAAGGCCGATAACCTATAATGTGTTGTAGTTTACGGTCTATACGTAAAATTCAACATGCTGTAAGGGTGGGCAATTCTGCCCATTTTTTTACTTTGCTACAAGCAACAAAGGAAAATGGTATGGATCTACAAGGTACTAGTGCCTCTGGAGCGTCCGGTGCGTCACTTGAGTTGGCCTCTCTTAAGTTGGCAAAAAGCCAACAAGAGCAAGAGGGTAAAGCGTCGCTTCAGCTGCTGGAATCAGCTGCTGACGTACCAAAATCGTCATCTTCAAACCCCGCGTTAGGCGCCAACATCGATACCTACGCGTAAGTTACGGATGCAAATGTAAGTCGATAGGCGTTTTGCCGGGTTGACCGCCAATTTCTCTCACCAGTTTTGGCACTAAAAAGCCTGGCAGGCGTTTTATCGCTTCTTCCATAATTTGACGACCTTCATCATCGCTTACGTAAAAATGGCTAGCTCCCTGTACTTTATCTAACACGTGTAAGTAGTAAGGCAGGACACCCGCTTCAAAAAGTGACTCGCTTAAGTTACTAATTGCCTCGCCAGAATCATTAATGCCTTTAAGTAATACCGACTGATTGAGTAAGGTTACGCCCTTGTCTCGCAAAGTGCGAAGTCGAGTTTTTAAGGGCTCAGACATTTCATTCGCGTGGTTCGCGTGCAGCACCAGCACTTTTTGAAGAGGCAGCGCGGTAAACCATTTAACAAAGTTATGGCTAATTCTTTCTGGTAGTACTACGGGCAAACGGCTATGTATGCGCAGGCGTTTTACATGAGGGATTGTTGCAATTTCATTAGCTAGCCACGATAAATGATCGTCTTTTGCCATGAGCGGATCGCCACCGGAAAAAATCACCTCATTAATCTTGCTGTTTCCGCGAAGATATTCAAGCACATCTAGCCACTGGTTTTTACTTACTGCATTGTCGGCGTAAGGGAAGTGGCGACGAAAACAGTAGCGGCAGTTAACCGCACAACCGGTGCGTACCATCAATAACACACGAGAATCGTATTTATGTAAAATACCTTTGCCTGCCGTGTCATGCTCATCTAGCGGATCTTCGCTGTAACCCTTAGAGGTCAGGAATTCGTCGCTAAGTGGCATGACTTGTAAAAACAACGGATCGTTAGGGTTCCCTTTTTCCATAAGGTCTGCAAAATGTCGTGGAACACGCATAGGAAAAAGGCGACGGGCTTTAATATGTTGTGCGTATTTTTCTTCGTCTAAATCTAAGTGCTGCAACAGTTTTGCAGGGTCGGTATAGCTACTTGCCAATTCTTTTTGCCAGTTATGCTCTACAGAAATCGGTTTTTTAGGTATTATTTGTTCCACGAAACTTTTTGTACCTTATGTTTAGACAGAGGAATTATGGCTAATTACAGCACTAACGAGTTCAAAGGCGGCCTGAAAATCATGCTGGACGGCGAACCTTGCAACATTCTAGAAAACGAATACGTAAAGCCGGGTAAGGGCCAAGCGTTTAACCGCGTAAAAATCCGTAAGCTTATTTCAGGTAAAGTTTTAGAAAAAACTTTCCGCTCAGGTGAATCAGTAGAAGGCGCTGACGTAATGGATACGGAGCTTGCCTACCTGTACACCGACGGCGAATTCTACCACTTTATGAATAATGATACATTCGAACAAATCGCTGCAGACGAAAAAGCAGTGGGCGAGAATACAAAGTGGTTGGTAGAAAACGACGTTTGTACTATTACACTGTGGAACGGTTCACCTATCACAGTAACGCCACCAAACTTTGTTGAGCTTGAAATCACTGAAACGGACCCTGGCCTTAAAGGTGATACAGCGGGTACAGGCGGTAAGCCAGCAACACTTAGTACAGGCGCAGTTGTTCGCGTTCCTTTATTCGTGCAAACAGGCGAAGTTATCCGTGTTGATACGCGCTCTGGCGAATATGTGTCTCGCGCGCAGAAATAATAGCGAAAACTAGAGCGCTATTCGCGCATATTGTTTACGTATGAAAGCCGGTGCCTTGTGTACCGGTTTTTTGTTTAAGCTTTACTATTTAGGTTTTAATACATGCAACCTTGGCAGCCGACTACCAAACATGATGCGCGTGTAGCGCGTGCAGAATTACTCAGAACCATCCGAGAGTTTTTTTACGCAAGAAACGTGTTAGAGGTAGACACGCCTTTACTTTCAAACGGCACAGTTACCGATGAACATCTAGATGCGTTTGATACACAGTTTAATTTTGCCTCATCTGGTAAGCCAAGTAAGTTGTATCTTCAGACCTCGCCAGAATATGCCATGAAGCGTTTACTGTGCGCTGATAGCGGCAGTATTTATCAAGTGTGTAAGGCATTTCGCCATGAAGGCGAAGGCCGCTGGCACAACCCAGAATTTACCATGCTAGAGTGGTATCGCTTAGGCTTTGATCATTTCGCCCTAATGGATGAAGTGGACGCTTTATTGCAAGAAACCTTAAACACCGCTCCTGCCGATAAATTGACTTATCAGCAAGCCTTTCAACGCTATTTGAATATTGACCCTTTAAGTGCTGATGACGACGTGTTGCTAAAGGCAATGAAAGAACGGAATATAGATATTCATGCGCCGCAAAATCTGAGCTATGACACCAAATTACAACTGTTATTCAGCTATGTTATCGAGCCTAAAATTGGTATTGAGCGGCCTTGTTTTGTCTACAACTTTCCGGCCTCTCAGGCAGCGCTTGCAAAGTTAAGCCCAGCTGATGAACGGGTTGCTGAACGCTTTGAGGTGTATTACCAAGGCGCAGAACTTGCCAACGGCTTCCACGAGCTAAATGCGGCAAAAGAGCAAAGGCTGCGCTTTGAAACGGATAATGAAAAGCGCAAAGAAAACGGGTTACCTACAAAGCCTATTGATGAGAATTTTTTAAGAGCCCTTGATGCGGGGTTGCCCGCATGTGCTGGCGTAGCCATGGGTATCGATAGATTACTTATGTTAAAAACAGGCGCGTCACATATTAAAGAGGTCATTAACTTTAGTGTAAGCAGAGCCTAGGCGCTTATTGCGTATATATGGGCGAAAAGTCGTAACTTTGCACCTATACCAGTCCGCATAGGTAATGATCTATGCGGACTGGTATTAGATAGTCACGAAACATTAAATTACGTTAGAACAAGAGGAAGATACGCTGGGCTGCTGTTGACATAAGCAGGTCAATGCTGAAAAATGTTATAACATCACTAAATAATGTTATAACATCCTCAGAGGAATACCCATGAAAATGCGTTCACTGCTAAGTTTGTCCATAGCAGGGCTGTTAAGTGCGCCTGTGTATGCCACCACAGTAACTGGAAAAGTAACCGATACTGCTGGCCAACCTGTAGCTGGTGCAGAAGTTAAAATTGAAGGCAGCCGCCGCGTAGCTTACACCGATGTGAACGGTGTGTACCGTTTTGACGATGTTAAGCAGCCACATATACATTTACATGTTTATTCTTCAAATTATATCCATGGGGATAACGACTTAGGTGACGTAAACGCAGATCAAAACGTCGACTTTATTTTACAGCCAGCATCTGTCGAAAATATTGTTGTAACCGCTAATGCGCTTCAATCATCTGTACTTGAATCGGTTACGCCTGTAACTGTTATCGGCGCTGAAAAACTGCGCAAAATTGAAGCGCCAACCCTAGGCGAGACCCTTAAAAACGCGCCGGGTGTACACAGCACGTATTTCGGTCCAGTATCAAGCAGCCCAGTTATTCGCGGTAACGATGGTCCACGCGTAAAGATAGTTCAAAACGGCCTAGATGTTTCTGACGTATCTCGCGTTGGGCCAGATCATAACGTTGCGACAACGCTTTCAAGCGCAACGCAGGTGGAAGTGCTTCGAGGCCCTGCAACACTCCAATACGGTAGTGGCGCCATTGGTGGCGTTGTTAACGTGGTTGATAAACGAATTCCCCAGTACCAAGTAGACGGCGTAGAAGGCGAAGCGGAAACCAGCTACAGCACAGTGAATGATGGTTCTTACACCCGTGCAGACGTGACTGGTGGCAGCGGTAATATTGTGTGGCATGTTGATGGTTTCTATCGTGACACAGACAATGCAGATATCCCAGGTTTTGCATCAATCGAACCTGATGAAGACGAGCCAAACGGTGAACTGGAAAGTAGTGCCATGGAGACCCGCAACATCGTTGCAGGTTTATCTTACGTGGCTGAAGAAGGTTACTTCGGTTTCGCAGTTGAGCAATTAGACAACGAATATGGCGTACCAGGTCACAGTCATGGGCACGAAGAAGAACATGACGAAGATGAGCATGATGAGCTTGATGGTGACCACGACGAAGACGATCACGATCATGAAGAAGAAGGCGTTCTACTTGACGTAGATATGACCCGCTACCAAGCTGCCGGTGAATGGCATTCTCCTTTCGAAGGGCTAACTAACCTAAAATTTGCGGCTGCTTATACCGACTATGAGCATGCCGAAATTGAAGATGGTGAACCAGGTACTGTATTTACAAACGAATCAAGCGACATCCGCCTGTCTGCTTACCATGAGGAAGTGAACGGGTGGCACGGCGTATTCGGGCTACAGTTTAATCATAGCGATTACAATGCGGTGGGCGAAGAAGCTTTCACTCCAGCCAATACCACTTCAAGTTATGCACTTTATGTAGTTGAGCAGAAAAAAGTAGGTGACGTTACCTTTGAACTAGGTGGCCGACTTGAGCGCACGACTTTAGATGCTGAAGCAAGCGAAGTAGAGCTTGATGTTTTACATGAAGAACATGATGAGCATGAAGATGAGGAACACGAAGGCGAAGAGCATGATGAAGAGCATGAGGATGAAGAACATGAAGAGCACGCTGTTGCTTTCAACTTCCCAGATTATGACTTTACCAGCTTGTCGCTTTCAGCAGGCGCCAACTGGGAATACCAGGAAGGGCACTCAATTGCAGTGACTTTATCACGCAGCGAACGCGCGCCTAGCCAGCAAGAACTTTTCTCTGCAGGTCAGCACTTAGCAACTCAAAGCTACGAAGTGGGTCTGGTATTCGATATGGACGAAGAAGGTCATATTGAAGAAGACTTAAGAAGCGTTAACGAGGAAGTTAGCACTAACTTAGATATTACTTTCCGTAAATTTACCGGAAGCTGGGGCTACAGCGCATCTTTCTTCTACAATCAGGCTGATGACTATATATTCCAGTCGAGCACGGGATTGCTTGCCCTAAGCGAACACGAACATGAGGAAGAGCACGACGAGCTTGAAGAAGAGCACAGCGATGAAGAGGGCACGCCGGTTTATTACTTCCAGCAGGCTGACGCTGACATATGGGGCTTTGAAGCAGAAACTTACGTAGACTTAACAGACACGCTACGTTTAACTGTATTTGGTGACTACATTCGCGCTGAAGTAGAAGATGACAACCTTCCGCGCACGCCACCTATGCGCTTTGGTAGTGAATTAAGCTATGTGAACAATGGTTTAAGTGCTGACGTGGGCTTTACATGGTACGACGATCAAGACAAAGTAGCGTCGTTTGAAACCTCAACCGATGGCTACACACTAGTTAATGCTAGCGTTCAATACGAGTTTGGTTCGCAAGGTATCGACTGGGTAGTGTTTGCCCGTGCTGAAAATCTGACTGATGAAGAAGCCCGTGTTCATACGTCTTTCTTAAAAGACCAAGCACCGCTTCCAGGTAGAAACTTTACTATGGGTGTGAGAGCTTTGTTTTAATTAACAACTTTACTGTAGTAAACAAAGGCGGTGTAACTTGTTACATCGCCTTTATTATTTATGGAGTGTGAAAAAAATTTATGCAGTATGAAAAGATGCGTAAAACAATTCTTTCTTGGGGTTATGCACAGTAAATATAAACAGTAAACATAAACAGCCCTAAAATAGTGATGATGAAGCGGCTATGAAGTAGAGGTGAAAATGAATGAGATAGCTACATGGTTAAGTACGCAAACCGAAAAACACATGGTTTTAGGTTATGGAAGCTTACTCAGCAAAGATAGTCGAGAGCGCTACTCGAACATTTTCACAAAAGGGATCCCGGTAACCGTATCTGGGTTCGAACGGGCTTGGGTGACGCGCAGTATTCATGAAGAGCAAACCTATGTAGGTGCCGTAGCCAACGCTCATAGCCAGCTGAACGCTCAGCTTATCCCCACGCAAATTAACCCAGCATTACAGGAGCGCGAAAAAGACTATCGGTTTGTTGAAGTAAGTCCTAAATCGCTTAGTTTTCAACTTCACCAAGGTGAGGTAACAGATGCGTTAAATGAGCGATTGGCGCAGTTCACTTTCTGGATTTGTGAAACACTTGCCTGCGAGCCAGCAAGCGAAGCGTTCCCCGTTAGCCAAACCTATATTGATACCTGTATGGCCGGTTGTCTAGAGCATGGCGGCATTAAAGAAGCAGAACGATTTGTAATGCATACGTCACTATGGGAGCATCCAAGAGTAAACGACAGAACACAGCCTAAGTACCCGCGCGCAGCAAAAGTAAATAATGAAGCTATTGATCATATAGACAGAATTCTAGCGAAGCGCTAGTTTTAGCAGTAACAAATGCCCTTAGGCAGAGAGTTTAGTGTGAATACAGAAACATCAATTTTAACCTCCGATAATATTACCTTAAGACCGCTCACGTTTGATGATCAACGCTGGATTTTAACGTTACAGCAAGACGAGCTGTGGCTTAAGTTCATTGGAAGTAAGAATGTAAATACGTTAGATGATGCCTGTGACTACATCGGAAAAACCAATGCTCAACGAGAAGAGTGGGGGTACGGTCTACTTGCCGTTGAGTTAAATGACACTAAACAGCCGTTAGGAGTTTGTGGTTTATTTAATCGCTTTGCATTTGAATGCCCAGATTTGGGCTTCGCCATGCTGCCTGAAGCAAGAGGAAGCGGTTTATGCCACGAGGCTTGCAGGAAGGTTATAGCGTGGTCTGCTTCTAAAGGGTATGGCTTTTTAACCGCAATGACGCATCCAGACAATAAGGCATCGCAAAAGCTATTGCAGCGACTAGGGTTCAATAAGCAGGGCCTTTACTTCGATAGAACTTTTCCAAAGCAGCTTTTGTTTAGGCTTGAACTGTAAAACTTGGCGGCGATATAACAGCTTCTAGTAGTCTACCCAAAGGACGTTATACTTTTGTCTAATTTGGTGCGTTGCCTTTTATAAGTGCCCGTTTTGTAAATATCCCTTTTCATCTTTTTGTTATGAAAATGTTATTAATTCTCCATTGTTTCCATCTGGCTTTTCTCAAAACGTCACTTATCTCCGTTTAATGTTACTTCGTCCAATCTTTATCTTCCTAACTTCGTCTTGGTACAGCTGTTGAAAACACTTTGAGTACAACACCGCAAAAGGAAGTGCGTAGAATAAAAACAGGGTTGCTAATCAGACAATAAAAATAGATAAAGAAGACTGCAACTATGAAAACACAACGTACACTCAAAAGCTTTAAATACTCACTGCTAGCTGGCGTCATCGGCCAAGTCTTAATCTCACCGCACGTTCATGCTCAGCAAGCTCCAACTGCTCAGCAAACCGAAACTGAAGAGAAAATTGTCGTAACCGGGCGGCGCGTTTCACAAACGGATATCGCGATTGGTACTGATGAAGCCACTAATACACTTGCGGTAAGCCGCGAAGAATTGCTTTCAGCACCATCAGGTATATCAGGCTTGAAGATGCTAGAAAGCTTACCAGGCTTTAATGTGCAAACTGATGGTGCACTTGGCCTTTATGAGTTCGGTAACTCAGTGCAGGTAAGGGCTTTTCAACTCAGTCAGATGGGTTTTGTTCTTGACGGTGTTCCTATGGGACGTTCTGATGCTTTCGGTGGTAGTCCTATCTTCCGCTATGTTGATAACGAAAATTTAGGGGCCGTAATCGCCTCTCCAGGTGCGGGTGATGTATCTGCTCCAACCTACGCATCACTTGGACCTATTGCGCAATACAATACGGTAAGACCTTCAGATGAAATGGGCGGCATGGTAGCCGTGACCGCAGGAGACTTCGATCTACAACGAACTTTCGTGAAACTAGAAACTGGTGACATTGACGGATTTAAAGCTTACGTAAGCCGCTCAAAAACCGATTCAGAGTTATGGCGCGGCCCTGGCACAATTGACCGTGAACACATTGAAGCTAAAGCGCTCTACGAGTTTGGCAGCAGCTATATACAAGCTACCTATGTTGCCAATGATTTCTTTGATTATGACTCTCCTTCTGCGCCTGCGTCAGTCTTCGAAGATAACTATTACTATAGTTACTTAGACAGCATTCCTGAAGGGTGTATAGAAGCGCAGCCTGAAGTATATGACTTCAATGGTGATGGGACTATAGACGATACTGATTTTACGCCTGTGTTCACAGGCTCAAACTGCACTAGCTATTACGAAGATAGAATTAATATACGCGACGACAAGCTTTATTCATTAGGCTTTGGCACTTACTTAACAGACGAAATACAGCTTGACGTTACTGCTTACTATGAAGATAAAAATGGCTATGGAGTTTCGCCTGATAGCTACACCAATACATTGAGTATTTATACTGATCAAGCAGCCGCAGGTCTTGACGTTGTGCATCCTAGAGGGGTGCAATACGGTTTGTCCACTGTGGGAGGCGAGCGTGAAGGCCTTGTTGGAAGTGTGACCTGGTTTATGGGCGATCATAAGTTACAGGCGGGCGGCTGGATTGAAGAAGATACCTATAATCGTACTCAAGCACGCTTAAATAAAACAGGGGGTAGTGCAGATGGCGAAGTTATCTTTGATGAGGTAGCTTACTATCGGCGCGACTACACCGCGGTTCGCGACACCACACAGCTTTTTATTAAAGACAACTTTAGCATGATGGATGACGACCTTTTGTTGGAGGTTGGCTTTAAGTCACTGTCTATAGATTATTCATTAGATGGCTATCGCGATTATGACGACTATGAAATTGATGGAGAGCCTGGCTACGGGCCGCAATCAGTAGACGCTGAATACACCGATAATTTCTTACCAATGGTGGGGGCAGTATATCGTCTTAACGATACTGATCAGCTTTTTGCTTCCTACGCGCAAAATTTCGCATTGCCAGCTGGAACCGACGACATCTTTGATAACGCGGTAGGTTTTGATGTGGAAGCACCGGAAGGTGAAGAAGCAGACAACTATGAACTGGGCTTTAGAACTAATCGTGAGCATTACAACGGGGCTGTTGCGCTGTTTTACACACGTTTCGATAATCGTTTGATTGCAAGTAGCGTCATCAATCCTGCGACAGGTCAGCCAGAAACCTTTTATGTGAATGCTGGTGCATCGAAAGCTTATGGTATTGAGTTTAGTGGTGTTTTTCAGCCGGAAATGTTCGATAGAAAACTCTATTTCAATGCAAATATTTCGTATAAAAAAGCAGAGTTAGTGGATGGTTTTGCAGGCAATCCTGCTGGTAGTCAATTACCCGATAGTCCTGAATGGCTAATGACAGGTGGCGTAACTTATGAACCTACTGAGTGGTTGGTTGCTAACTTCTCAGCGAAGTATACAGATATCCGCTATACCGACTTCAACGAAACGTATGAGCTAGAAAGCTATTTGGTGGCGCAAGCTTACGTTGATATTGGAGGCCCTAACAATTTTGGGATGCCAGAAAATGTTCGACTGCGTTTTAATGTAGATAACGTGTTTGATAAAGAAGTGATGTCTTTCGGTTTTACGGGCTCTTCGTTTGGACGACCTTTAAGCCCCCGTACATTCCAAGCAACAGTAACGGTGGATTTTTAAATGATGAGTGTTAAAAGTATGAAGTTAAGTGCGATTGCTTTCTCTTTATCTATGACTTCAATGTGCGTTTGTGCACAGTCGCCTGGTAATGAGTCTAAAACTCAAGCGTTTCATGAATCCATGGTTGTGATGGACACCCATTTAGACACGCCAGCGTTACTCGTGCAGCCGGGCTTTGACATTATGCATGCCCATACCGTTGATGGAGACTTTTCTCAGGTCGATGTGCCAAGAATGGATGCCGGAGGTCTAGATGGTGGCTTTTGGGTTATATACACATCACAAGGGCCAGTAACTAATGAAGGGTTCAAGTCAGCTCGTGATACGGCGCTGCTGCGAGCGATGGCAATTCATAAGATGGTCGAAGCCAACCCTGACACTTTTGCTCTTGCTACTAACCCGGGCGATGCAAAAGCGATTACTGATGAAGGAAAGAAAATTGTCTATATCAGTATGGAAAACGCCTACCCACTGGGAGAAGACTTAAGTCTCTTGGAAACCTTCTACAAAATGGGCTTGCGAATGGTTGGGCCTGTGCATTTCAAGAATAATCAATTTGGCGATAGCTCAACCGACCCCAATGGCCAACAATATGGTGGATTGTCTCCTTTGGGAGAGGACTTGGTAAAAAAAGCCAATGAACTGGGTATCATACTAGATGGCTCACATGCTCATGATGAGCTTTTAGAAGACATGATTCGATTGTCCAAAACACCAGTGATTCTTTCTCATTCTGGCACTAAGTCTGTCTATGACCATCCGCGAAATATTGACGACGAGCTACTTAAAAAGTTAGTTGAAAGTGGCGGTGTTATTCATGTAAACGCTTATGGGTCTTACCTCACAGAGCTACCCAGCGACCCAGAACGGCAAAAAGCATATGGAGAGTTGTTTAAGCAAATGGGTAATATTGCCGACATGACTGCTGGAGAAGTCACGGCATTAAAGCTTAAGCGAAAACAAATTGATATGGAGCACCCAGCGGTTCGTGCCACCTTCGAAGATTATATGGCGCATTTCCTTCACATTCTGAAAGTTGCGGGTCCTAAGCATACTGGTGTAGGTGCAGACTGGGATGGAGGCGGAGGTGTTGAGCGCATGATGGACGTTGCTGCACTGCCTCTTATAACAGAAAGGCTTTTGGCCGAAGGGTATACCGAAGAAGATTTAGCGGATATTTGGGGAAACAACGTTCTACGCTTACTTTCTCAAGCACAAGACTACGCCGAGTCTTTAAAATGAATCTTTCCTAAATCGTAAAAAGTGTCCTTATCTTTAAAAGATAAGGACACTAATTTTTTCATAGTTGACGCTCATTTTAATGAGGTAGCTTTACAGCGGTGGCAAGACAGTCATTTTTTTAATAATGATTGACTCAAGAGGGACGTTATTCGCATTAAGGCGAATTGAGTATTCAGTCTCTACTTCTGACATAGCATCAACAATATCTTCGCCTTCCACAATCACGCCAAACACCGCATATCCCCAATCTCTACCTGGGTTTAGGCTGCTATTATCGTTCACATTAAAGAAAAATTGTCGGTTTGCGGTATGCGGGTCATTTTGTCTTGCCATAGCAATGGTGTGTAGGTCGTTGGTTAAACCGTTACCTGATTCATTAAATATATCGGGGAAGTTTGACTTGCCATTGAAGTCAGCGGTGTAGCCGCCACCTTGCACAACAAAGCCGGGCACGATGCGATGGAAAATCGTGTCTTCATAGGCTCGCTTATCTACATAACGAAGAAAGTTATTTACCGTAATTGGCGCGCGTCTTCTGTCTAACTCAACCACGATATCGCCCATGGTCGTTTCAATCTTTACTCGTGGGTAATAGTTATCGGGCTGAACCTGAGACCCATCGTCTTTCTTGGCCATAACCGATGAGCTGCTGCCAATCAGCATAACAGCGGTCATAAGTGATAAAAGTATTTTCTTCATAAAAATGCCTTTAAATGTATTCCTTAATTTGCGTACTTCTTTTATACGCTTAGCGTTTTGCAGTGCCTAAGATAACGAACTTTTTATCACTGGCAAGTACCTTGGCGCCACCAAATAGCTTTTTGAGTTTAATGTGATAGTCGAGGTGGCGGTTGCCAACCACCACCAAATGACCACTTTTAATAAGCAATTCACGAGAGTCAGTAAACATTTGCCATGCAATATGATCGGTAATTGCGTTTTGCTGATGAAAGGGAGGGTTACACAAAATCTTGGTAACAGCAGGTTTATTTTCACGATTTATGAGTGTTTCTAAGCAGTTACTTGCCACAAACTCGCACTGGTCGATTTTATCCGGGAAGTTGTTTAGCACATTAAGCCTAGCGCTTTCCAAAGCCATGTATGACTCATCCACAAATATCACTTTGGCGTCAGGAGCGAGAGACAGCGCGTTTACACCCAGTACACCATTGCCGCAACCTAAATCTACCACTACGTCATTGGCACTCACCGTCATGTGCTCAAGCATAATACGTGCACCAATATCTAGCGACTGTCGAGCAAATGTATTGGCAAGATTATCTATAGTAAGCTCTGCGCCCATAGTGCTTTTACATTGCCAGCGCGTTGGGTAGGGAGAATCAGCGAGTTTTAGAGACTCACGAGGCGTTGCAAAAACAAGTCGAGATTTCTTTTTAGCAAGAGAGGTGGTTGTAGGGCCAATATATCGCTCAAACAGGTTAAGTACCGACTTCGTAATGGCCTTCACTTTACCCGTTGCGACTATGCGGGTATCAGGCGTAACATACTTCTGTAAATCGATAAGCTGTTGTTCCAGCAAAGCAAGAGCGCGAGGGACCTTTATGACGATAAGGCTAGGTGCAGTTTCTGGTTGAAATGTTAAGCTTTGCACGCTGGTTAACGTTTGCAGCGGTGCGCTCGCTAGCTCATTTGTACTGTTATCTGCTGGTGCATTGAGTAACTGATTGGCTTTCAAGTTCTCAGACAGTGAACGCAATGAAATATAGGAATCGGACACCCAGTAAGGCGCTAAATGGGAAAACCAGCAGCCTAATGCACCAAAGTCATCATTAAAAATCATCATTGATCCATCATCTTCACCGCTGCCAATTGAAAGAGATGTTTCACTTAGCAAGGTTTCGATGTGCTCAATAACGAGTTCATCGGCGCTATCCCATGCTTGAAGGCTTACGTGCTGATGCTTTTCTGGGTAGCGAATCAGCGAGAACTGGCGGTCGGCAAATATAAATTCTGTATTCATTGGAGTCTGTTTTTAGAGAAGGCTCAAGCATTAACTACTAGAGAATGCTCATTTAATTTACGTGCTAATATCTATCTTATCATATCAACCACTTGGCTCTAGCGAATAACCCGTTATTCTTCGGCATTGTGCTTACATTGCGTAAAGCACGATGTTTAACGATGTCAGAACAATCCACATTGGTAAAGCATGCGTACTTATGCGTATTAAGATGTGATTAAATAAGCGCTAAAGCGGGCATTGGCACTATCAGTCCCTATGCAGATAGCGAGTATTGAATATCAAAGGAAGTCTCGTACTTACACATGCAATTTTCTCTGTTCGACACGCCTGAAGACAAGCGGGCGTCTTATAAGCTCCCGTTAGTTGAAGGCGATATCATCTATTTTCCTAACGCGCTATCGCAGGCTACTGCTGATACCTTCTTTACAAAACTACAAGTAGAGTTACCCTGGCGTCAGGATACTATTAAGCTGTTTGGCAAGGCGGTAAAAATCCCTCGGCTTCAAAGCTGGCACGGCGACCCCGAGTGTACTTACACCTACTCAAATTTAACCATGTCGCCGAACCCGTGGACTGAAAGCCTTGCAGACATCAAAGCGCGCTGTGAGCAACTGTGTGAAAAATCGAGCGCTTCACAGTACAAAGCAAGGTTCAACAGCGTGTTAGCAAACTGGTATCGCAATGGGCAAGACAGCATGAGCTTTCATTCCGATGATGAACCAGAGCTAGGCATCAACCCAGTAATTGCATCAGTTACCCTAGGTGAGGCAAGACCCTTTGTTTTTAAGCATAAAGAAACAAAGGAAAAGCATACGCAGGTACTTGAACACGGTAGCGTGTTGATTATGGCGGGCGCAACACAAAGCCACTATGTGCACGGTATTGCAAAGACGGCTAAGCCTATCGGTGGTAGAATTAATCTTACATTTCGACATCTTATTCAAAGAGCAAGGTAAGCCAAATGCAAGTAAAAGCGTTTCTAGAAACTACGATCGAGTCTGCACTTAGTCCACATTATCTCGAGGTTGTAGATGAAAGCTTCATGCACAATGTGCCAGACGGCGCGCAGAGTCACTTTAAAGTTACCGTTGTGAGCGACGCCTTTGAAGGTAAGCGATTAATAGCAAGGCACAGAGAAATTAACGGACTTGCGGCAGAAGCGCTGCAGGGGCCTGTTCATGCTTTGGCGCTTCACACGTATACACCTGCCGAGTGGGAAGCACGAGGTGGGGAATCGCTAGCATCGCCCAACTGTCTAGGCGGCAGCAAGCACGATAAGTAGCACCCTCAATCGTACTAAATGGAAGTAGAAACATGACAAGCAGTGAAAAGACAAAAAATAGCGCCCTCGCCGATTATTTAAGCATGATAAAAACACCCGCTATTCAAGTTTTACTACTTGGAACAGGCTTTTTGTTAATGATGCTGTTTGTTTACATGGGCGTTTTAACGTCATTTGATAATGCAGTGTTTAACACAATTAGCGAGCTAGGCAATGTGTCGGGCTGGAAGCGTGACGTGCTTAGAGATACCACAGCGCTAGGTAGCAATACGGTGCTAATTTTTGTTGTGGCAGCCGTTGCTGGTGCTTTAGGTATGGCGGGAGAGAAGAAAAAGGCCGTTACCTTTATTATTGCCGTTGCAGCGGGAATCGCTATGACTTTTCTACTTAAAGCGGGGATCGACAGACCGCGTCCATCGCTGAGTATGCAGCATGTTGATGTGTATACCCGAAGTTTTCCTTCGGCTCACGCCACGTTATCAACCTTAGTTTACTTTTATGTAGCTCATTTGCTTACACATTTAACGCAAAGTACGAAGGTACGAGTATGGATATACCTTGCGACTACTCTGCTGGTATTTTGCATTGGCCTTAGCCGTGTCTTACTGGGCGTGCACTGGCCTAGTGATATTATCGCAGGCTGGTTTGCTGGCGGAAGCATGGCTGCATTTTGCTTTTATATTATTAAGTGGAAACGAAAGCTGCGTATTAAAGAAAAAGCTTAAGCGTGCAAGATCTCAAACGGCTTGGCGATATCATCAGTCGGGATCCTTTCAAAATGGACTGCCTTCATGCCTTGCGGTCGCTTGATTTACCGCAGGGCTACATAGGTGCAGGGTTTGTGCGAAATGCAATATGGGATGAATTACATGAAAGGGTTAAACCAACGCCGCTTAACGATATTGATGTGATTTACTTTAGCGATGAAATCACAGTATCTCAGAATGTTGTAATAGCCCAGACTTCAACAGAACCAGCATTTCAACAACAAGAACACTCACTAATAACTGCAGCCGCTAAATCAGAAATAAAAAACCAAGAAAAAGCCATTGAACGCCAGTTAACCCAAATAATGCCCCAAGCTAATTGGCAGGTGAAAAACCAAGCGCGTATGCATTTGTCTCACGGGCATTCTCCCTATAAAAGCAGTCACGAAGCCATTTCATATTGGATAGAGCGGGAAACTTGCGTAGCGGTTCGCTTATTAGCGAATGATGATTTAGACGTACTTGCGCCATTTGGCTTAGCAGCAAATTTCGCGGGCACCATAAGTATTAACCCCCAATATCCAAGACCCGATGTTTTTAGTAAGCGACTTGCATCTAAGAATTGGCTTGATGTGTGGCCTTTGCTAAAGGTTCAAAGATAATCGGAAAGCAGTGCGCATTTTAGCGCATCAAGCCTTAATATTTCAGATTTTTCTGCATAACAAAGAGTCGCTTTTATCTGCACCTATGCAATATGTAAAGCATTGCTAAATAAACAATTTATCCCCGTATCTCCTCTACATATATTGCCGAAAAGGTGGCGAGAAAATACAGCTATATCAAACACGCAGCGCTGGAATTGAATAAAAAACTTGCAGTTATGTAACCTTAAGGTATCATTGATACCTATAGGTTACATATGATCCGTTTAGGTATCATATGTAATGTTAAAACGCAGTGAGCTTCAACGGCATTAAAGCCCGTTAAACATTAAAGGATTTAAAAATGGCAACATCAATTTTGGTACCACCAGAGACTGAGCAAGAGTATTTAACAATAACTGGCAAAATCAGTCTCGCCTTAGCGTTCTTTGTTTTAGTTAAAGCCGCATTAGCTATGGTTAACGATACGGACTCACCTATCTACTTGTCATTAGGGTTAGCGTCTTTAGCAAGTGTTATTTACTGTGTAGTGTTAGGTATTAAATCAATGAAGTTCGCCAAAAATATATCGCATTTGGGCTTTTGGACACTAACATTTGATGATGAATACGTAGACTATGTCAGCTCATTTAGCTTGCGCGTTACCTGTCATATACTGATTTTTGGCACAATCATGCTCGCTATTTGGGGGGATAGCAGGTGGTTTGTAGAATTAATTGCTCCCTATCAGATTACCAATGCACTTCAAGTATTGCTCGGTGTAGCCGCAGCCGCCCATGGAACATCTATTCTATGGAAACTGCGAGAGGAAGACCTAGATGAATGAAGATTTAGACAACCACATTCACAAGCTCCGATTGCAACATAAAATTTCTCAGCAAGAATTAGCTGATGCGATTGGTGTTTCCAGAAAAACCATAAGTACCGTAGAAACAGGACGCTTCACACCATCGGTTGTTATTGCGCTAAGAATTGCTGCCCATTTTGCTATCCCAGTTGAGCAGGTGTTCGAACTCAAATAAGGCGGTAGCTTAATATAAAACTAAAATGTAGTGGCTGCTGCTGAAAAGTGGCAGCAGCGCTACTGAAGACCGCAGAATCGGTATTAGTTTCTACTTACCTTACGGCTGAATTTTTCGTAGTAATATCTACTATCTTAGTGGCAATAGCCGCTATGGTTGTATTTTCGCTCATCGCTTGTTTTTGCAGTCGGCGATACGCATTGTTTTCGCTTAGTCCAAATTGTTCCATTACTACCAGCTTTGCTCGGCTTATCAGCTTCTGATCTTGAATTGCACGCTTAGTCTCTTCAAGCTCTCGTCCCATGTCTTCTATATGCTGGGCTTGTGAACGCAGTAAGTCGTAAAAAGAGCGGTGGGCCGATAAGGTTTTAGTCTGCTCATCGAGTGACAGCGTTTTAATCTCGTCGTCTTTTGTATCTTCCGCTAAGCCGGGCATGCTGGGGTCAAACAGTAAAGTAAGCGGCGAGCCATCATTGGCGTGCTCATTGTTAAAGCGTGTAAGCAACTGTTGATGATTGGCCATTTCATTTTTTGCATTGGCTACTTTACTGTTAGTTTGCTGTGTTAAGGCTTCGGTCAATGCTACCTCGATATCCTGCATTGCATCTATACGTCGGGTTGCAACGTCGAACCAAACTTCTGATATTTCGCCGGCAATAGGGCTGCCGTCTCCTAGCTGCGCGATCATATTTCTAAGCTGTGTAATATCTATTGCGGCAGGGCTTTTATTTAAAGCTTCCAATGCCTCTTTATGCGGCTTACAGCTAAATTCACAGAATATATTGAAGTGATGCTCTTGGGCATGCTGAAGCGCAGTAAGCTTTTCACATAGGCGCGCATCGAAATGGGTTTCTGCAAAACCAA
Organism: Alteromonas sp. ALT199; assembly: GCF_018619335.1. Classification (GTDB taxonomy): domain Bacteria; phylum Pseudomonadota; class Gammaproteobacteria; order Enterobacterales; family Alteromonadaceae; genus Alteromonas. The sequence continues at coordinate 37,840 of NZ_JAHHDX010000093.1, read as the reverse complement.
TTGCCCCCCACGCTCGCTCTTGCCCTGCATATTCTTTGGCCTGCATGAAGTTGAACAAAGCAACCAGTAAGCGGGTAATGGTTGGATCGCTTGCAATATCTGCTGCTTCAAAAATGACAGTAAGTAAACTTGCCACTAAACGGCTGTAGGCTCGTGTTGATTCTAGTGGCGTTAGCTGCTGCTTACTGACTTGTTCTCTTAAGCGTGGCAAATAGTCTGTCGCCTGCATGGCTAAAGTAATACTGCTTAATAGGCGCGGGTTACCAGAAGTGATCTCATCAGTTAAGTAGAGAGACTTCAAATGGCTTTTTAGCATTGACTCTGCTTGTTCACTAGCACTGACATACTGCATTCGCTCAACTTGGTAGCGCTCGGCTTTAGACGCAAGAAAGATATTGCTGGCTCCGCGCTCTTTTTGCAGTTCATGTATAAGCTCACGAACCGCAATAACAATACGACAGTTACTAGAAAGCTGTTCTAACACAGTGATTTCTGCATGTTTTGCGGCGAGCAAAAAACGTTTGGTCGCATCGCTACAAAGCGCAATGGTTTGTTCAGGTTCGTGCAGCATAAGAGGCCCTGCTAAATGTTGGTTTACGCAATTCGCTTTTTTATTGATAGTTTTTTTGCGAAGTATTGCTTTAAAGCACATTAAATTAAGCAACACTTATGCCCTGTTTATAAGAATGTATTTAGGCAAAGTTTGGATGGGTGCGTAATATTCTGAATGCCTAACAGACGTGGCTTTTATAAGTGTTAAGCAAAATCAATTGCTATTTGATGAGTTAAAAAAGACGGGCACTTTAGGAGAGAGTAGGCGATATTGCACTTTAATGGTGCAATCCGCCTGCAGATGTATAGATTTAATTTTAAAAGCTAGTTTCTAACCACGCGGAGAAACCAACCGACAAATAAAGAAATCAAGAAGCCGAAGAAGGCAATCATAGTCGTAATGGTGAGCATCTGCCCTGAGAAGTCTGCATTTTCACCCGTATGCTCGCTAACTAGCATTCCAGAAGCCTTAAAGATAAACAATGCAGCGACAGAAAATAGTAAGATAACGGCGGTAGACATAATGGTGGCTTTCCAATAAGCCTTTGGCGACATCCAATGAATCGCGCCTGCCACTAGCACGCACAAAATGGTAAGAATATAAGGTACCACGTAAACTCCTCGTCAAATAAGGCCTATGCCTTACATTATTGCCTCATCATTGAGTGCAACTTAGCGCAAAGTAGCGGGTTAATAATACGAGCTAATGCTACGAACTAATACTACGAGCTAATACTACGAGCTAAGCGCACCGATGGGCTAGGTTATAAAAATACTGCAATACGATGCCACGTAAGATGCCTTTTGTCAGCAAAGGCACAAAAATTTAGCGCGTCTGAAATTAATTTAAGAAGCTGGGTTGAGAATATGTGAAGTGACTTTCGCTCAGTTAGCCTTGCAGCGGCATCCTCTGAGTTGTGTTTATACGCTAGTAACAATCTATTAAAAGATTTTAAGCTACAATAGTGATAGAATCGCCGAAAAATTACCCTGCCTACTTGGTGTACTGCTTTCATGCAGTTTACGCCACGGTGGGTTGTTGTGTTTAACATCTTAGCTTCTGAGAGAACATGTTCGATTTAATTACCAGTAAAGACAGCAACGTTAAGAACGACGTGCTATCAGGCATTACAGTGGCACTTGCCCTGGTTCCTGAAGCCGTTGCATTTGCATTTGTGGCCGGCGTAGAACCAATGATTGGTCTTTATGCGGCATTTATGATGGGCTTAATCACTTCTGCTATTGGCGGTCGCCCTGGAATGATTTCTGGTGCTACCGGCGCCATGGCCGTTGTAATGGTGGCACTGGTTGCCCAACACGGTGTGCAATATCTATTCGCCGCGGTTATTTTAGCCGGTTTACTGCAAATAATGTGCGGTATATTCAAGCTCGGTAAGTTTATTCGCTTGGTGCCGTATCCGGTAATGCTTGGCTTTGTAAACGGTCTTGCGATCGTTATTTTCTTAGCTCAGCTAGGCCAGTTCAAAGTTACTAACGCTGCTGGAGAACTACAGTGGATGGAAGGTACGCTGCTATACTGGATGCTTGCGCTCGTGGCGTTAACCATGGCCATTATCTATTTGTTACCTAAGCTAACCAAAGCTGTTCCAGCCTCGCTAGTAGCGATTGTTACGGTAACAGCATTAGTACACGGCCTCGACTTAGAAGCACGTACGGTAATCGACTTTGTTCGTGACCTGCTACCGGCTGACCAGCGTGACACCGCAACCCTAGCGGGTGAACTTCCTAGCTTTGCTATTCCTATGGTGCCGTTCACGTGGGAAACTTTCATGATAGTACTACCAACCTCAGTGATTCTTTGCTTGGTGGGTCTTATTGAATCGCTACTTACGCTTTCATTAATTGACGAAATGACCGATACCCGAGGGCGCGGTAACAAAGAGTGTGTTGGCCAGGGCGTTGCAAATACCGTTAACGGTTTCTTTGGTGGTATGGGCGGTTGTGCCATGATTGGTCAAAGCATGATCAACATTAATTCTGGCGGTCGTGGGCGCTTATCTGGTATTACAGCCGCGCTTGTATTACTAGGTTTCATTCTATTTGCTGCACCGCTTATTGAAATGATCCCGCTAGCTGCTCTTGTTGGCGTAATGTTCGTAGTGGTAATCGCTACCTTCGAGTGGGCCTCATTCAGAATTATTCGCGGCGTAAACAAAGAAGATGCCTTTGTACTATTTCTAGTGACAGGCGTTACCGTTATTGCTGACCTTGCTATTGCGGTGGTTGTGGGTGTTATCGTTTCTGCCCTTGTATTTGCATGGAAACACGCTCGTCATATCGAAACTAAGTCGCACATTGATAATGACGGCTGGAAAGTCTATGAACTAGATGGCCCGCTTTTCTTTGGCTCGGTATCGCATTTCAAAGACTTGTTTGATATCGCTAACGACCCACAAGATGTCGTTATCGATTTTAAAGACTCTCGTATTTGGGATTCATCAGGTATCGACGCACTAGATACCCTTGCCGATAAATATGAAGAGCAAGGTAAGAAGCTACACATTCGTCATATCAGCGATGAGTGTCGCTCACTGCTTCGCAAGGCCGACAAATTTGTTGAAATTAACGTAGTAGAAGACCCTCGCTACCGCGTAGCGACGGATAAACTCGCCTAAGTTATTCGATAGCACTTAATGCACCAAGTAAACACAGTTTTGCGTTTGTTTGGTGCAGTTGTGAAGTCTGTATAATGCTTATTTTACGGTAAATTTAATAAAAACAATGTATTACGAATTTGGCACTGAACTTGGATAGCTATAAGCGTAAAGTGTGTTTTAGTGATTTGTGTCAATCGCTGAAAAATTGTGTGATTTATAACACTCCGTAAAATGTGTTAGCTAGATTCTGCTGAACTTTAGCGTCAGTACTAGCAAAATAGGCAACGAAGCCCGCATCAACGAAAGTTGAAGCGGGCTTTTTTTTGTCCCGAAAAAAGGGGAATACCATGACTTCATTGGACTCAAAAACGCAAATTGTCGTCGTAGGCAACGGCATGGTGGGGCACCATTTTGTTGAGCAGCTTCATCAAAGCGATGCCAATGTAGAAATAACCGTTTTATGCGGCGAATCTCGCCTCGCGTACGACCGCGTTTATTTGTCATCTTTTTTTAGTGGTGCGAGTGCTGACGACTTAGCGCTTACTACACCCGCTCAGTATGCCGAGTGGGGCATAAATGTTGTTACCAATGCCTTAGTTACTGATATTGACCGTGACAATAATAAAGTCACAACGTCAGAAGGGCAGGTGTTCAACTACGACAAGCTGGTTCTTGCCACCGGTTCTTATCCTTTCGTGCCCCCCATTCCAGGTAACGATCAAGAGCATTGCCTAGTGTACCGCACTATAGACGACCTGCTCGCTATTGAAGCGTCAGCAGCGGTGAGCAAAGTTGGTGTAGTTGTTGGTGGTGGTCTTCTAGGTTTAGAAGCTGCGAATGCTCTGAAGCAAGCAGGTCTAGACACCCATGTGGTTGAGTTCGCCCCGCAGCTTATGGCAGTGCAGCTAGATCAAGCCGGTGGCACCGTGCTCAAAGACAAAATTGAAGATTTAGGCGTAACCGTTCATACCCAAAAGGCAACCCAAACTATCGAAGCTGGTGATACCTGCCGCTATAAAATGGTGTTTGCTGACGGAACCGCGCTAGAAACCGACATGATTTTATTTTCTGCCGGAATTCGTCCGTCAGATCAGCTTGGTAGAAAGTCAGCATTAACATTAGGCGAGCGCGGCGGTATTGTCATTGATAACCACTGCGTGACCTCTGACCCTAATATTTACGCAGTGGGCGAATGTGCGCTGTGGGATAACAAAATTTTTGGCTTGGTTGCACCTGGTTATACCATGGCGCGCACGGCAGTAAGTCATATAAAAGGTGGCGATGCCGAGTTCGTTGGCGCAGATATGAGTACCAAACTGAAGCTAATGGGCGTAGAAGTGGGCTCAATTGGTGATGCGCACGAACGTACAGAAGGTGCCCTTAGCTACACCTACTTGAATCAGCCTGAAGGCGTGTATAAAAAGCTGGTGGTAGATAGCGAGCAAAAGTACGTGCTTGGTGCTGTACTTGTTGGCGATACGAGTGATTACGACACGCTTTTACAGTATGCGCTTAACAATATCGAATTACCTGAACACCCAGAAAGCCTTATTCTTCCATCCTCCGATGCAGCACCCGCGCTAGGTGCCGATGCACTGCCAGACACCGCGTCCATATGCTCGTGCCTAAACGTGACAAAGGGGGACATTATTTCAGCTATTGAAGGTGGCTGTTGCAGCGTTGGCGACGTAAAAGGTGAAACTAAAGCCAGTACTGGTTGTGGGGGTTGTGCCGCCCTGCTTAAAAATGTGGTAGACAGCGAGCTTGAAAAGCGCGGTGTGGAAGTATCAAAAGCCATATGTGAGCACTTCAATTACACCCGACAAGAGCTGTTTCACATTGTTAAAGTTAACGGCATTCGCACCTTCGACGAGCTACTTGAACAGCATGGTGAAGGTTTAGGTTGTGAAATTGTAAGCCTGCTGTGGGTTCTATTCTGGCATCAGTCTACAACGACTACATCCTAAAAGCTTCACACCTACCCTTACAAGACACCAACGACATCTATCTTGGCAACATGCAAAAAGACGGTACCTATTCTGTAGTGCCTCGCGTTCCTGGCGGAGAAATTACGCCCGAGAAGCTCATTTTGTTAGGGGAAGTGGCTAAAGAATATAGCCTTTACACCAAAATCACCGGTGGGCAGCGCATCGATTTATTTGGCGCGCGCGTAGAGCACTTGCCTGACATCTGGGAAAAGTTAGTAGCCGGTGGGTTTGAAACCGGTCACGCGTATGCGAAAGCGCTACGTACTGTGAAATCCTGTGTGGGAAGTACATGGTGTCGCTACGGTGTGCAGGACTCGGTGGGCACGGCTATTGATTTAGAAAACCGATACAAAGGCCTACGTGCGCCGCATAAAATCAAATTTGCCGTATCAGGCTGTACCCGCGAGTGTGCAGAGGCACAAAGCAAAGACATTGGTGTTATCGCTACCGAGCAAGGTTGGAACCTGTATGTGTGCGGAAATGGCGGTATGAAGCCACGACATGCAGACTTGTTTGCTACCGACCTAGACACCGAAACGCTTATTAAATACATCGACCGCGTACTGATGTTTTATGTGAAAACGGCCGACCGCTTACAGCGCACATCAGTGTGGATGGACAACTTAGAAGGTGGGTTAGCTTACCTGCAAGATGTTGTGATCAACGATGCACTTGGCATTAATGAAGAGCTAGAAGCGCAGATGGATGATGTGGTTGATGCTTATCAGTGCGAATGGAAAACCACTATTGAAGATCCTGAATCTCGCAAGCGTTTCCGTCAATTTGTAAACAGTAGTGCCAGCGACACCAATATTCAGTTTGTTTCAGAGCGCGGACAGGTTCGCCCAGCCACGGAAGCTGAAAAAGTAGCGGGGAAAGATCAGTTTATTCCCGTCTCTATGGTGTAGCCCATAGGTTTAATGGTGTAGCCACTGAATTAATGGTGTAGCCACTGGCTTATCAATCTTGTTAGGAGAATCAAATTATGACAGCTGCGCAAAACGTAATAGCGTCAGAACAGGCAGTGCAGTGGCACTTGGTTTGTGAGACGAGCGACTTGGTAACAAACAGTGGCGTTTGCGCCCTTGTTGACTCACAGCAAGTGGCCATTTTCTGCTTGAAAATAAAGGGCGAACCCCGGGTTTTTGCCATTAGTAATTACGACCCTATTGGTAAAGCAAACGTGCTCTATCGCGGGCTTTTGGGGTCGATAGGCGGTGCACCCGTTGTCGCTTCGCCTTTGTACAAAGAGCATTACTTTTTAGAAACAGGGCTGTGTAAAGAGCACGATGATGTATTCGTCACGGCTTACCCTGTGAAGGTAGAGGGCGAGAAGGTATTTGTAGGCGTTTAAGCAAGCAGACCCTATTTGAATGCCCCACATGAATAGAGCCTTCTTGCAAAAACGCATTCAATTACTGCGAACTCGAAAAAGGTAATGAAATGAATATGGCTACACAACAACCCGACATGATGTCTGAACAATTAAGACAAACAACATGCCCATACTGCGGCGTAGGGTGTGGTGTAGATATCAGTTGCAACGTAAGCAAGCGTGCCGTAACCCTGGACACTGTTAAAGGCACGCCAGAGCATCCCGCCAATTATGGAAGATTGTGTGTTAAAGGAACAAACCTGCTTGAAACAAATGACCTAAATGGACGTTTGCTTCACCCAACCATAGCAGGTCAATCGGTGGATTGGGACACGGCCACCGATGTGATTGCGGATAAGATCACATCTACCATTGCGCAGTATGGCGCGGATGCCGTTGCTTTTTATGTATCAGGCCAGCTTCTCACCGAAGATTACTATATTGCCAATAAACTTATGAAAGGTTATATCGGCAGTGCCAATATAGATACCAACTCTCGACTTTGCATGTCATCAGCCGTAGCTGCTTACAAGCGCGCCTTTGGTGAAGACGTGGTGCCTTGCGATTACACCGACTTAGAGTGTACAGATTTATTAGTGATCACCGGAAGTAATGCGGCGTGGGCCCATCCAGTACTTTTTCAACGCATTCAGCGAGCAAAGCTGAAGAACCCAAATATGAAGGTCATCGTTGTCGACCCTCGCAAAACTGAAACCTGTACGATAGCCGACTTACACCTTCCTATAAAACCAGGTAGCGATGTTGCTCTGTTTAACGGCTTACTTAGCTATGCAGACGCGCAAGGTAGAATAGATAGAAACACCGTCGAAACTTATGCCGAGGGGCTTGATGAAGCGCTTGAAAGTGCAAGTACCTTAACACTGGATGACGTGGCTGGCGTATGCGGTATAGAATTAAGCAAGGTTAAGGCTTTTTTCGACGCATTCTGTAAAGCGTCTAGTGCAATTACTTTTTATTCTATGGGCGTTAATCAGTCTTCAGCTGGTGTAGATAAAGCCCAAGCCATCATTAACTGTCACCTGGCTACAGACTTAATTGCCAAAGACGGTTGTGGTCCATTTTCCATCACAGGTCAGCCCAATGCCATGGGAGGGCGTGAAGTAGGTGGGCTAGCTAACATGCTAGCGGCCCACATGGATTTAGACAACCCTGAACATATCGAATCAGTAAAAACCTACTGGGATGCACCCGTTATGCCCAAAGGGCAGGGTCTTAAAGCTGTAGAACTCTTTAACGCAATAGAAAGTGGCAAGGTTAAGTTCGTTTGGATAATGGGGACTAACCCTGTTGTCAGTATGCCCAATCGTGGCCAAGTTGAGCGCGCACTTGCAAAGTGCGAGATGGTCGTAGTGTCTGATATTGTCGAATCGAATGATACGCTTAACTACGCCCACATAGCCCTCCCTGCAACCGGCTGGTCGGAAAAAGACGGCACAGTGACGAACTCAGAGCGCCGTATTTCTCGTCAGCGCGGTATATTGCCTCCACCAGGTAATGCAAAACACGACTGGCAAATTATGTGCGACGTGGCGGCTAAAATGGATTTTGGCGAAGCATTTAGCTTTACTCATCCGTCGCAAATATTCTGCGAATACGCTGGCTTAACTGGCTATCACAATAATGGTAAGCGCCAGTTAGACCTATCGCCTTTGCAAAGGCTAAATGAGGCTCAGTACAATGGGCTATCACCTATTCAGTGGCCTTTTCAGAACGCAGCTTTGAATACGCCCTTATCCGGTACCAACTTCAAAGCAAACACTAAGCCTAACCTTATTAGCAAGCGCCCTTTTGAAGATAAGCAGTTTTCTACGCCTAGCGGTAAGGCTAAACTCATTCCCGTAACCTATAAAGCCCCATTGCAGGTTACGTCAGACGCTTACCCTTTCGTGGTTAACAGTGGTCGAGCAAGAGACCAATGGCATACCATGACGCGCACGGGTAAAGCCGCAAAGTTACTTGCCCATATGCCGAGCGCCTCTGTCTACATAAACCCTAAAGATGCTGCTGAGTTGGGTTTAAAAAATAATGACCTCATTTCTCTGACAAGCACGGTGTGCAAAGACGCTCCAGTTATCTATCCGGTAAAAACAGATGCGGACATGCGCAAAAAAGAAGTGTTTATACCTATACACTGGTCGGCGCAATGGGGTTCTCACAGTAAGCTAGGCGCACTTTACGCTAGCGCGGTAGACCCAATTTCAGGACAGCCCGAACTAAAACACGCCGCAGTGGCTATTGCGCCTGTACGTTACGCTACGTATGGAAAACTCTTTTTATCATCAAAAATACAGTCGTCACACGATTCTAAAACAAGCCTTGATAATCCCAGCATCGACAATCAAGAAGCGCTAAAGAAAGCGTGCGATTACTGGAATAAAACACCGCTTGAGGCCGAAGGCGCTACATCAAAAGAAAGTAGTTCTGAAGAAGCACTATCAGTATTGAACGTTGCTTCGAACAAAGGCCGTCGTGAATTCACTCAAACCTTGATACCACGGTTACCGCAAAACGCGGTGCTATTACAGTTACATCATCACAGCTACTCAGTTTGCCTTGCGCTTGTTGATGACAAATTATGCTTTGCAGCATTCCTAGGTGATGAGCCGGAAAAAGCACCTGCAACGACACATACAACAGCGCAGGCAGCGCCACTTGCAAAAAGCACTTGGTCAGTACCGAATGCGTGGCTTGCCAGTCTTTTAAATACTGCGATTTCTATTGAGTCACAACGCAATTTATTACGAGGCCAAGTGGATGAAGCATTTTTAAATGGCGATGTGGTTTGTAGCTGTTTTGAAGTACGTGAAAAGACGATTACAGACACCATCACCAAAGGCTGCTCATCGGTAAGCGAACTTGGTAAGCAGTTAAAATGCGGCACTAACTGTGGTTCTTGCAAGCCTGCCTTGTCTGAGCTTATAGACAAGCATTTAGTTATAGAAACCCAATCTGTTTAGGAGCGTTAAATTATGTCAATTGCCTCTAGTTGGTCTTTACCGTTTTTGCGCACCTTATTCAAACAGCAGAAACCGTTGTCTAATCTTTTTTATCGCGATGCAACTTCGAATAAAACTTCGACCACTCGTAAGCCTAATGACAATTTCAAATCTTTAGCTAAGTATACGTACTTAAACAAGTGGCTGAAAACAGCAAACCTTGGTGATGGGCGTCAAAAGCAGGGCCAAGTATTTATTGTAGGCGCAGGCCCTGGCGATGCAGAGCTACTTACCTTAAAAGCGCTTCGCCTTTTACAGCAAGCTGACGTGGTACTGTTTGACGCACTTGTAAGCGAAGATATCCTTTCGCTTATTCCATCTAGTGTAGCGAAAGAATACGTAGGAAAGCGCTGCAAAAAGCATAGTTTTACCCAAGACGCTATTTGCAAACGGGTGGTTGAACTTGCCAGTTTGGGCCACACCGTGGTGCGACTAAAAGGTGGTGACCCAGCCTTATTTGCTAGAACCTGCGAGGAAACCGATGCGCTAACAAAAGCTAACATTCCTTTTGCTATTGTTCCTGGTATTACTGCAGCATCGGGCGTGTCTGCCTATACGGGTATTCCTCTTACCGACAGGCGCTGTGCCCAATCGGTGAGTTTTGTGACCGCACATTTTAAAGATGCAAAACAATGGCCTGAAATGGCGCCAATGGCGCAGAATGTATTAAAGCAGACCATGGTGGTTTATATGGGGCTAAGCCGCCTTGAGGGACTTTGTAAAGGATTGGAACAGCACAAGGTGCCAAGTTCGTGGCCGGTAGCGGTAATTGAAAATGCTACATCGTCTCAACAGCGCGTAATCACTGGTGAGCTTGCTAATATTCATGGCAAAGTAAAGGCTGCAAATTTAACTGGGCCTACGTTACTTATATTTGGAAAGGTGGTAGAGTCACGTCAACAGGTAAATACACTTCTACTACATTCATCCGAGCATGCAGCAACCATTTAGCGAATACATAAAGATTATTGGTAAGGGTCAAAAAGGGGGGCGTAGCCTTACCCGGGATGAAGCTTATCATGCCATGAAAATGGTATTGGCCAATGAAGTGACCGGCGATCAACGGGGCGCATTTCTTATGTTACTTCGTACCCGTGAAGAAACGCCAGAAGAAGTGATTGGTTTTGTTGATGCATGCCGAGAACTTATTGAGCCAGAGGTTAAGACACTTACCCCGACGTTAGATATTGGGTGTTATGCAGGAAAACGTCGCCAGCTTCCTTGGTACTTACTGGCGGTAGCTGTACTGGCCAAAAACGGTTATTCAATTATGCTTCACGGTGCCCATGAGCCGGGCTCAGGACGCCTGTATGCGAGCATAGCACTACCCAAGCTGGGCCTTCCCGAAGTCAGCAGTATCGGCGAGGCAAAACAACAGCTGGCTGATAAAGGCGTAACCTATCTCGATTTATCTTATTTGTTACCGTCCCTAGATACCATTATTAAGCTGCGAGACGTGTTTGGGTTGCGTTCTTGTGCCAACACTCTAGCCAGGTTATTGAACCCCACTGGCGCAGAGTTCTGTGTGCAGGGGGTTTACCACATGCATCTTGATCATAAGCATTGTCGCGTTAATGAAAATTACCCGTCGATAAACGCCCTTTGTTTTCGCGGCGATGGCGGCGACCCCGAGGTCAATGGAGAACGAGAAACCGAACTTTTCATTAGCCGTAATGGTAAAACTGACGAAGTCATAATGCCGGTGGTTGCCGACAAATGGGCGCTTAAAGACAAAGATATGAACGTAGACGATATGCTCGATGTGTGGGCGGGTAAAGCGAATAGCCTTTACGGTGAACAGGCTATTTTAAGCACGCTTAGCAGCTACTTAGTACTTCTTAATAATTGTGATGTGGCGGATGCCTTATCTCAAGCTAGGGAACTTTGGTCAAAAAGACAAAAAACGGCAATGCCATTCTAGCCTTCCTGCATTCCCACGCTTCGCTAGGTAACTTGCCAGCGCCTTCTGAGTGGGCAATTATCTATGCGGATTGGTATAAACTTCAATTCCTCTGCTATCTTTAATCAAAACCAAAAAAAATTAGCTTATCGTTTCAGACATAACCGTAATCACGAGTGAAGCAGCAAAGCCTTTTTGTTGTGGGCTGCATCGTCGAAAGCTTACTAGCTGAAGAATGAGCAAAGCTTGGTTCATCAGGAGCAGAGAATGTTTTTCAAAAATAAAGAGTTGATAGCTGAAAACTCACGTTTGCAAAAGGAAATTGAGGCATATCACACGGTTCAAGAAGAGCTTCGTGAAGAGATGCTTTATATACACATGAACCCTGACGGTAGGGTTCATGCTATTAACGACTTGTGTTCTCAGGCTACTGGCTACTCAATAGGTGAATTAGAGGGAAAGTCTCTTGAGAGGATGATGAGCCAAAATGCACTCAGAAAACCTGCAACGCAAGATATGCTAGGTGCGATTAAAACGCATCGCCATTGGCACGGTGCTGTCAGCTTTATGGATGCAAAAGGCCAAGAAATGTGGGTGCGAGGTATTGTACAGCCCGTTGATGATGCTAATGGGAATGTGAAATTTATCGCCTTCTACATGGCCGAACAAACGCGGAACATTACTCATAGTAACGAACTTCGCGATATGATTGCTGCGCTTCAGCGATCATCTGCTGTCATAGAATTTAATTTAGATGGAACGATAATAAAAGCAAATGACAACTTTCTTAAAGGTATGGGGTACTCCATAGACCAGATAGAAGGTAAGCACCATAGAATGTTTTGTACCGAACAAGAAGCTAATTCAGAAGAATATAAAAAGTTCTGGCGAGATTTAGCTGAAGGGAAATTAGAGTCAGGTAGGTTCAAGCGAGTAGATAGTAGGGGCAACGAAGTCTGGTTGGAAGCGTCGTATAACCCAATTAGAAATGAAGACGGAAACCTTTATAAAGTCGTTAAGTTTGCCACTGTCATCACTGAGCAAATGCAGCGTGAATTTGCTATTTCTGAAGCGGCAAACGTGGCGTTTAATATATCGCAAGAGACGGGGGAACAGGCACGTACAGGTAACGAAGTGCTTAATGCAACAGTAAAGGCTATGAACGAACTTACTGCACAAATGGGTAGTGCGAGCGAAGGCATTAAAGACCTCGATGAGCAATCTCAAAAAGTTGCTGATTTGGTTAAAAGTATTAGTGGTATTGCTGATCAAACCAATTTGCTTGCCCTGAATGCCGCGATAGAGGCTGCGCGCGCAGGAGATCAGGGTAGAGGGTTTGCTGTAGTGGCTGATGAAGTAAGACAATTGGCTTCACGGACAAGTAGCGCTACGGAAGAGATAGTAAACGTTGTAGTAGAGAACAGAAAACTTACTGAAAATGCCGTTCAGCTTATTGAAGCAGGGCAGGAAAAAGCCCGCGAAGCGTTAGAATATTCAACGCAGTCTGGTAATGCGATGGGAGAGATTCAAAGTGGCGCAAACGAGGTTGTGAACGCCATCGGACAGTTCACTAAGCGCCTTTAGAGCAGGGCATCTATCAATCGTTTCAAACGCACTTATGCATTTTAATTTGTTCATTCGTGGTGCCTGTTAACTCGCACCATGGTTGAACACCTCCCCCGTTTTGGTGCGCTAAACCTTTCTTTATGTTCCAAGTACACGCCTTTTTTTCTGGTATTTTCTTATTAATCATATATTTAAATTTTTGGCACAATGACTGCTAACTACTACGTGCAAAACAACGATGTCGTACAAGGCATCGTGTAAAGCACAACATTTTCCATAGTGTGAATAAGAAAAATTATTGGGAATCAGTGGAGAGCAGTAGGGAAGCTCCATCTTCTCCAGCATTTATGGCAAATGATAATAACAATAAAAAAGATGGTTTTATTAAGCTAAAGCTTTTATATAACCTCCCTTTAAGATGAGGTGTGTGAGCGGGAATTCCTGACTTACCAATAACAACTTGATGCGTTAGTAATTACTCCGATGTTACTAACACGGCAACGAAGCCCACCATGCTAGACAGTCAAATGTCTTTAGCTGGTGGGTTTTTTTTTGGCTACGAGGAATACGTATGACTGGGTTAAAGGCAACATCATTACTAGAACGCTTTAGAACGGTGGGCGCAAGCGTCTGTGCTGCACTTGTCGTCTCTGTAGCAACATTTTCAACATCTGTTTCAGCACAAGCGCCTGCAGTAGGATGGCCAGAGAAAGAAGAACTGAAGTTTGGTTTTATTAAACTGACAGATATGGCGCCGCTCGCTGTGGCGTATGAAAAAGGCTTTTTTGAAGATGAAGGGCTGTACGTCACACTAGAAGCACAAGCTAATTGGAAAGTGCTGCTAGACCGGGTTATTGATGGCCAGCTAGATGGCGCTCATATGCTTGCAGGTCAGCCACTTGGCGCAACCATTGGCTTTGGTACGGAATCTCATGTAGTGACTGCGTTTAGCATGGACCTAAACGGCAATGGTATTACTGTATCAAATGAGATTTGGGAAAAAATGAAGGCCCACATTCCACAGGAAGATGGCAAGCCTGTACACCCAATCAAAGCTGATTATCTTAAGCCAGTCGTTGATGAATACCGCAACGCTGGAAAACCTTTCAATATGGGTATGGTATTTCCTGTTTCTACTCACAACTATGAGCTGCGTTATTGGCTAGCAGCAGGTGGCATTCACCCAGGTTATTACGCACCTCACAAAGGTGATACCGCAGGTCAAATCGATGCACAAGCGCTATTGTCTGTAACGCCACCACCACAAATGCCGGCCACAATGGAAGCGGGCACTATTTATGGCTACTGCGTAGGTGAGCCATGGAACCAGCAAGCGGTATTTAAGGGCATTGGCGTACCTGTAATTACCGATTATGAGATCTGGAAAAACAACCCTGAAAAGGTGTTTGGCGTAAGCCAAGGTTGGGCTGACAAGTATCCAAATACTCACATACGCGTGGTAAAAGCCTTAATTCGTGCAGCAATGTGGTTGGATGAAAACGACAACGCTAACCGTCCTGAAGCAGTGAAAATTCTTGCTAAAAGCACCTATGTAGGCGCTGACGAAGACGTATTGGCTAACAGCATGACGGGCACCTTCGAATACGAAAAAGGCGACAAGCGTGACGTGCCAGACTTCAATGTATTCTTCCGCTACAACGCTACTTACCCATACTACAGTGATGCGATTTGGTACCTCACACAAATGCGCCGCTGGGGCCAAATTTCAGAAGCAAAGTCTGACGATTGGTACAAAGAAACGGCCAAAAAAGTCTACAAGCCAGAAGTTTATGCTCAGGCCGCTAAAGCGCTGATCGCTGAGGGTAAAGCAAAGGCTTCTGATTTCCCTGAGTTTGGAACGGAAACAGGTTATAAGCCGCCTCAGAGCGAGTTTATTGATGGCGTAACGTTCGATGGAAGCAAGCCAAACGCTTACTTAGAGCGATTTGATATTGGTCTCAAGGGTGACACTGTACTTTAAGTGTCTCGTACAATAGCCCCGTCGTCGCTTTTGCGAAGGTGGGGCACTCACACAGCGCATTTGCGCACATCAAGAGTCAGGAGCAAGCAATGAGCAAGATGACAACCATTCTTCGCCTTCCATCGTCGCCGTCAAACGCCAACTCTGTGTTGAGTCGTTTATATCAATCCATGCCCGTGTTGTTGCTGCCCGTAATCGGCTTGCTGATGTTTTTGGCTATTTGGAATGGCGTTGCAAAAAGTATCGATACGTCATTAGGGCAATTTCCTGGCCCTGCACATGTTTTCGAACAAGCAGGTACCTTAGTTGATGAGCATATTGCTCAGCGTGAAAAGGCAGATGCGTTTTATCAGCGACAAGAAGCACGAAATGCCGCACGCATGGCACAGGATCCTACTTATGAACCGAAGGTAAGAGACTTTACCGGTGCGCCCACTTTCTTTGATCAGATTTGGACCAGCCTTTATACCGTTATGGTGGGGTTCTTTATTGCATCAGTAGTCGCAGTCCCATTGGGTATTTTGTGTGGTTTAAGTAAATCAGCCTACACGGCGATAAACCCGCTTATTCAATTATTCAAACCTGTTTCGCCGCTAGCGTGGTTACCACTGGTCACCATGGTAGTAAG
This sequence comes from Alteromonas sp. ALT199, assembly GCF_018619335.1. GTDB lineage: Bacteria > Pseudomonadota > Gammaproteobacteria > Enterobacterales > Alteromonadaceae > Alteromonas. The sequence goes on along the minus strand of NZ_JAHHDX010000093.1, from coordinate 22,215 downwards.
TGCACTTTATGTCAGTGACGACCCGGCGTTTTCTAAGTCATTTGTTACCTCTGCCTTTACGGTCTCGCTTTGCTGCTTATGGCCAACGTTAATTAACACCGCGGTAGGGGTGTCAAATATTGAGAAAGATCTTATCAACGTGAGCAAGGTGTTGCGTCTTACGCCTTTTGCTCACCTTACGAAAATAGTACTGCCGTCTTCAATTCCGATGATTTTCACTGGGCTTCGGTTGTCGCTTGGTATTGGTTGGATGGTACTCATAGCAGCAGAAATGCTTGCTCAAAATCCAGGGTTAGGAAAGTTTGTCTGGGATGAGTTTCAAAACGGCAGTTCAGAATCCTTAGCCCGGATTATGGTGGCAGTGCTTACTATTGGGGCAATTGGTTTCGTTTTAGACCGCTTAATGTTATCAATTCAGCGTGCGGTAAGCTGGGATAAGTCGAGCGTATTACGCTAATCTTGAGGAGAAATTTATGCACACTAAACACTTAGAGTTAGAGCAGGTAGGTATCGACTTCCCAACACCGAAGGGGCCATTTACTGCGCTTCAAGATGTGAATCTTAAAATTAGCAAAGGTGAATTCGTATCACTAATTGGGCACTCTGGCTGCGGAAAATCAACGGTGCTTAATATCATCGCGGGTCTACACCAGGCAACTTCAGGTGGCGTAATATTAGATGGTGCTGAAGTGAAGCAACCGGGCCCCGAACGTGCTGTAGTATTTCAAAACCACTCTTTATTGCCTTGGCTTACGGTGTATAAAAACGTAGAGCTGGCCGTGAAATCGACCATGCGAGGCAAAAGTAAAGGCGAAATGCGCGATTGGATAATGCACAACTTAGAGCTTGTACACATGACTCACGCACTCGACAAATTGCCAAGTGAGATCTCCGGGGGGATGAAACAACGAGTAGGTATTGCCCGTGCATTGGCAATGGAACCTAAAGTGCTATTGATGGACGAACCATTCGGCGCGCTTGACGCATTAACCCGTGCTCACCTTCAAGACTCGCTAATGGAAATTCATGCTGATTTAGGTAATACCGTCATTATGATTACCCATGATGTGGATGAAGCCGTGTTGCTATCTGATCGCATTGTAATGATGAACAATGGCCCTGCAGCCACTATTGGCGAAATCTTAGATATTGAATTACCTCGTCCGCGAGACAGATTAGCACTTGCAGATAACAAACAGTACAACCACTACCGACATGAGGTATTAACCTTCCTATATGATAAGCAGAAAAAGGTTGAAACCGTTACTTCACGTACTAACAACACATCATCAAAACCCAGCGGGGTGACATCTGAAAAAAAAGACACTAAGAAATCAGATGCTGCCTAGCACTATCGGCATCTGATAAGGGCGGTAGTTTTACCGCCCACCACCTATAACTTTCACTTTTCAACCAGCGTTTTGATGCTGGCTGGGTAAGTGCTGACTAATAAAAATTTAAATTTAAACCGATAGGGAACACGCATGAACACGTTTAAAAAACTAAGCATTAATATGCTTGCTGCATCTGTAATGGCAGTATTGGGCAGCAGCGCGATGGCCGCTGATATTCACACCGCATTAAGCGACTCCAAGGCATGGGTTGATCTGAATTTGCGCTATGAGGCTGTAGATCAAGACAATGCACTAGAAGATGCAAGCGCGCTGACCTTGCGCACCCGTTTAGGCTTTAGCTCGGGGAGCGTTAATGGTTTTTCATTTACCGCCGAGGTTGAAGATAGCCGAATTGTAATGGGGCAGGATGAGTTTACCGTAGGGCCTACTGGTTTTAACGTGGGTGAATATTCGGTAATTGCGGACCCTGAAACCACTGAAGTAGACCAAGCCTTCATTCAATACAAAGCTGATAACTTTACTGCGAAAGTAGGCCGCCAAGTTATTACACTAGATGACCACAGATTCGTTGGTCACGTTGGTTGGAGACAGGACCGTCAGACCTTTGATGCCGTAAGCGCTAAATATGCGGCAACCGACAACTTAGAGCTTTTCTATAGCTATTTGTACAAGCGCAACCGAATTTTCGCAGAAGCCGCTGATTTAGATTCAAAAGATCATATCCTTCACGCTACTTATAAGTCGAAAATCGGTAAGTTCGTGGCCTACGCGTATTTGTTAGAAGTAGATAATGATACGGATAATGCGCTAGATACGTATGGCGTAAGCTATGATGGAAAAATGAAAGGTGACAGCGTAAATTGGGCTTATGGTGCTGAGTTTGCTACGCAATCGAGCGAAGCCGGCGCAGGAGAAACAGCCACTGACTTTGACGCCTCTTACCTAAATGCGTATTTAGCCGCCACCTTCTCAGGCGTAACAGCAAAAGTTGATTATGAGGTATTAGGCTCTGATGACGGTTTGTACGGTTTTGCGACGCCCCTTGCTACGCTGCATAAATTCAACGGTTGGACCGATCAGTTTTTGGGTACACCAGCGCAAGGCTTACAAGACCTTAAGTTTTCACTTTCTGGTGGCTTAGCCGGTGGTAAGTGGCTTTTGGCTTATCATGATTTCAGCGCTGACGACAGCAGCAATGGCGTTGATGATTTAGGTAGCGAATTCAATGTTCAATACACCAAGAAGTTTGCAGGTAAGTACAACTTCGGCATCAAGTACGGTACTTACGACGCAGGCGATATTAAAGTAGATGCTAACCGCTTTTGGATGTGGGTTGGTACACGATTTTAATTGCTGCGCGAATCTACTTATAGATACAGCATAGTGGTATAGCTACACCAAGCTTGGGTTGGCTAAGTCGTTACTGACTTAGCCAGCCTTTTTCAACGGCAGTATCTAGCTGCTGCATAACATAGTCCCACAGTGCCGGTGCACAAGATTTCAAATGGGCATTTCGCGCTTCAATTTTCTCTCTTGTAATACCGTGACGCTTCCAACTTCCTCCATCGTCTTTCATATTTTGAAATACAGGAAGTACTCGGTCCATAGCTTTCGCAAATTCAGCATCAGCGGTTTCTGCAGCTTCAAACTCAAGCCATAAATTGAGCAGTTCGCTATCGAGTGGACGTGGCAATAAACCAAAAATGCGCTTAGCGGCCGCAAGTTCTTTCTCAGCTTGTGCATCATGATCGGCTTGCTCATTAAACGCAAACATGTCGCCAGCGTCTATCTCCACAATATCGTGAATAAGGATCATGCGAATAACTCGCGTTATATCAATTGGCTTGGCCGCATATTCGCTTAACATGTTTGCCATTAATGCGACATGCCAGCTGTGCTCTGCGGAGTTTTCTTGTCGATAGTCATCACTTGGAAGCGTAATCTGACGCTTAACCGCTTTGAGTTGATCGAGTTCACAGATGAAATCGGCAAAATCACTAACAGCATGCATGTTAAAAGGCTCCTAGGTGTAAAAATGGGCGCCTTAGCGCCCATTCAATTATTAAGGGTATGATGTGAAGCGTAGTTGCTAAAAAGCGGTAATTACTTCTGTTCTGATAACCACACGATAAGGTCGGCGATGTCATCAAACGTCATATCAGAGGTGAACGTTGGCTGATATTTACCGTTGATAATAAAGCTAGGCACACCTGTTAGGTGTTCACGGTACTCATCAATTTGCTGTTGGTTTTTGCGCACCATGCTGTTAACGCCAAAGCTCTTAGCCATTTTGTCAAACTCTGCGCCGTCTACGCCGTTAACAACAAAGATGTTGCGAAGGTCTTTCAGCCCTGTGATAGACGCACGCTGCTTATGAATGTAGTTAAAGATAGCACCATTCATAGCATCTTCTTGCTTCAATGCGCGTGCAATAAGCATGGCTTTGGTGGCATCGTCTTGTACTTCTGGGCCGGTAAAGCGCATAAAGTTTACGTGTACTTTATTGAACTTAGTGCCGTCGCTTTTCTTTTCTTTAATTTGTGCAACGATTGGCTCAAATTGGAAGCAATGTGGGCACCAAAATGAGAAGTACTCAGTAATTACTGGTTTATCTGTGGCTTCTTTATCAAGCACTTTATAGTGCGTGCCTTCTTTCCATTTAGACGCTGGCTCTTGGGCACACGCTGTTAATGGCAAAAGCATTGCCATGACAAACATTACTGCAAACTTTTTCATGGATTATGATCCTGTATTTAAAAACGATTAATCGTGTCGAGATTATCACAGCCTCATTCGCTTAACTAGGACCTGTTTGACTTCAAGGCCTTAGTACGCGATAAGCTAACTAAAAAACGCGATTCAAAGACCGCATTGAAGTTTTATATTATTTTCAATAATTGTGCTTAAGTATCATATTTAACGAAATCACGGCACGTGCCTTACATCACCTAGTCTGATACCTAACATTTTACTACAGCTAACTAATCAGCAAACGCAGATATTTGCAAACACTACAATAGTTCCAGCTCAACAGCGTCCGCTATGGGATAAGCCATCTATGCAGAATAAACGTTTAACCATGAACAGAATATGAATCGCTGTTATTACGAAAACAGGACGACAGCAAGGGGTGAGAGCACCAATTGACAGTTTAAAAACAGCAGAATAAGGGCAGAAAAAAAAGCTTAATTCAAAAGGGCTGCACCAAAGTGCAGCCCTTCAATTTGACGATTCAGCTAAGATCAACCTTCAATGTGAGAGAAGGAACAGACCTTTAATAACTACATAGTGTAATTAACAGAAAGTAGCGCACGACGCTCTTGACCAGCGTAGCCTACAATGTCTTCATAATCGCTATCAAATGCATTATCGACCTTCAAAGAGACCTGCCACTGACTATCAATTTGATAGCTTAAGTTAACCGTAGCAAGTGTGTAGGCTGATAGTGCCAACGTTTGAGACGGCTCAGGGAATGGTGGGAAGAAGGTGTCGTAACGGCTGCCTGTATAGGCCAGCTTGGTGTAAAAACTGAACTTTTCTGTACCGAAATCAGTAGTGTAAGTTAGAGAGCCTTGATGGGGGGCACGACGTAATTCTGAGGTAGTAACACCGCTGTCAGTTTGTTCTGCGTCTAAATAGCTATAGGCGGCGGTAAGGTCACCATAACCACTGTCCCAATTTAGCTCTACATCAATTCCTTCCCGTGAACTTTCACCGTCAATATTATCAGCGCTGAATGCACCTAAGTCAGGCACAAACACAAAGCCGTTAATTTCGTCTTCAAGATCAGTGGTATAGGTACTGATTTGACCAGAAAGCGATTGCCAGTTGGCTTTAATACCTACTTCCCATTCTTCACTGGTCTCAGGCTCTAGATTAGGGTTACCTATAAAGCTTGCTGGGAAGTAACCAAAACGTTCGGTGAAAGTAGGGGTTTTAACCGCTCTACCATAGCTTGTGAAAACAGCGTAGTGGTCACTAAGTTGCCATGTAAGACCGCCTCGATAACTTACGGCATTGTCGAACTCGCTATTGTTGTCGAACCTTGCGCTTAATGTTGCCGTTAGCGACTCGGTTAACTGGCTGTTAGCTTCTGCAAATACGCTGTAGGTATTGTCATGCTGTTTTTGATTTGGATCGCCAAATACAATAGGTCCACGCTGTGTAAAAAGACGCTGCAGATACTCAACGCCGCCGGCAAAATCCCAATTTTCCATGGTGTAAAAACCGGTCCAGTTCAACTCAATACGCTCACCTGTGGTACTGCCCGTGTCAGCGCCAGATTCAGTGTTGTCGTTTTCGTCTTTACGATAGTGTGCACTTAATGCTGAGCGGTAGCCTGTATTTTCAGGGGCAAACTCCCATCTCAATTTCGCACTTATTTGAGATCCGTCTGTAACGTTGTCGGAATCGGTAGGAAGGCCTGTTGTAACAAAGTCAGTACTATCGTAGTCATTTTCATATTGAACAGTACGTAAATTCGCTATGAAGGTATGCTCTGAGGTGGCGGCATAATTGAGGTTTATGCCGGCAGTCATATTGTCATAGCCATCATCTTCGTTACCAACGCGAGACACATTATCGCCGTCAGTGCGAATGTAGCTTGCGTAGGCAGATACACCCACGTTATCGCTTTGTGAGCGCGCATTCATGCTGCCCTGCAGCGTACCTTGTGTGCCAACGCCAGCAGAAAAATCTACGTGGGATACATTGTCGGTAAACTGACCAGATTGAGTGGTAATGCTCAGCACACCACCAATCGCGCCGCTTCCCCACCTTGCACTTTGTGGGCCGCGAAGTAGCTCAATGCGCACTACGTTGGCGCTGGTAAGGTGAGCAAGATCAACAAGGCTTCCCTGTCCTATGTCATTGGCAACAACACCATCAATTAAAACAAGTAAGTGATTGGTCTCACCGCCGCGAACGCGCAGTTCGGTTAAACCGCCAGGACTGCCTGACTGAGACAAGCTCACGCCAGGTAAGCCGCGAATTAGGTCGGTAAGCTGGAGTGCACCAGATGCTTTAATATCGCTTTCAGTTAGCACAGATACTGAACCAGGAAGCTTAGTTAATGAAATAGGCAAACGGGTGCCAGTCACTGTTAACGTTTCAATATCTTGATTCGAGGTTTGAGCAAAGGCAGGTGTGCTTAAGCACGAAATAACCGCAGCGCTAAGAGCTGCTTTAGTAAAATGTGTACGCATGGTTTTTATATTGTCTTTGATGCGCTCCACCCGAGCACATGATGAGTGAAAGTGTACGTTGTTGCTTATTCTTTTGAAAGTGAGCAAACAAACAACACCATGAAGTACAGGCCGGTATCCGGGCTTACTCCCATTACCGATAAGGTAATGGCTCTTTTGCCTTCCCACCTAATGGCGTTTAGTTGCGCAATAGCGAGCCTAAACGTGCAATAGACAGTGGCGTATGAAAAGAAAACGACAATGCGTTGAGTTTACCGTTGCGGGGGCAGCATCAGTTTTTCACTGATTTCCCGTTTAACTCTTGTCACTGTAGTTGATATGGAGCGAGACAAGAGCACCTACACGACATCAATTATATAGAAGTTGAAAAATGATAGCGAACACGGTTTCTTATACCTTACGCTTTTTGACACTCGCAAAGCGTTATCGAAAAAGCGCATTTGTATAATTGAAACGGTAGGTTAGTAGCCCAACTTCAATGGGGGTTCGTGAAGTGCAGATAGCTGCTCTTTTAAAGCAAGTATTTGGCCTTCCCAGTATTTGTCTTCAGCAAACCAAGGGAATGCACGAGGGAATGCTGGGTCTTCCCAGCGACGAGACAGCCACGCCATGTAATGCACCATTCGCATTGCCCGAAGAGGCTCAATAAGCGGTAGTTGCGCCGTATCGAATTCATGAAATTCTTCGTAGGCCTCTACTAGGGTATCAAGCTGCAAAAGTTGTTGCTGGCGGTCGCCGCTTAGCATCATCCATAAATCTTGAATAGCAGGGCCCATGCGGCAGTCATCAAGATCGACGAACGTCGGACCATCGCGCCACAAGATATTGCCAGGGTGGCAGTCGCCGTGTAATCGAATATTCGATGTGGGTTTGTAAGCATGTAAGGTTGCCTCAATCACAGGGTTAAGTATGGCAAAAAAGGCCGTTTTTAAATGCTCGGGTAACAGGGTGCTTTGCTCGAGAACCCGCTTGGGTTCATTGAGGTAACTTTCAGTGTCAATTGAAAGTCGATGAGTAAACTCCTTAGCAGAAGCTACTCTGTGAATACGGCCTATGAAACGTCCCATCCATTCGAGCTGATCGAGATTGTCGTTTTCAAATTGCCTGCCGCCTACCGAAGGGAATAACGTAAATCGATAGTCTGTTTCAGCCACTGTGTGATGGTGAAGTGTGCTGCCATTTAAGCTTATTGGCGCAGCTAAGGGAATTTCGTTATCAGTTAGCTCGGCGGCAAATTCGTGCTCCTCAAGAATCTGCGCATCTGTCCATCGACCGGGGCGGTAGAATTTAACCACGTAACGTTGCCCGTCTTCAGCCAAAAATTGATAAACGCGGTTTTCATAGCTGTTAAGCGCTAACAGGCCGCTTTGAAGAAAAATGCCCTGGCTTTCCAGGGCATCTAATATGGTGTCTGGGCTAAGCCCAGAAAAAGAAAAATCTGTCATCGATAAAGGAACTTGGTTGGTTCATCAATCGTAACCGTTTCCCCATCAATTGTGGTGGTTACACTGATAAAAATATCGGTAACCGTATCTTCCAGATTATAAGCGTCAGTTGCAACTGAAATCGGTGTACTGTAAACCGCACCACCTTTAACTGTAACTTCCTGCTCTCCTATGTATTCATAGTCAGGCAGACCTTTTACAGTAATAGTGTATGTTTGCTCTTGCTGGGTTTTATTGAGCACCTTTATGGTGTATACGTTCTCGATTAGCCCTTCATTGGTCTCGCGATATAGCGAGTTCCTGTCGCGGATAATGTCGACTTCGGTTGGGCTACGCATCCAGATATTAGCAAACAGTAAGCCTGTCATAACCATAAGCACTACCAAATAGCCTATTAGTTTTGGGCGTATAATATGGGTTTTTCCGCCCGCTAACTCTTCTTCTGAAGTAAAGCTTATCAAGCCCTTGGGATAATTCATTTTATCCATAACACCATTACATGCATCAACACAGGCGCCGCAGTTAATACACTCATATTGTAAGCCGTTTCGAATATCGATACCGGTTGGGCAAACTTGAACACATAAGTTACAGTCTATGCAGTCACCTAATCCCTTTTCTTGCACCTGCTCGTGGCTCAGTTTTCGGGGGCGTGGCCCGCGTTGTTCGCCCCGCTTTGCATTGTAAGAAACGGTAAAGGTATCTTTGTCGAACATGGCCGATTGAAAGCGTGCATAGGGACAAATGTGTGTACACATAATTTCACGCATATATCCCGCGTTACCATAGGTGCATACGGCAAAGAAGATAACTGAGAAACCGGCCCAAAAGCTGGTGTTAAAGGTCACGAAATCAATAAACAGAGCATCAATGGGTGTGAAGTAGCCAACAAAAGTTAAAGCCGTTAATAGTGCTACAAGAACCCAGGCAGTGTGCTTCGCAGTTTTACGTAAAAATTTGTCTGTATCCATCTTACGTGCGTCAAGGGCTACACGCTTATTACGAGGGCCTTCACACTTTTCTTCGAACCAAGTGTAAATGTATACCCACGTGGTCTGAGGACACATGAAGCCGCACCACACACGGCCTGCGAAAGTGGTGACAAAAAACAAAGCAAAAGCAGAAACAATGAAGATATAGGCTAGCAAGGTAAGGTCTTGAGGCCAAAGAGTAAGCGAGAATATAGTAAAACGCTGTTCGCCAATATCAAGCAGTACAGCTTGATGGCCGTTGTACTGAATCCATGGAATAACGGCGAACAAGGCTAAAAAGAAAAGGCCAAAAAAGCGTCTGAAAGTTTCCAGAGGGCCCTGCACGGCACGCACATAAATACGGCTACGTGAGTCGTGTCGTTTACCCTCAGGACCTCCCTTGGGTTTATGTACTTTTACCGGTGTAACGGTCTTGACCGGTATTTGTTCATTCATAGCTTTACCTTATGTGACGTTACAAACTGCCTGTGCAGTATAACTGCGTTTAAAACGTCATATTTAATATAGATCAATAATGCGGCGTATGGTCCACCTTTTTGAACTTTCAGTCAATACTGAAAGTTTAGAAGGTTGCTATATTGCTTTTTGTTGTTCGACATCTAATCACACCTTGTAAACTTTTATGTACAACATCATGAAGATGTGAATAAAGTTGGTCGTATATTGAACGCTATGGTCTCAATATTTGAAAGGCATTAGTTATACTTTTGTATAGTATTTCGTATTTACAAACAACCTACATCACACTAACGTAGTCAGAATAATCTAGTCAATTTGCGTCCAAATCATGTACAGTATCATTTGCTGTTGTTGTATATTAGTGATGTGTAATTAAGCGTGTTGTCATTAAAGGTGCCGCTAAGTTGGTGCTATTTGTTGTAAACGCCTGTCAGAATTAGCTGAGAAGTCATGTTTAGGTTTTTTATTATCGCTGCTGAAATTATTGTATTAATAATGGTGCTGCGATCTCCTTTTGTTCAATATCTATTTGAAGATATTCAACACTCTGTTTCCGAATTGCTGGAGTCCGTTGCTAACCTTCCTGAGCGAGAAGAGTTACATAGTTTACAGAATAGAATAAATATAGAGTTAAGCCCTTTAAAGCCTTATCAACAGAGTTATATTGAACAAATCACCGCTGACGGTGCAAGCGTGAAACGTTTCTATCACACTTACTGTGAAAATGACGATATAAACCCTAACTTCTCGGGAACTAAACGCGCCAATTTATGCCTAATCGTTAAACAGTCGCCAGTTATGCAACTCGCAAAGTAACGTTAGCCTTCAAACTAAAAACTGGTTAAATAGAAAGTGCCGATTGACCAGTATTTGATGTGTCGCTTTTATATTTTTTGCTAACGTACTGTTAAGTCGACTGAATTTAGGAGCATGAAAGTGAACAAATTTAGTACTTTTTCTTGTTTTGGCCTGGCTACAGGAGTAGCGTTTCTCGCTGCATTTGTTCCCACTCAAGCAGCTGAAGTTAAAATAACGTGGGAAGAGCCAGAGTCGTATAGCGATGTAAGACCCTCCAACGAATCTCGTAAACGATTCCGTGAACGAACGTTGAAAGATCTTGAAGAGCACATTGTAGAATTGGCTAGTGATTTACCCGAGTCTCAAGTGCTATCAATGACGGTAACGAATGTTGATTTGGCTGGGCAAGTTTGGCCAAGTCAGTTTGTTGGCTTTGGCAATGGTGCAGGAAGCGATGTACGCATAATTAAGCGTATTGATATTCCGAGAATGACATTCAGTTACTCCCTTTCTAATGCAGATGGCCACGTCATTCTAAGTGGCGATGATGTGAAGCTCAAAGATATGGACTTTATGGAGACTAATATCCGTCGCAATCGTACTGAGTCTCTATCATACGAGAAGGCTATGCTTAACGATTGGTTCGCAGATAATTTTTCCACTCAAGTAGCCCAAAGCAAATAGCGGTTAGGAAAAAGCAAATGCTAAATAGTTTAGCGTTTGATGCAAATACACAAAAAAGGTCACTTCATAATGAAGTGACCTTTTCTATTAGGTCTATCAGTTAGCTTTTAGAACACTGCCGAGTTGTAAATTACAAATAATCGAACTCGTTACCTGAGATAGCGAGCGTGCTTTCAGGGCCAGCCTTGTAAGCTGATTTGTGTGAATCGCGACGCACTAATATACGCTCTATGTAAAAGTCGCGAGTCTTCAACTTAGAAGCGGCAAGTACCGCGTTACCCGAAGTCTGAGCTTTGTCAGCCATGCTGTACCACAGTACACCAATAAGTGAATAGGCGCTGTAAGCCAGATAATCGCATGCCGCTGCTGCAGCGGTCGTTGCATCCATCCCTAAGCAGTCTGCTGAAGACGCTCGCCAGTCATCTAGAATACCTTGAGCTAGCGCTTTCGATTCACTGTCTTGCATGTTGCTAACCAAGGCGTTAAATGCATTGTACGTGGCTTCCATCATCTGACCGCCATCACGAGTAAGCTTACGGCCAATAAGGTCTAAAGCCTGAATACCGTTGGTACCTTCATATAGCATGGCAATGCGAACATCGCGCATAAGCTGCTCCATGCCCCATTCACGAATGAAGCCGTGACCACCGAATACTTGTACACCAAGGCTGGTGGTTTCAAGCCCCATATCAGTCATAAAGGCTTTACAGATTGGCGTTAAAAATTGCAGCACTTTATCTGCATCTTCCTTTTCCTGGCCTTCACCAAGTTTCTCTACGTCCATAAATTTGGCGTAGAAAAGTGAAAGTGCACGGCAGCCCTCAATCAGTGATTTCTGTGTAAGCAACATACGCGCTACATCAGGTTGAAATACGATTGGGTCCGCTTTGCCCTCTGGGTTTTGGATACCCTGAGGTGCGCGAGACTGTACGCGTTCGCGGGCGTAGGTCAGGGCACCTTGGTACGATGCTTCGGCAGCGCCTAAGCCTTGGAGGCCTACTTGGAAACGCGCGTCGTTCATCATGGTAAACATACATGCAAGGCCTTGGTTTTCCTCACCTACAAGATAACCGGTTGCACCGTCAAAATTCATCACACATGTTGGGCTCGCTTTAATGCCCATCTTATGTTCGATACTTCCTACAGAAAGGCTGTTTGCTTCACCAGGCTCATTATTGGCATCTGGAAGGAGTTTAGGCACTAAGAACAAGCTTATTCCCTTAACGCCTTTCGGCGCGTCAGGTAGGCGAGCAAGAACAAGGTGAATGACGTTCGAGCTCCAGTCTTGATCGCCAGCGGTAATAAATATCTTGTTACCGGTCACTTTGTAGCTGCCGTCGCCTTGAGGCTCGGCCTTAGTACTTAATAGACTCAAATCTGTACCAGCATGAGGTTCTGTCAGATTCATGGTGCCTGTCCACTCGCCACTGATTAACTTGGCAAGGTATATATCTTTAAGCTCTTTACTGGCGTGTTTAGTTACCGCAAGGGTGGCACTTTCTGTAAGCATTGTGGTTAAACGCCAGCTAAGGTTCGCCGCGTTTAGCATTTCGTGTACAGGTACAGCCATGGTATATGGCAAGTCTTGACCATCATATTCGGCGGTGCCTAACATCGCATTCCAGCCGTTTGCAACATATTCCTGATAGGCATCGGCAAAACCCGTAGGCGTGGTAATTTTACCGTTTTCGAGCTTACAGCCTTCTTCGTCGCCTTCACGATTAAGAGGGGCTACTACATCAAGAGCAAATTTTGCGCCCTGCGCAATAATCTCATTGGCTAGGTCGCTATCAAAGTCGCTGATACCGAGCTTTTCGTAGTGAGCATCGAGTCCAAGCCAGTCTTTTAGTAAGAATTGAAAATCAGTTGTAGGGGCGTGGTACAGAGGCATGGATGACTCCTTTTTTCAAACAAGTGTTTTAATTTTGCCTATTATAGTCACAAAAAGCGTAGTCCGAATAGCCCGTTAAAGGAAAGTTAATAATAAATTTGATTGATGTGGTGACAAACAATAGCAGGTCAGCTTCGCGATTAACGGTATATATATAGAACGAAGCACTCATTTTAAGTGTTCACAGGCTTCAGTAAATATAGTTGGCAGCCTGTTTGGCTATATAATTATGCCCCCCGTTTGCAAGTTACCTTGCAATTCATATTCTCACTGGCATGCTTAGCCTAAATTAATCCATTTACCTACGCACCATTGAAACGGTACACATTGATATGAAGTCAGATAGCACTAACAAAAACCTTGAACACACCAGTGATAATAAAGAGCAGCGCCCAGTTTGCATTGTAACGGGTGGGAGTTTGGGTATTGGTTTTGCGGTATGCGAGCTATTTAGTCAAAACGGCTATCAAGTTGTTAACCTTGATATCAGAGATTTTGAACAAGCCGTGCCTAATGCCATTTGGAAACCTTGTGATGTAAGCGTAGTAAGTAACATTGAAGCTGCAATCAAAGAAGTCACTGCCACTTTTCAACGAATAGATGTATTGGTATGTAATGCAGGTATTCACGTTTCCGCGACCATTGAAGATACTGATGAAGCCTTGCTCGATAAAGTACTCAACCTGAATGTTAAAGGCGCTTATGGCGCAATAAAATCATGCTTGCGGACGATGAAAGAGCAGGGAAGTGGAGCCATTGTGGTGATGGGCTCTGATCAGTCCTTTGTAGGGAAGCGCAATTCCTTTGCCTATGGGGTAAGTAAAGGGGCACTGGCGTCTATGGCAAAAACGACGGCACTCGACTATGCACCCTACAATATTCGCGTAAACGCAGTGTGCCCAGGCACTATCGAAACGCCTCTATTTCACAACGCGATCGATAATTACGTGGCTCGTTCTGGGGCAGATAAAAATGAAGTGGTAGCCGAAGAAGCTTCTGCACAGCCCATTGGACGCTTGGGCCAGCCAGAGGATGTAGCGGAACTGACCTATTTTTTATGTAGCGAAAAAGCGTCTTTCATCACGGGAAGCTTGTACGCTGTCGATGGGGGCTATACAGCTCAATAGAAAGTGCTCAAAAGAGGCGCGCTCGGCTACGGCACAAAATAAGGTTAGATAAAAAAATGAGTCAGCATTCACATACTTGGATAGACCCTCATATTCACTTCTTTGCCTTAAACGAAGGGGTCTATGGCTGGCTAAAGCCCGCGAATGCGCCTTTCTGGGCAGATAAAAAAGCGATTGCTAAGAACACTACAGAGTACATGCTTTATCGGGCTTCTTTAGGTCGGCTTTGTGGGTTTGTGCATTTAGAAGCGGGTTACGATAACGATAGACCGTGGCGAGAAATTACCTTTCTTGAGCGTCATTGTACGCTGCCATTTCGCGCAGTTGCGTGTATAGATTTAGTTGGGAACAGCGTTGGCAGTCATATTGATAAGCTAGGGCTGTACTGTTCTGTACGTGGCCTTCGCCATATTTTAGATGATGACGCTGAATCGCTTCTACGCGCTCCTAAAGTAAAGTGGGCGCTTAGTCATATGGCTTCTAGAGGCTTGTCTTTTGAGGCGCAGCTAAATTTTGCAAATAGCAATGCCGTGAGTGCATTACTTAACGTATTAGAACAAAACCCCTCATTAAAAGTAGCTATTAACCACACCGCTATTGCGCCACTAGAGGTAAAAAGTTATGCGTTTAAAGCTTGGCAGCAGAATATCCGTGATTTAAGTGAAACCGGACAGGTCGCGTTTAAATTTTCGGGGTTAGAAATGCAAAACCGCAATTGGCAGTGGCAGCGAGCCTCCTATATTTTTGAGACTTTGCTAACTACTGTAGGCGCAAATCAGATAATGTTCGCGAGCAATTACCCATTGTGTAAATGGCGTATGCCTTATGCTGCGCTTTGGCGAGGGTTATCAAATATGACAGCGCCGCTTTCTGAAGCTCAAAAAGCGGCGCTGTTATCTGTCAATGCTAAACAATGGTATGACATTGCTTAAAAGCTAATTTAGCGTAAACGCTAAGGCTTACACTGGAATTATTCCATTGCAACACTGCTGTTGTGTAACTTTGCTATTTAAGCTCAGTTACTGTCATATGTGGCGAGCGGTAAACCACCTCATCGTTCAGATCTATTCCAATTCCCGGCGTGTCTGGCGCTTCAATAAAACCATTTACTGGCTGAGGATCTTGAATACAAAGTTCACGGTTCCAATCTTTAATCGCATAGGTGTGATGCTCGTGAATTAAGAAGTTTGGAATAGCCGTTTCTAGATGCAGACTCGCCGCAGTAGCAACTGGGCCTCCGCAAACGTGGGCCTGAACGCGCACGTCGTAAATGTCGGCATAGTCACATACCTTTTTCGCTTCTGTAAAACCACCGCAAAGGCCTACGTCAGGTTGAAGTACATCAAGGGACTGGTCTTCAAGGTAAGGGCGAACATCCCAGCGATGATACAAACGTTCACCGCCCGCAATCGGCACGTTGACGTTCTTCGCTACTTTGTCGTGAAGCTTAGAATTCAGGTAGTTTACTGGCTCTTCGTAATATAAGCAGCCAATTTCTTTAACCATATCGCCCAGCTGAATGGCCGTAGATGCACCCAATAAGCTATGACATTCAAAGATAATGTCGCCATCTTCGCCCATGGTGTCTCTAATGGCCTGAAGGCGAGCTTTGAAAAGTTTAAGCTCGGGCTTTGTGAACAGCTTGGTTCTGTCAAAGTGGGTGTTGCCGTCTTTATCGTATACGATGGGGTCAACTTTAACGGCATCGTAGCCGTCTTTCAGCGCCTTTTCTGTGGCACGTGCATAATCTGCTGGGTCATTAAGCTTGGTCACTTCTTTGTCCCAATCAAACTGCAGCTGGCTGGCGTAGCTACGAAGCTTGCCATTCGTTTTACCGCCCAGTAGTTCGTACACAGGCAAGCCAAGTGCTTTGCCTTTAATATCCCAAAGTGCCGTATCAATTGCGCTCATAGCGGCATAAATTACCGGGCCACCGCCTAGTCCCCAAAAGCCCTCGCGCAGCATTCTCGACCAAAGCAGCTCAGTGTGGAAGGGGTTAAAGCCAATTAGCATCGCCTCGGTAATTTCTTTAATCATATGCGCTGCGGCGCTGTGACCCCAGTCATAAGCAAGCCCTGCTTCACCTACGCCAGTAATGCCTTCATCGGTGTAAACACGCACGAAAACAGGGTTCCACTGCGGGCGTTTAGGGCATTCGATATCAAAAATTTCTACTTTGGTGACTTTCATATACTAAAAAAATTCCTGTTTAAAGTGAGTTGGCGTTTAGCTAAATAGGCTTAATTATTCGCAAAAGCTTGGGTCTAGTTTATAGGCTTTGCGCAACATGGCTGGCCATGCTTTTTGTCCGCCAGTTTCGCCGCTGTGAACAACATTTGCCTGGGCGTATATACCATCAATAATGCTTTGCGGTATTTCGATAACCGCTTCGTTAGATTGCATCAACGCAAGCTGAATTTCGCACGCCCGCTGTAAATCGTAAAAGCGCATAAAAGCGTCGCCTACAGTTGGGCCTAGCGTTAGACCGCCATGATTAGGCAAAAGCATGTGGTTCGCATCACCAAGATCGTCCTGCAAACGCTTTTTCTCGCTATCATCTACGGCTAAGCCTTCGTAGCTGTGATAAGAAAGCGAAGGAAGCGAAAACATTGAATACTGGCTCCACGGTTTTAACCCGCCTTTCACCGAAGCCACGGAGATGGTGGCTAGAGTATGCAAATGAATAACGCACTGGGCGTCGTGGCGCACTTCGTGAATTGCACTGTGAATAGTGAAGCCCGCAGGGTTAATCCCATAGGGGGTGTCATCCAGTATATTGCCGTCTAAGTCGACTTTGACTAGGTTTGAAGCTGTAACTTCATCGAAGGTAAGTCCGAAGGCGTTAACAAGATAATGATCTGTGCCCGGTACCTTAGCGGAAATGTGGGTATAAATAAGGTCGCCCCACCGCATATCTGCTACTAACCGATAGCACGCCGCCAAATCGACACGGGTTTGCCATTCTTGTTCAGATACTTTGTCTTTTAGGCTTAATGTTGGCAGTGAAAACAAGCCTCTTCTCCTGTTTATTCAATTGGGACAATTTACCAATCCCCGTCACAATGAACAATGCTTTGTCAGTGATGCTTTATATCGAAATGGGTATAGCCATCGCGCAAGGGAATAAGATCATCGGCAAAGCGAAGCGCATCGTGGTCGAGCATAAATGGGTCTGCCTTAACGAGCCTGATAACTTCTATCTTTGCCCACGGTGGCGCATCGAAAGTGTTCGGGAGTTTTTCAATTCCCGCGTCTACATGACAGCCGAATATGACAAGGCCATTGACCGTCGTCGATAAGTATTCTTTCACCTCAACGTTAAAACCCGTTTCTTCCCACGTTTCTCGATGGGCAGTGCAGGCGAGTGATTCATCTTCGACTAGCCCTCCGCCGGGGAAGTCTAATTTGCCGGACAGGCGATGCTGAACCAGCAACACTTTGCTGCCAGTTTTTATTAAACAGGCAGCTGCAATGGGAGACACGCGGCTACTTGCCATAGCGTGCACGTTTTCTGGGACAAGTGGATCAGAAACACGACACATTGGAGAGTTAGGTGACGACTGTGAGCATGAGAAAAGCGTTAAAACAGCGAATATAGCTGATAAGCGAAATAAGATGACCATCGATTTGGGTAAAATACTCTAGCGACTGTTTGCGATTGTTGTAAAAGCAATCAATTTTATCAGACAAACTTTACGCAAAAATAAAAATAACACAACTAACAATAATAATGCGGTACACAAAACAACGTTTGGGTGCGTTTTCAATTAGCGCAAAGTGAACTTTGTGTACTTGAGTATTCGTTGAGTTTTTAAAAAATTTAAGACTCAATGCAATGCTATTTTACCAATAGGAAAGGTTATGTCTTCACGATTATCGTTATCGCCATTATTACTTGGCGCAGTGTTGCTTGCTGGTGTTGTGGTGTATCTGAATATGCCCGAAGAAGAGAGTAAAAAAAACGCCAGTGCAAGGGCGACGCCAGTAAAGACGGCTTTAGTGTCGTCTCGAGCATTTCCTATCACTATAGAGTCACTCGGTACGGCTACCGCTAACGAGTCGGTGAATATTACTGCGCAAGTTACCGATACGGTAAAAACAATAAATTTTGATGATGGAGACAAAGTAACAGAAGGCGAACTACTGGTTCAGCTTAATAACACTGAAGAGCGTGCGAGGGTTGAAGAGCTAAGAGCAAATATTGACGAGGCCAAACGTCAGTTCACCCGCATAGCTAACCTGCGTCAGTCAAATGCCACCTCTGAACAGCTTCTTGATGAACAGCAAGCCCGCGTAAAAGCACTGCAGGCTCAGCTAGACATAGCACTAGCACAGCTTAATGACTTTCAAGTTCGCGCGCCATTTAGCGGTTTTTTGGGCAACCGCGAAATCAGTATTGGTTCGCTAGTTCAGCCCGGCGACACCATCACCAGTTTAGATGACATCAGCCAAATTAAAGTTGACTTCAGTGTTGCTGAAAATCACCTTGCAAGTGTGGCAACAGGACAGTCTGTGAGCGCATCCTCAGTGGCTTATCCTGGAGTAGAGTTTACAGGGAAAATCACCAGCATTGATACGCGTCTTGACCCCATTAGCCGCTCAATTCGTGTACGAGCAATAATAGATAACAAAGACAGCCGACTGCGCCCTGGCATGCTGCTTACCATAGTGGTAGAAAAGAGAGTGCTTAACGCATTGGTATTACCAGAGAAAGCACTGGTACCGGTACAAGACAAGCAATATTTGTATGTAGTTAAAGATGACGTTGCGCATCAAACCGAAGTGGTAATTGGAGAGCGTCGTCCAGGGTTAGTTCAAATTGTCAGTGGTTTGAATGAAGGAGATGAAGTGATAACCGAAGGTACACTTCGCGTACGCGACCAGTCTCCGGTTAATGTACTAAACCGCTAGGGAGCACACAGTCATGTTATTATCAGACGTTTCTGTAAAGCGCCCGGTTTTTGCAACCGTACTCAACCTACTGCTGATTATTTTTGGCATTGCAGCGTTCTCTATGCTTAGTTTACGTGAATACCCCGATATCGACCCGCCAATTGTATCTGTAAGCACGAACTATACGGGTGCGTCAGCGAACATCGTAGAGACCCGAATTACTCAGCTTTTAGAAGACAGAATTTCGGGTATTGAAGGCATAAAAAACGTTACGTCCACATCTCGTAATGGTCGCTCAGATATTACTATTGAGTTTAAACTTACGCGAGATATTGATGCAGCGGCCAATGATGTGCGAGAGCGAGTCAGTCGTGCACTTAATAACCTGCCAGACCAAGCCGACCCACCTGAAGTGTCTAAAGCGAATTCCGATGAAAGTGCGGTAGTGTGGTACAACCTTCGAAGTACTAATCTAAATACCATGGAGCTGACCGATTACGCTGAGCGCGTACTGGTGGATAGGTTGTCGATTGTAGATGGTGTTGCCCGTGTGCAAATTGGTGGGGGTAGACGCTACGCCATGAAGGTGTTCCTAGACCGCAATGCTATGGCGGCCAGGGGAATAACTGTTAGCGATGTAGAGCAAGTTATTCGTGCAGAAAACGTAGAGCTACCTGCTGGTGAAGTGGAAAGTTCTGATCGTGATTTTGAAGTGCGAGTGGCGCGAACTTTTCTAACGCCTGATGATTTTGCAGCGCTGACCGTCGCCGTAGGCGATAATGGCTACCTTGTACGCCTTGGCGAAATTGCTCATGTTGAACTAACCGCTGAAGATGACGAAACCGAGTTTCGAGGCGATGGCGTCAATATGATAGGGCTTGGCATTATCAAGCAGTCTAAAGCCAATACTCTCGAAGTAGCTCGCGCAGCTAAAGCACAGATTGAAAGAATAGAAGATACTTTACCAGACAATATTTTTATTGTACCAAGCTACGACTCGTCTGTTTTCATCGAAGCGTCGATTGATGAAGTGTACGAGACCTTGGGTATCGCGATGCTGATGGTAGTGATCGTGATTTACCTTTTCCTGGGCAATATTCGCGCGACACTCATTCCGGCCGTTACGGTTCCCGTTTCTATCATTGCTGCATTTATCGTAATGTACGCGCTAGGCTTTTCGATAAACTTACTTACGCTGCTTGCTATGGTGTTAGCAATTGGTCTTGTGGTGGATGACGCGATTGTTGTGCTTGAGAATATTTATCGACGCATAGAAATGGGAGAGCCTCCTATTTTGGCAGCTTATCGCGGTGCCAAGGAAGTAGGTTTTGCTGTTATCGCGACAACGCTGGTGCTTATTTCTGTGTTCGTTCCTTTAGTCTTTCTTGAAGGGAATATTGGCAGACTCTTCACCGAGTTTGCGCTGGCGATTGCGGCAGCAGTGGCTTTTTCGAGTTTTACTGCGCTTACGTTGTCACCCATGATGGCGTCGAAAATTCTTAAAAAGCGCCCCCGTTCTTCCGGCTTTGGAAGCTGGATGGACAAGCGGTTCTCACAACTTGAAACGGGTTACTTCAATACGTTAGGTAAAACGCTGCATCAACCTATTCTTATGCTACTTATGCTTGTTATTGCAGTTATCGCGTTAGTTCAGCTTTCAGAGAAGGTTCCAAGCGAGTTTGTTCCTAAAGAAGACAGAGGCAACTTCTTCATTTTGATGAATGCACAAGAAGGTGCAAGTTTTGAAAGTAACGCACGAAACCTAGCGCAAATAGAGAACGTCCTTATGCCATACCGCGAAAGCGGAAAAATCAATCGTTTATTGGTAAGAACGCCTGGATTTGGTGGCAATGCGGGGATTGCAATAGTTGGTTCAGCAGATTGGGATGAACGCGATTTCAGCACATTTTCATTAATGGATGAAATCAGTGCCAAGCTCAACAGTGTTCCCGATGTTCGCGCTTTCGCAATTATGCGAAGCGGTATATCTGGCGGCGGGCTCGGGCGTCCTGTTCAGTTTGTATTGCAAGGCGATACCTACGAAAATCTTGTCGAGTGGCGTGACACGGTAATACAAAAAGCGGCGCAAAACCCTGGATTAATTCGACTAGACTCAGACTATAAAGAGACTTCCCCACAGCTTTTGGTCAATATCAATCGGGACAGAGCCGCCGACCTAGGCGTGTCTATCAGTGATATTGGTGGCACATTGGAAGTGATGCTAGGCCAGCGTAGGGTGTCTACTTTCCTTGATAGAGGCGAAGAATACGACGTTATCATGGAAGGTATAGAGGAAGACTTTAGAAGTCCTAACAGCATTGAAAATTTATATGTGCGTTCATCACGTACAGGTGAACTCATCCCCATGGATAACTTGCTAACGTTTGAGGAGCAAGCTACATCCGCACAGCTCAATCGTTATAACAGAATGCGGGCTGTAACTATATCGGCGAACCTGGCGGAGGGCTATACACTCGGTGAGGCACTTGCTTATTTAGAGGATATAGTTGCCACTGAATTGCCTGATAACGTGTCTATTGATTACAAAGGTGAATCACAACTTTACCAAGAAGCTGGTAATTCCTTTGTTTATGTCTTTATGCTTGCGCTTGCAGTGACTTACTTAATATTAGCTGCACAGTTTGAAAGTTGGGTGCATCCGTTAGTGATTATGCTGACTGTGCCGCTGGCGCTTGTTGGTGCCTATATCGGGCTGTTTTTTAGCGGTATGACGATTAATATTTACAGCCAGATAGGCTTGGTCATGCTTATTGGTCTTGCCGCTAAGAACGGTATTTTGATTGTGGAGTTTGCCAACCAACTTCGCGATGCAGGTATGGAATTTGAACTTGCACTTAAGCGCGCTGCTGCGCAGCGGTTACGCCCTATAGTGATGACCGGCTTTACTACTGTATTTAGTTCTTTACCCTTAGTACTCGCATCAGGTCCTGGTGCAGAAAGCAGAATGGTCATAGGTATGGTTATCTTTTCGGGCGTCCTTGTCTCTGCGTTTATGACGCTTTACGTTGTTCCCACGGCGTATCGTTGGCTTGCTCGAAACACAGGCTCTCCACTTCAGCGCACTAATGAAATTGAAGAGTTAGAAAACGCGATTCCCTATAAAAAAGGCGAGTCTTGATAACTCGGGTCGTTATTTTCTATTTTTCTTTTAGTCATGCGCCAATGGCAGTTGGCGCAATTTAAACATCTTCAAGTATCCTATTTCATACCTGAATATGTACTTTTATTACTTGTGAAATATAGCTGAATATAATTAAGCTATTGATTTATAGTAATTCTTCTCTGTTATTTTTCCCTGTATTCGTTTTATTTATTTATGACTATAAGCCATAAGGGTATGCATTAT
>NZ_JAHHDX010000162.1 GCF_018619335.1 Alteromonas sp. ALT199 | reverse complement strand
GCCGTAATAAGCTTCAATTTTGTGACCTTCCAAGGTTGGGGTAGTTGAAACAATCATGTAAAACTCCTTTTAATGTAAACTGTTAATTTATCGCTTTTTAGAGCATTCGCCCTTAACTGTTGTCTTTGAACCACTGCTTGATGGACTCAACCAACGCTTGCGCTTTATTAGCATCGTACGCCACAGTGGGCTGATTGCCCCAAACAGGATTTGGCCAGGCACAATCGCTTTCAAAGCGCGCGACGTGGTGTACGTGGAGCTGTCTCACCACGTTGCCTAACGCTGCAACATTAAGTTTTAGCGGTGAGAACAAGGCCTGCATAGCTTTTGATGCTAGCGCTGACTCTTGTAACAAGGTCATTTGCTCTTCTTCTGACAAATCGATAATTTCCGCTATACCATTTCTCATAGGCACCAAAATAAGCCACGGAAATTGGCTATCGTTCATTAACAGTACACGACACAGCGAGAGATCACAGACAAAAAATGTATCATTGTGTAAACGACTATCAAGTTTAAACATCTAACTTATCCAATGTGGTAGGTACAACGGTTAATAAGGCTCGTTGCCCTATGGCAACTTTCGCATTAGGAAATACAATGGCTTCACCGTCTTGCTCTGCTACGTACTCTTTGTTTGGTTCAGACGCCAACACAGTGCCTTTAGCGTAGTCAGTGAAATTTGGTGTATCGTCGTCGAAATGAAGCGTAAATTGCTCTTCGTTGCGATTTATAATCTGGTTAACGCGATAGATATCAAGGTCTTCCATATTCACGGAAGGCGCAAAGTCTTTTTGAGTTATAAGCTGCGTAAGTGCGTTTTTAGCATCAGCAAATCGACTCATATCGTTTTGCCCAAATGGACGCACTTTTCCAAGTTCAACGGTAAATGCGTGGGCATTGTATTGATAAGACGAGAAATAGCTAAACGTGGTGGTTGAACTTTCAGAAAGAAGAATGGTTTTCACCCCACAAGCCGCAAGGAAAGCTAGCTGTCCTTTACTGTGCACTCTGTCGTGAAGATAAGGATATACCGCAAACTTTTCATTTTTTGAGGCACGAATAGCCGTGTGCAGGTCATAGTGATAACGGGTGCCTTCAGCCGCTTCGAAGAAAGAGGCCACGGCTTCTTCAAGCTGCTTAGCACGCACGCGTTCGGCGTTTACTAAACCTTCGCCTTTTGAATGCGCCCCGCTAAATAAACGGTTCATGTTCTCTTCAACAAAACGCTCGGCGATATCCATGGCCGGCAAATTACCAAATAAAACCAGTACATCGTGCGCTAGCGTAATTGCCCCTGTCAGGATGCCTTTAACCAAGTCATCACAGATTTCGATAGGTGCCGTTTCGTTACCGTGAACTCCACAGGACAAAACAATCCGCTTATTTGGCGCAGAGGCAGACTGTACAGAAAAACTAATGATGCCAGGTGCAGTGATACTAACCTCAGTGCCGTTGGCTAGCGTAAAATGTTGAGCGCGTTCGAATAACTCTGGTTGACGGCGAGAAAGTGTTAAAAATTGGCCGCTTTCGATAAGTTCTTGCATAAATGAGCTTTATTGACGTTGTCTAATCTCGGATAGCTCAAGTGTACCCAGACAGCCTATCAAAATCACGTTATCTCAAGGTTTTATTGCTTTCGACTGTAAGTATAAAATAACGCAATTAGAATATGAC
Organism: Alteromonas sp. ALT199; assembly: GCF_018619335.1. Taxonomy (GTDB): domain Bacteria; phylum Pseudomonadota; class Gammaproteobacteria; order Enterobacterales; family Alteromonadaceae; genus Alteromonas. The sequence goes on along the minus strand of NZ_JAHHDX010000162.1, from coordinate 4,344 downwards.
GAGTATTGACCGTATGTTCGCAGAGCAATCTGACGTTGTAATCACAGAAAGTTGTTCCATAATTCATTGGTCTCGACCGAGCCTTATAACAGTAGAGAGAATAGTTTAAATCAAAACATTAACTTGAATATAAAGTAGCTAAGCTTGTACCCGTGTTGGCGAGCTACCGATAATGATTTCTTGCTGAGCTAGCTGAATAAAGTCGTTAAAAGGTATGGCCCGAGAAAACAAATACCCCTGCCCTTGTGAAACTCCTACTTCTCGCAATATATGAAGCTGCTCAACCGTCTCTATACCCTCTGCGACCACACAACATTTTTTGGCGTGCCCAATAATTTTAGCAGCTTCAATTATAGCTCTATTAACCGGGTGCGCTTCTAACTCCATGACAAAGGACTTGTCTATTTTAAGCGCATCTAAATCGAGGTCACGAATGTACGCTAGGTTTGAATACCCTTTACCAAAGTCGTCTACGGAAATAGACACATCTAGGCTTCGCAACTCATCTAGTTGTTTTTTCACCATCAGTGAATTTGATAAAGCAACATCTTCCGTAAGCTCTAGCTCAATAAAAGACAGCGGCAAACCATAAGATTCGCTCAACATGGTGAGTGTAGGTACTAACTGATTGTCATACAACTGAGTGGGCGAAATGTTTACCGACAGTATAATCGGCATTCTAAGCGCATCTAGTTCGCCAAGGGCTCTAAACGCTTGCTCCAAAGTCCAGTAGCCCAGCTCATTCATCATATTATATGACTCTGCGGCTTCAATTAATGGACCAGGAAACAGCACGCCATCAAGGGGGTGATTCCAGCGTAAAAGGCACTCAGCACCAACAATTTCAAGAGTGTTAAGGTCAACTTTGGGCTGGTAATAAAGCTCTAGTTCATTGTGGGCTAGTGCACGCTTTAGGTCAGCTTTTAGTGCTAAACTTCTACCAGTATCAGTTTTATCTGACTTGGTCAGCGAACAGTAGTTTTCGTATTTATTTTCTTTCGCCTGCTTTAAGGCTGATTCTGCACGGGACACAAAAGCAGTGATATCGAAGTGATCACTTCCGTCACATACCACACCCACGTTAAAATCTGCGATAAATGCCGTGCCGTCATAGTGCATAGGTGTTTTAAAATGTTCTACGAGGCGCTCGAACATTTCTCGCATAACAACTTCGTTACTTTCGTTGGGAAAAACTATTCCAAAGATATCTCCGCTGATGCGACCGATGAACACTCTTTCCCCAAAGAGAAGCTGAATACGGTTGGCAATTTGAAGCAAAAAGCGGTCGCCAACATGGATACCTAAACTCGTTGTTACATCTGAAAAACGCACAACATCAACCAGCATCAAAGAAATAGAGGTACTTTGAGACGCTTGTTTTGAAACGCTATCGATAAACGCATAGCGATTGGGAATGGTTGCCAGTGTTCTATGTTGGCTCATGATGTTTTCCTTGAGCTTTACGCTTCTAGGTACTAAAAACAACTACTTATATAAGACCATGCTGCTACAAATGGCGCAACGACACTTGCGTATTATATTGCATACCTTCTTATACTTTTGCACAACATTACTTAACTCTGTGACCTTATTAAGTCCGTAGCAAATTAGCCATAGTTAATAAAGTAACACGCGAGTCTTTCCAATAAGGTAATGCCAATCGGCCTTGTTGCCTATATAGCAATATAGACGTTATTTAAGAGGTAATAAAAAAACCCGGCAAGTTTACCACTGCCGGGTTCTTTCTATACGCTTCTGCGATTAGCTTTCAATCTTACACGGTGAAAGTTTCCAAACGCGCTCTACGTAGTCACGAATTGAGCGATCTGAAGTAAATTTTCCCATCTTAGCTGTGTTGATAATAGCCATTTCTGCCCAGCGCTCTTTATCGCGATATGCGGCATCCACTGCTATTTGTGCATCAGAATAAGCTCGGAAATCCGCTAGCACCATGTACGGGTCGCCGTTATCCAGTAAGCTTTGCTTAATTGATACCAGAGCACCTGGTTTTCCTGGCGTAAAGTAATCCGTTTCTAGCCAATCCAGCACAGCTTTAATTTCAGCGTCTTTGTAGTAGTAGTCATACGGGTTGTAGCCGTTGGCTTTAAGTTCATTCACTTCCTCTACAGTAAGACCGAAAATAAAGATGTTGTCATCGCCCACTTCTTCAGCAATTTCAACGTTGGCCCCGTCAAGTGTACCGATAGTGACCGCACCATTTAGTGCAAGCTTCATGTTGCCGGTACCCGATGCCTCTTTACCTGCCGTACTGATTTGCTCAGATACATCTGCTGCAGGGATCATCTTCTCAGCCAACGACACGCGGTAGTTTGGTAAGAAAGCTACTTTGATCTTGTTATTTACGCGCGGGTCATTATTGATCTTGTCAGCAACTTTATTAATCGCGTAGATAATGTCTTTTGCAAGCTTGTAGCCAGGTGCTGCTTTTGCGCCAAATACGAATACACGTGGGTGCATATCGTAATCAGGGTTTTCAAGAATACGACGGTACAAGGCCATAATATTTAGTAGCGCTAAGTGTTGACGCTTGTACTCGTGCAAACGCTTAATCTGCACGTCGAAGATAGCATTTACGTCTACTTCTATATCCAGTGACTTGCGAATTTCTTCTGCCAGCAATTCTTTGTTCTCAACCTTCACTTTCATGAACTGTTTTTGGAACGTTTTGTTGCTTGCAAATTTAGCCAAGCCTTGCAGCTTGTCTAAATCACGAGGCCAGTCATCGCCAATTTTCTTATCAATAAGCTTAGACAGCCCAGGGTTACACGCTTTCAACCAGCGACGTGGCGTAATACCATTGGTAACGTTAGTGAGCTTACCTGGATATAGTTCATCGAACTCTGGGAAAAGAGAAGACTTAACAAGGCGAGAGTGCATTTCTGCCACACCATTTACTGCAAATGAACCAATTACCGAAAGGTGGCCCATTCGTACCATCTTCTCGTTGCCTTCTTCAATGATTGAAAGCTTTGCTTTCATTGCGTTGTCACCAGGCCATTTCTTATCAACCTCTGCCATAAAGCGATGGTTAATTTCATAAATGATTTCTAAGTGACGAGGAAGAATTTTCTCTATCATGCGAGCAGGCCACTTCTCAAGTGCCTCTGGCAGCAATGTGTGGTTAGTATATGCGAATACTTTCGTACAAATACCCCACGCTTCATCCCAACCAAGCTCTGCGCGGTCAACAAGAATACGCATTAGCTCTGGAATAGAAATAGCTGGGTGTGTGTCGTTAAGCTGGATTACAACTTGATCTGCAAAACGGCTCCAGTCATCACCGTGAGCGCGCTTGTAACGACGAATAATGTCTTTAAGTGAGCAAGAGCAGAAGAAGTATTGTTGAATAAGACGTAGCTCTTTACCCGCTTCGGTTTCATCATTTGGGTAAAGTACTTTAGATATAGTTTCTGCCTGAACATTCTCACGCTGTGCATCGACATAACCACCTGCGTTAAATACATCCCAGTTAAAGTAGCCCGATGCTTCTGACTGCCAAAGGCGAAGTACGTTTACGGTTTTACCTTCGTAACCTACAACCGGAATATCCCAAGGTACACCTTTAACGATTGAACCTGGGTGCCATTCTTTTAATACACGACCATTTTCACCGTATTTCGTCTCTACATAGCCGAACAGCGATACTTCTTGCGTAGATTCTGGACGGCAGATTTCCCATGGATTTCCGTAGTCACGCCAGCTGTCAGGACGCTCAATTTGTGCGCCGCTCTTAATTTCCTGACGGAATAAACCGTGCTCATAATGAATACCATAACCAATGGCAGGCAACTCCATCGTTGCTAGCGAGTCGATAAAGCACGCCGCTAGTCGACCTAGGCCACCGTTACCAAGTGCCATGTCAGGCTCTTCTTCAAGAATATCTGAAATCTCAACGCCTAACTCTTTCAACGCGCCGCCAGCTACATCGAACAAACCAAAGTTTTGCAGATTGTTAGATAATAAACGGCCCATTAGGAATTCGGCCGAGAAGTAATGAACGGCGCGAGTGTCGTTCAGGTAGTGACTTTTCTGGGTTTTGCGCAAACCTTCAAGTACTTGCTCTTGAATTGCGGCACAGGTTGCTTTCCACCAAGCATGATTATTTGCTTTGTTTTCGTCGGTGCCAAGCGTGCAGTGTAAGTGTTTGATAACAGCTGCCTTAAATACAGCTTTATCGATCACTGGAGAGGGTGGCGTCTTAGTCGCTTTTGCGTTCATTTTGCGTCTCACTCTTAAGTAGAAGCGGTGTTTGCACACCAAAAACGTAATTTAATTACAGAATAACTTCAGAATATGACAGCAATATAGCAGTGCACTCCACAC
>NZ_JAHHDX010000124.1 GCF_018619335.1 Alteromonas sp. ALT199 | reverse complement strand
CCCATATAACTAAATAGAATAAAAAATAACTTCCATACTGTTAATATGTACAGGGTTTAATAAAACTGTAACCTGTACTTGAGGATTAAAAGGTTAGTCACCACTTACGTGCTGAGAAATTATTCTAGCACGAAATCGCGCCGAATATGGTCTAGCGTTAGTTATCCACTAAATCTGTGGATAACTATGTTGATAGCTTAAATTCGCAGTACCTATTTATGAGATCGCCAGTGTATTGATCGAATCACGTTTTAACATTGATAGGTTGTAACTTTATTTAATACAGGGGGTTAGGTTGTCTTTTATGATCTTAATTGCCGATCTAAATAGATCGGTTGAACAAAAAGTAGCTTGTGTGTTAATTCGACGAATGTCTAAATGCTATCCAATGAAATCCATCTTATCTCTCAATGTGTTACATAGTGTTAACAAATTTGGTTGTCTCTTATTCGCCTATATAAGGTGTTCATTCACGTTCAAGTTATATAACCGCATAATTAAAAGTGAAACACGATTGAAATCTATTTGTCAGGAATTTACATACACAGTGTTTACTTTGTTTATTATAGAAACTATTGATTTTGCTGAGTTGCGAGTAAATTGAATCAACGTTAGTGCTTTTATCAAAAACAAGGCTTTTCTTTCCGTCCTCTTAAGCATTCCCTTGTTTGTCGATTACACATAGCTAATTAGAGTTCTGTCTTTTACACTAACGCGCAATTCAAGAGAGGACTAAAGTTTGCCGGAGCTCAAGTGATAAAAAGTAACGCTAAACAACGGACTTCCGACTTATTGGAAGGAGATATAGCTACTACGTTAAAGCGTATGACTATTCCTATGATAGTGGGGATGGTTATGATGATGAGTTTCGGGCTTATTGATACGTTCTTCGTTAGCTTGTTAGGAACAGACCCTTTAGCGGCTATTAGTTTTACTTTTCCAGTTACATTTACTGTCATCAGCCTAAATATCGGTTTAGGTATAGGTACCTCTGCAATTATAGGTAAATTACAAGGTAGTAAAGAGGTAACCAAGTCTCAGCAATACGCTACAGGCTCTTTAATGCTATCGGTTTTACTGGTAGGGGCGTTAGCAATTATTGGCTTTTTCACTATAGAGCCTGTGTTTAAGTTGCTTAATGCAACAGAGAACCTAATGCCGTATATATCTGATTATATGGGTCTATGGTATCTATCGAGTATTTTTCTTGCTATGCCGATGGTGGGAAACAGTGTGCTTAGAGCATGCGGTGACACCCGCACACCAAGTATTGTTATGGCGGCGGGAGGTGCGCTCAACGCCTTACTCGACCCTATTTTCATATTCGGCCTTGGCCCTATTCCAGCGATGGGAATAAAAGGTGCTGCACTAGCTACCTTTATAGCTTGGATCGTGGGCGCACTGTGGATACTTTATATATTAGCGGTTCAACGAAAACTCATGTTGCCTCGACTGCTAACCTTGGTTGAATTGCGTGATAGCAGCCGTGAGATTCTCAAAATAGGGCTGCCCGCGGCAGGGGCAAATATGCTAACCCCTGTTGCTGGTGGCGTAATGACAGCTGTAGTTGCTGGTTACGGGGCCGAAGCGGTTGCCGCTTGGGGGGTAGGTAATAGAATGGAGTCTATTGCTAGTATTGTCGTGCTAGCGCTTTCTATGACGCTGCCCCCTTTTATTAGCCAAAACGTTGGAGCAGGGCAAGTAGAACGGGTAAAAAAAGCATATTCGCTTACTTTGAAGTTTGTTCTTATTTGGCAGTTCGGCATTTTTCTTGTCATGTGGGCAATGTCTAGCTGGATAGCCGTTGCCTTTGCCCATGAAGCAGAGGTAAGCGTACTAATACAGCTGTTTTTGATGATTGTGCCGCTAGGCTACGGTATGCAGGGTATTATCATTCTGACTAACTCATCGTTAAATGCCATGCATCGACCAATGACGGCGTTAACATTAAGTGTCATCCGCTTATTTGTTTTCTTCGTACCTATCAGTGTGGCAGGAAGTTTTCTCTTTGAATTAAAAGGGTTATTTGTAGGCAATGTCATTGCCAATACTGCGATGGCGTGTGTTTCATTTATTGTTTTCAAGCGCGCAGTAAAGCAATTTGAAATTGACACCGTAAATTCTCAGCATAATTAACGCGCTGGTGTTTTTTTTCACAGCGCATCTTCACTGAGCATGAGCGCAAATAAAACGTCGAGCAATAAGCTAAAGAAAAGGTTAAGTAAATGAGTAGAGGTTTTGAGCTTCATTCTAAATACAAGCCAGCAGGCGATCAGCCTAAAGCCATAGAAGCCTTAGTGGATGGGCTAGAAAGTGGCTTAGCCGGCCAAACACTTCTAGGTGTTACGGGGTCGGGTAAAACCTTTACCATGGCCAATGTAATTAAAGAGGTACAGCGACCAACGCTTATTCTTGCGCATAATAAAACACTAGCGGCTCAGTTATACGGTGAGATGAAAGAGTTCTTTCCCAATAACGCCGTAGAATATTTTGTTTCATACTACGATTATTATCAACCAGAAGCCTACGTTCCTAGTACCGACACTTTCATCGAGAAAGATGCTTCTATCAACGATCACATTGAACAGATGCGATTATCTGCGACTAAGGCGCTAATGGAGCGCAGAGACGTAGTTATTATTGCGAGTGTTTCGGCTATTTACGGTTTGGGCGATCCTGAGTCCTATATGAAAATGCTGTTGCACCTTCGCCAAGGCGACACTATGGATCAACGTGATATTTTACGTCGCCTTGCTGAACTTCAGTACAAGCGTAATGATTTGGCCTTTGAACGGGGTACCTTCCGTGTACGTGGCGATGTCATTGATATCTTCCCAGCCGACTCAGAAAAGCAAGCGGTGAGGGTTGAGCTTTTTGATGATGAAATTGATAAGATCAGTTTATTTGATCCATTAACGGGGGCCGTCGATAAATCAGTCATCCGCGCAACGGTTTTCCCAAAAACACACTACGTGACGCCCCGAGAAAAAATTCTCAATGCCATTGAACACATTAAAGATGAATTGGGCGATCGCAAAAAACAGCTCCAAGAAGCGAATAAGCTTATTGAAGAGCAGCGTATTTCGCAGCGAACCCAGTTTGATATCGAAATGATGATGGAGCTCGGATACTGTTCGGGCATTGAAAACTACTCCCGCTATCTGTCAGGGCGAGCGCCGGGCGAGCCACCTCCAACATTAATAGATTATTTCCCTGCAGATGGCTTAATGTTTATCGACGAATCTCACGTTACTGTTTCTCAGATAGGAGCTATGTATCGCGGCGACCGCTCAAGAAAAGAAACTTTAGTGGAGTTTGGTTTTCGACTTCCTTCTGCGCTAGATAATCGCCCACTTAAATTTGAAGAGTTTGAACAAATTTGCCCCCAAACCATCTATGTTTCTGCAACGCCTGGCGAGTATGAATTAAAGAAAACTGAAGGTGAAATAGTAGAACAGGTCGTACGTCCAACAGGTCTTTTGGACCCAATTATTGAAGTTCGCCCTGTGGCGACTCAGGTCGATGATGTTCTGTCTGAAATCCAAACGCGAGTAGAACTAGACGAACGGGTTCTCATTACCACGCTTACAAAGCGCATGGCCGAGGATTTGAGCGAGTATTTGAATGAGCACGGCGTTAAAGTTCGTTATCTGCATTCAGATATTGATACTGTTGAGCGTATCGAAATTATCCGCGACCTGCGATTGGGTAAATTCGATGTGTTGGTGGGTATCAACTTGCTACGTGAAGGTTTAGATATGCCTGAGGTGTCGCTAGTTGCTATTCTAGACGCTGATAAAGAGGGCTTTTTACGTGCTGAACGCTCTTTAATCCAGACTATTGGTAGAGCTGCGCGACATGTAAACGGTAAGGCCATTTTATATGGTGACAGTATTACTAAGTCTATGAAAAAAGCGATAGATGAGACAGACCGTCGTCGTGAAAAGCAAATGGAGCATAATAAGGCAAATGGTATAACGCCAATGCGACTTAACAAGCCTATTACCGATATTATGGACTTAGGTGACGGCGCGCACCCTGCGTCTGGTAAAGTTAGGTTGCGTAAAGTAGAAGAGAAGAAAAAACAACAGAAAACAGCTAGCGCCACTGAATTGATGGACCAAGTTACCGAGCTGGAAAAGCAGATGTTTGAATATGCTCGAGAGCTAGAGTTTGAGAAAGCGGCTTCGTTACGAGATGATATTGAAGCACTGAGAAAACAGGTTGTTGCGCTTTCTTGATAAATGCGCCCCAATATTTATTGGGGCCAACGTTTTCTATCGTGGACAGCTTATTTAGTTCTTTCATAGCCGTCTAATTCCTAGCCTAGGTTATCCCTTCGCATTTTATTAAACTCTTTGTGAGGCCTTAGGCATGGCTCTTTCGTATAAAACCGGATAACTCATATCAAGTTTTTGCTTTTATTGTTTGTTTCCCTGCTGTGCTCGTGGAAATCATCAATTAAACAGTTACTTCGAGAGCATAAACTTCTCAATTTCAGTACAAAATGAGACGAAAAGCCGTAAAATGTCGTTGTAATAGCGCAATTAGTTACATATAGTTCTAGTTTGAGTATCGATAACTATACCTATAAACAGGTGCCAATATGCTTAATCGTCTACAGGAGTCAGATATAAAACTACTGCGTGTATTCTACGCTGTAGCAAGCTGCAATGGATTTACTGCGGCAGAACCCGTGTTGCGTATGCAACGTCCAAATATCAGTGCTGCTATTAAGAAGCTGGAAGAGCGTTTGGACCTGGTGCTATGTCACCGGGGGCGTGGTGGCTTTCAAATGACAAAAGAAGGTGAAGTGGTTTTTCAGGAAACCAAGCGCATCTTCAACGCCTTCGATAACTTTGTGTTCAATCTAAAATCGCTGCACGATGACTACTCTGGCCATATCACGCTAGTGTTAATGGCAGGTCTTCCGCTTTCAATGCACTTGGCCGTTAGTAAAGCGGTTAAAAGCACGATGAAAAAATTTGACGATATTCATGTGAATATCCAAACTCGCTTATATAACGAAGTTGAGCATGTCGCGCTTTCAGGTGAGTGTCACCTTGTAGTTTCAACCTATGACATGGTTAAACCAGAATCGGTCACTTTCCACCCGGTAGGAATTGAAACTGAAGGGCGATTATACTGTGCGCCGACCCATCCTTTGGCCAAGTATCGCGATAGTGAATTACCAGAGAACGTGAAGATTGGTGATTATCCAGCTATTGGTATCGCTGGTTTATCATCGGCTAACTATATTGAAGATGAAACCAGACTATCTATTCAAACTTTTTCTGATTCTTTCGATGCTGCGATGTCCGCAATTATGACGGGCGAATATATTGGCTTGTTGCCTGATTACATGGCAAAAGAGCAGGGGGCCGCGTTAGGACTTGTGCCAATTGCACAAGGTAGCCTTTTCAACTTTAGTCACGAGTTGTTCGTGATGAATGGTAAAAATACGCGGTTAAACCCGGTGTTACGCCACTGCATTAAAGAGTTGAGCTATTTTATTTCTGAAAGTCAGAAGTAATTAAGTAGTGATTGAATAGTAAGTAAAGACGGCGTATTTATTACGCTGTTTGTTTAATTAGTGAATAAAATTTTTAAGTAAGATTGCACCATAGCAGTTCCCAATTTTAATTCCTCTTTATTTTTTCGATTACGGTGAGAAATATATTGCGATTTGTGGCTCTACCTGTATATTTTGCCAGTGTTTAATCGGAGGATGTTTTGAAAGTATTAGATCTATTTTGTGGCTGTGGTGGATTATCATTAGGTTTGGAGCAATCAGGCTTCGATGTGGCTTTAGGTATTGACATATGGAAAGATGCTTTAACAACATTTAAAGCCAACCATAGTAACTCACAAACCCACTGCGCCGATCTTTCATCAGTAAATTTTAACGATTTAAGGGATATGTATCTCTCTAGCGGTGCGGATGTAATAGTTGGAGGGCCGCCATGTCAAGGCTTTTCTATTTCAGGAAAAAGAGATCCAAATGATCCACGCAATAAACTATATACATCGTTCCTTAAAGCCGTAGATTTTTTTAAGCCAAAAGCTTTTATCATGGAAAATGTTCCAAATCTAGCATCTATGAGCAATGGAAAGATAAAAGATACAATAGTCAGTGAGTTTGAAGAAATTGGTTATACTATCTCATACAGAAAACTATTGGCTTCCGATTTTGGTGTTCCACAGAATCGTCGTCGATTTATTATGGTTGGTTTATTACAGAATAAAAAGTTTGAATTTCCGGTGCCGACGCACGGTATAGATAAGATATCCTGTCACGATGCAATTTCGGATCTTCCAGAAGACACTCTAGAGGACGGCTCAAATTATCCAATTGAAGAGTTGACGGAATTCCAGCAAATGATGAGGATTGGCTCAAGAGGCATTTTCAATCATCAGACTACCCAACATACCGATAAAACTGTATCAATAATTTCCTTGGTACCAGACGGTGGAAACTATAAAGATTTACCCGACGAGTATAAAGGCACTAGGAATGTCAACATCGCATGGACACGATATGCCAGTGACAAACCAAGCTTAACAATTGACACTGGTCATAGGCATCATTTTCATTACAAATTTAATAGAGTTCCGACGGTAAGGGAATCGGCAAGACTTCAATCATTTCCAGATGATTTTGTTTTCCATTGTTCAAAGACCAGTCAGTATAAGCAAGTAGGAAATGCAGTTCCTCCAATGTTAGGGAAAGCATTAGGTGAGCAGTTAAAAAAATTCATTTAGGGATAGAATAAGCTATGTATAGAGTTCCAGAAGAGTTCTTCGTTAGATTGCATCATTGTCGTCCAAGATTCAAAAACGACAGAGAGAATGTACTTTTATTTATAGCTAGTGAACTGTGCTTGATAGGTGAACTACCAGAGGCTGATTTTGCTAAAGAACTGAATAGCGCAATCAAGAGATTCCCTGGTAACTCAGCAAAAAAAGGCAAGACGATTGATAATTGGCGAACTGAGATAAGTTCATTGCTGGGGTTAATCGAATACACCGAAGACAATACATGTAAGCCGAGCCAAATGGCTGAGATTTTGAACAATGGGCAAGACTTAATCGAATTTTTTAGGTTTTTCTGTTATAAATTTCAGTATCCTGGAGGGCATCTTAAACCGAAAAAAAGTTTGGAGCTAATCAAGTTAGGAGTAAAGTTTAAACCTGTAGGGTACATACTTAAATTATTAGTTGAAGCTAATAAAAACAGCGATAAGAAGTTCGGTATCTCAAAAGAAGAAGCTACGCATTGTATATTCAATGACCTTCGAGTTGTAAGAGATCATCGGGCTGTAGAGGATACAATATCAATCATCCTCAATAATAGGTCTTCAGGGATCGAGTATGATGGTAATGGTGACATTATTAGGTATGCAGGAGATATTCTTGACTACATGGTTCTGGCGAATTTGTTAGACTTTAAACCGAATGGAAAATATTACATCCGCACTGTGGAGCCTGAGGTTATTAATACTATCTGCCATGATGATAATTATTTTCCAGAATATGAGCCTCTTTACAATCAAGACGACTTGGAGCTACAAGACATCACTGCCACTCAGCTCGCTTGGTTCAGGTATGTAAATACAGATTTAAACGCTGAAATATTTGAGACCGATATTTTTAGTATTGTGGATAAGCCTGATGACGATAATGAAAGCACATTCATTGCAGAGTTACTAGATAGTATTCGCGTAAAACAAAGGGCAAATGGTAAAGTAAAGACAAAGGAAATTGGAGATGTAGGCGAAGCGATTGCGATTCAGCATGAGCAAGTGCGCTTAAGAAAGCTTGACAGGGATGATTTAGCTAAAAAAGTTGTTAAAATGCCGGAGGCTCTTGCAGCTGGCTATGATTTAAACTCGTATGAAGGCATTGCTGAGAAAAAGCGTTGTATTGAAGTCAAGACGACAATTAGTAGAAATAAGCTAAATATTCAGAGATTCCACCTGACTCCCACAGAATGGGGAGCCGCAGATACCTATCAGGATGCATATTACGTATATCGATTAATGATTTCGGCTAAAAGTGTGACGCTATTTATAATGAGAAATCCTGTGAAATTATATAAAAATGATATTATCGATATGACTCCCAGAGATGGTGTCGACATCACTTACAATGGTAAATCTGGAAAAACCGAAGAGGTGTTATCGTGAAACGATTGTCTGCAGTTTCACTCTTTTCTGGCTTAGGAGGTATGGACCTAGGCCTAACAGGGGGCTTCTCATATCTCGAAAAGCAATATAAAAAAAATGTATTCGATATCGAATTTGCTATGGATTTCGATAAGCCTACATGTGATATATACAACAAAAACTTTAGTCATGAATGTCACAACATCGATGCAACTAAATTGAAGGAGTCTGACGTTCCAGATCATGATATTTTAATTGGTGGTTTCCCTTGTCAGGCTTTCTCCGTATCAGCTCAAAACCCTCCCAGATTAGGCTTCAAAGATGACAGAGGAAAGCTCTTCTTTGAAATGTGTAGGTTATTAAAGCATCACCAGCCAAGGTTTTTCGTAGCAGAAAATGTCAAAGGAATTTTATCAGCAAATAAGAAAAAAGCCTTTCCATTAATACTGAGTGAATTCGAAAAGGCCGGCTATCACATAAAATATAAAATATTGAATTCTGTAGAATTTGGGGTTCCACAAAAGAGAGAAAGAGTTTTCATTATTGGATTTAAGAACAGGTCTGATTACCTCAGGTTTGAATTTCCCAAAGGCAACCCTGAAAAGGTCGTTCCGCTGAAGTGCATACTTGAACCTGAAGATACCATTGAACCTAAATATTATTTTAGCCAAAAAGCAGTTGATGGCTTGAAAGCTACCAAAAACTACAAGATTATGAATAAAGGTCGGGCCCAATGTATCGAAGGACCGAGCAATACTGTAAGTGCACACCTAGCGAAAGTTAGCTTAAACAGCACTGACCCAGTTTTAAAAATTAATAATAGGTACAGGATGTTTACGCCCAGAGAGGTTGCAAGAATCCAATCTTTCCCGGAGTCTTTTCAATTAACTGGGTCCAAGACATTGAACTACAAAGCTCTAGGTAATGCTGTTGCTCCTGTAGTGATGTGGCACATTGCAAATACCCTTGAGGGACTCATACTCAACGATAATATTGAAAAATTTCAAAATGTCGGCCAGCTAGATTTGTTTGAATTCAATGAGAAAAAAGCGGCCTATGTTACTTGACTAAACAGTATTGAACGGCTACTATCCTCAGCGTTATTTAGATGCTCCCATCGTCTAGAGGCCTAGGACACCGCCCTTTCACGGCGGTAACAGGGGTTCGAATCCCCTTGGGAGTACCAACGCATCAATTCCTCCTCTTATTTAAATAATGATTAATGTTTCCAACGTAAGCTCGTTCTCGTTTTTTGGAAGATTTTTGAACTACGGTAGTTATGAGCAAGCGTAAGGTTTTTACTCTTCTCTATAACCTAAGGTGTCTTGCCGATAATATTACATTCAATTTATAAGTTAGTTGCGATGTTGTTCACTATTCGCAAAATAACCATTCCGTAGCAGAAGATGAAGTAATATGGCTGGCTCGATTTACTTGGGCGCAAAAATAGGCTCATTAGCTTTGAGTTTTGTTTTCAGTTATAGATTAATGTTGAAAAACTATCAAGCTCGTAAATTAATATGATAAACAGTAGTGCATAAGTATTTTATTGTTCGACCTACCAATAAGATGGCACATTTTGATTTGCAAATTGACACAATACATGAACAACTAACGCAAAAATGTGCTACCGAGCTTCCCAGTCAAGGCTAGCATTAACTGGGAAATCTTGTTTAAATTTCTTTAAGAAAAGATGTATTTCAAAATTGCAAAATTTAATTCATATATCGATATAAGTAACTTGCGCAAATCGTTTAAAGAAATGTTTATATTGGCATAAAAAAATGAATCTCTAATTCGTTTGGTTAAGTAAACATTTTAGAAATGATCAACCGTATTAATATCTCACAGAGTAAGGTCACATCCCGTAATTTTTTATATATTCAAGGCAAGAGGTGCTTTTTTAACAATCTTTATTCGTATTCAAGAGGGTCGGTAGCGCCATTTTCTTTAAATGCTTCTAAACGCTCTTCGCACGCACCACATTTCCCGCAGGCTTTTTCTCTACCGTTATAGCATGTCCATGTTTGCCCATAGTCCAATCCCATCGACAAGCCGTCAGTCAAAATAGCTGTTTTGCTAACATCGATATAGGGCGTCATTATGGTAACAGGGGTATAATTTGCAATGCCGCATACATCATTCATTTTATGAACAAATTCAGGGCGGCAGTCAGGGTAAATGGCATGATCGCCAGAGTGCGCACCGTAGTAAACTTCGTTTGCTTCTAAGCTAACGGCATAGCCAACTGCTAGCGAAAGCAATATCATATTGCGGTTAGGTACCACAGTTTGCTTCATACTTGGCTCTTCGTAATGGCCCTCTGGAACATCGATATCAGACGTTAGAGCCGAGCCACCAATAAGTGTGTTAATGGCACTGATATCAACAATCTTGTGCGGAACGTTAAGCGATTTGCATACGTTTGCCGCATAGTCGAGTTCTTTTTTATGGCGTTGGCCGTAATTAAAACTCAAAGCATAAACTTTTTTGCCTGCTTTAAGTGCCTTGTGTAACACTGTGAAGGAGTCCATGCCTCCTGAATAGATAACAACAACGTTTTCTGACATAGTTTTCGAAGATTTAAGAAATTATAAACGAATTTTATGTGATCCTTGGTAAAATCCCAACATACAATCGTTAAAGGGTGTCAAATTGTCTGTAATGTCCACACTAAACATCAATGAGATGTTTGAAACTATCCAGGGTGAAGGTGCTCACACTGGAATTCCTTCCATTTTTGTTCGTTTACAAGGCTGCCCTGTAGGCTGCCCCTGGTGCGATACTAAACATACGTGGGAAATTAAGCCTGATTTAAGTGTTTCGCCACAGGCGGTGATAACCAAAGGCGAAGAGTCAGAAAGCTATTTCATCTCAAGCGAAGACGCTTTGCTGGCCGAATTTACTCAACAAGGATACGTGGCAAAACACGTGGTCATCACAGGTGGTGAGCCTTGTATGTATGATTTACGTCCGTTGACGACCTTACTACACGACAAGGGTTTCACTACGCAAATTGAGACCAGCGGCACCTTTGAAGTGCTCTGCGATGAACGTACATACGTGACAGTATCACCAAAAATAAATATGAAAGGTGGGTACGGTGTTTTAGTGAATGCGCTGGAAAGAGCGAACGAAATTAAGCATCCTATCGCTATGCAAAAGCATATTGATGAGCTTGATGCGCTATTAGCTAAGGTGTCGTCACTTGTCGGAAAACAGGTGTGTTTACAACCAATTAGCCAGCAGAAGAGAGCAACTGAACTGGCTGTGCGTACTTGTATTGAGCGCAACTGGCGGCTATCTTTACAAACACACAAATACATTGGCATTGAATAAATGTTTATTATGCATTGGCCTCTTGAAAGAATAAAACGCGATTACGAGTACTCAATTCACTCTTTAATTCAATATGGGCATAAAGAAAATGCACAGCTTCAATTTGCTTAAAAAAGCTGTTACTGCAGCTATTGCTTTGTGTCTTTTGGCTATTGTACCAACGGTTAATAGCGCTACGTGGACGATTACCTACCCCCGTCCTATCGATGACTCCGACGCACGTGCTCAATATCCTATCGCTTTACTTAAACTCGCTCTCGATAAAACAGGTGTCAATTACGAGCTTCGCCCGTCGGATCGCATATTACTGACCAGTAAGGCTATGCGCCAGCTTCGTGAAAATAGAGAAGTGAACGTAGTGTGGAGCATGACAGATAACCAGCGTGAAAAAGAACTGGCTCCCATTCGAATTCCTATCGCCAAAGGGCTTATTGGCTTTCGTGTCTTCGTTGTAAACGAAGATAAGAAGTCGAAATTTGATGATGTATTATCGCTGACTGATATGCGAAAACTTGTTCCTATCCAAGGGGAAGAGTGGCCAGATACCAAAATTCTGCAAGCTAATGGATTTAATGTTTATACTGTGCCTGAATTTCGCAAAGCGTACGAAATGATAAAACAAGGAAAAGGAGACTTTTTTCCCCGCTCCGTGATGGAAGTGAGCGCAGAACTTGAAGAAGAGGGCCGCCGCTCTAATCTTTACCTTGAGCCTTCAATGGCACTTTATTATCCCACGGCAATGTATTACTTCGTTAATGTAAATAATAAAACATTAAAAAATCTCATTCAGACTGGTTTAAATAGAGCCATAAAAGATGGGTCGTTCGACGCCTTGTTTGAGTCTACCTACGCGCCTATCTTAGAATCTTTAGACGTTAGTGAACGCAAAATATTTACCTTAGAAAATCCATTGCTTCCCATCGAAACGCCTCTTACTAATTCTGCACTCTGGTATAAACCAACGTTAAAAGCGACTAATACCAATCCGCATAGATAAGTGCCCACTCAGAAGGCGCTGGCAAGTTTCCTAGCAAAGCGTGGGAATGCAGGAATGGTTGTTCCCTTTCAAATTCCCAGAATGAAGCTAGGAAGCTTGCCAGGCCTTCCCGAAGGGCGAGTTTAAAATGTCCACACTCTTTGTTGTGTCACCTTGATGTAGAACCACTATACCTGCGGTAATACGCCGTGATTACGAACATTTTAACTCTCGCTGAGTGGGTAATTATCTATGCGGACTGGTATAAAGTAAAAGAGCAATAAAAAACGCAGCCTAAGCGGTAATGCCGTTCACTTAAGGTGAGCGGTATTTTTCTTTCTACTGTATCGCTGTGGCCTCTGCTTAACAGTCCTAGGGAAGCTTCGCTCTCGTCGTGGAGCAAGGATAAGATGCTCAGCCATTTTGTGCATATACTTATATTGTCTTGGAATAGCGCCGGGCGTTGAATAAGGCAGACCGACCAGCAGCGACGTCACCTGAGCCAGCGCGCCATTAAAACTAAGCTGGTAAGGTAGGTAGTTGCCTTTAAGGTTAAAGCACATCTGAACCATCTGGTATCGCACCAGATTGTAGGTCAGCAATACGCCCCACAGTTCCTGCTTCACTAATTCAGGAAGGCGACTACGCAAGGTCAGACGGTTTCCCAGCATGTATTGTTTTTGCTCCCTGTAGCCCAGCTCAATCTCCCAGCGATGCCCGTATAAGTCAGCGATATCGGCTGCAGGGTAGCGCATGGCATCGGTCATTGACGTAAGCACTTCATAGGTTTTACCTTTGATCTTTCGACTCACAATACGAGCGGTCAGGGTATCGGGTAATCCCGGCCATAATTTCCTAGAGCGAGGGTTACTGCTTAACATTACTAACTTGTCATTGCGTCCCAAGGAGCGAATTTCCTGATATTGCAGGTTCTTTTTAACAGGAATAAGCCAGTGCCGGTTTTCCCCTTCGAGCTGCCATTGATGTAATAGGCCTAGGGAATAAAACCCTTTATCGAACAGGGTGACACTATTGTCCGGGGTGGTTTCGATAAGCTGTTCGGCCAGCTTCATTTCATTGATGGCGTAACTATCAAACGCGCTTCCCGTCATCAGATGGGTACTTAGCTCCATCTGACAAACCATTCTTACTTGCGGGTAAAGAGAATCCTTTTTGCGTGAAAACGCGTCGGCATTTTCTGGCGTATCTTCGGTACGCCAGACGACACCATCAACGCCTAACAGCGTCAGTCCATTCCACTGAGGTAAGTTTGCCTGTCTGAGCCAGTGCGCCGTCATGTGCTGATACACCGCCTTTGCGCCACTTTCTCCCAGTGTTTTACGACGCTGTGTTAATGCACTTGGCGCCACAAAGGGCTTACCCTCACGCTCAACAATATCGAGTTGGTTTACAACATCAGATATCGACTTGTCATTGTACAGCGCCATGCCTACAAGTAGCCATACCAGTGATTCAAGCGACAGCTTACGTTTGCGCAAAGTGACCGTATCAGACATCTCATAAGCTTGCTCAATCAATTCTAACGGAATGAGGTCAGACAGCGCTTTAGCTTGTGGCTGCTTAACAGTATTGATGATGTCTAAAGCTTGAGAAGCGTCCATAAAAAAATCCGATATCAGTTACCTGATACCGGATTTTGAAGCCTTAAAAAGATCGGTCAACCGATCATTAAACTCTTAACTGATCGGCATTACAGCCTAAGCTGCGTTTTTTTATATCTTTGTTTCGTAACGTCTGTTAAGACTCACCAGCGTGAACGTCTTTCATTGAGCGACCAGAAGGGTCTGCATTGTTCTTAAAGCTTTCGTCCCACTCAAGGGCTTCTACTGTACTACAAGCAATAGATTTACCGCCAGGTACGCAGCGTGCGGCACTCTCTTGAGGGAAGTAACTCTCGAAAATAGTGCGATAGTAATAGCCTTCTTTGGTGTCAGGCGTATTCACTGGGAAGCGGAACTCTGCAGTTGCTAATTGCTGGTCTGTTACTTCGTTTTCAACGAAATCGCGAATTGAGTCAATCCACGAGTAACCTACACCGTCACCAAACTGTTCTTTCTGACGCCACAATACCTCTGCAGGAAGTGTTTCCCCATTATCGAACGCTTTACGAAGGATCCATTTTTCCATTTTGCCATCAAGACACATTTTATCTTGTGGGTTTAAGCGCATCGCTACATCAATAAAGTTCTTATCTAAGAAAGGAACACGTGCTTCTACACCCCATGCTGATGTTGCTTTGTTTGCACGAGCACAGTCAAACATATGAAGGCGATCTAGCTTACGCACGGTTTCTTCGTGGAATTCTTTGGCATTTGGCGCTTTGTGGAAATACAGGTAGCCACCAAAGATTTCATCAGCGCCTTCCCCCGATAGCACCATCTTAATGCCCATCGCTTTAATTTTACGGGTCATAAGGTACATAGGTGTAGCTGCGCGGATGGTGGTTGTATCGTACGTTTCAAGATGGAAGATAACATCACGGATGGCATCTAAACCTTCTTGAATAGTGAAGTGAATTTCATGGTGAACAGTACCAATCATATCTGCCACTTTTTTCGCGGCTTTTAGATCTGGCGCACCCTCAAGTCCAACGGCGAAACTGTGTAGGCGAGGCCACCAAGCGTCGGTCTTATCTTCATCTTCAACGCGTTTTGCTACGTACTGTGCAGCCACAGCAGAAACCAGTGATGAGTCTAGACCACCAGATAACAACACTGCGTAAGGGACGTCAGACATCATGTGTGACTTCACTGCTTTTTCAAAAGCAACGCGAAGTTCCTCTAGATCGCTCGTGTTGTCTTTTACGTTGTCATACTCCATCCAGTTGCGTTTGTAGTATTTAGTGATTTTTCCTTCTTTGCTCCACAGGTAGTGGCCAGGAGGGAATTCACTAATTGTCTTACATACGCTCGCTAGCGCTTTCATTTCTGATGAAACATAGAAGTTACCGTGTTCATCGTAACCCGTATAAAGCGGGATTATACCAATGTGGTCACGGGCAATGAGGTAAGCGTCTTGTTCTTCATCGTAAAGAATAAACGCAAACATACCCTCTAGTTCATCAATAAAGTCGATACCTTTTTGCTGGAAAAGCGGAAGGATAACTTCACAATCTGAACGGGTTTTAAAAGGATACGGCTCATCTAAATCAGCGGCTAGCTGCTTGTGGTTATAAATCTCGCCGTTAACAGCAAGAATATGCTTATCGTTTTGGCTGATAAGAGGCTGTGCCCCAGTATCAACGTCGACAATCGCCAGTCTTTCGTGACAAAGAATGGTATTGTCATTATTCCAGATACCCGACCAGTCAGGGCCACGGTGGCGCAAAAGTTTAGATAAATCGAGGGCTTGGGTTCTGAGTTCAGACACATCGGTTTTGATATCAAGGATACCGAAAATACCACACATATAACGGATTCTCTCTGTTCACTTGTTGAAAAAAATAATAGAAGTTTTTTCTGTCGGTACTCGCGTACGAGTGGGCGAAGGATTGTTTTTATTCTTTTTTCGCGTGCCCCTGAATGTGCCAGTCTGACAGGAAATTGCAAGTACAATATGATGAGAAAATGGAAATTCTTATTCCTTTTATCTCAAAATAGCGCTTTATTAACATTTTTATCCTATTTCGCGGCGACAAACACTGTCTTTACTGAGTCATATGGGTGTTAAGGAAGAAACAAAATTAAGAGTATGCAACGGCTCTATTTAGGCATATGTAGGGCGCCAACGAAAGGGGCCTCATAAAGAGGCCCCTGTTATACTCTTGCAGGTTTAAGCAATTTTCCAGTGCTTAAACGTCGACGTTTGTATTAGTTTTGACGCTGAAACTCACTTGCTTCATTCCACTTAGGCCAAGCATCTGCATTCGCTACGCCGACACCCACGTCAAATAGCATTTGCGTGTCTTGTACGATACCAGTTAAGTCCCAATCGTCACGATATTGGTCGCACACTTGATGATAACAACCAGTCACGATAACGTTCATACGCTTTCTATACTTAGCCGTTTCTTCATCTGCAGGCTCGTTACCGCCTTCTGCATAAAGTGCTGGGACACCCTGTTTGGCGAAGCTGAAGTGATCTGAACGGTAGTAATAACCTGCCTCAGGTCGGTCTTCTTGGGTAAGTGTACGACCTTGTTTTGCCGCAGCGGCCTCTAGGTAATCTTCCATTTCTGACTTGCCCATTCCCACAACGGCGACGTTTTTAGTTCTACCTAAAACGTTCATTGCATCCATATTGATATTAGCGACAGTATTTTCAATTGGAATGACAGGGTTGCTAGCATAAAACTTGCTGCCTAATAGCCCTTGCTCTTCAGCAGTAACCACTAAAAATGACACTGAGCGTTTAGGCGCCGGTGTTAGCTCCGAATAGGCTTTAGCCATGGCTAAAATAGCTGCAGTGCCGGTCGCATTGTCGTGTGCGCCGTTATAGATTTGGTCGCCTTCTTTGCTTTCATCTTTACCTAGATGATCCCAGTGTGCTGTGTAGATAACATGCTCATCAGGAAACTCTGTACCCGGTAGTGTAGCAATTACGTTGTTGCTCTCTGACTTTTCAAAAGTATTGTTTACAGTAACCGACGCTTTGATATCCATCGCTTTACTATATGGGCCTTGCATGGCGTTAGCTTTCTCTTCATCAAAATCAAGGCCAGCATCGGTAAACACTTTTTTCGCTGCATCTAACGTAAGCCACCCTTCAACGGCAACACGGCTTGCACCTTTGTCACCGCTCACTAGGCCGTACTGCGGGCCACTCCAACTGTTAGCAACAACAGACCAGCCGTAAGACGCTGGCGCGGTTTCGTGAACAATAATGGCACCCGCCGCCCCTTGTCGGCTCGCTTCTTCGTATTTGTAACTCCACCGGCCATAATAGGTCATGGTAGTGCCTTGAAACTTACCGCTTTCTGGGTTTTCAAAACCAGGGTCGTTGATTAGCATAACCACGGTTTTGCCCTTAACATCTAACCCTTCGTAATCGTTCCAGTCGTATTCTGGCGCATTTACGCCGTAACCGACGAACACCAGCTCAGAATCTTCAAGGGATACCGAGCTTTGCTCGCGCTTAGAAGAGGCTACCATTTGCTCTTTGTAGACAAAGTTATTGTCGCCGATAGTCATGGTCATATCAGGATCAGCGGTAATTTCCATAAGCGCTACTTTTTGAAGAAAGCTATCGCCATTACCCGGCTTAATCCCAGCTTTAGTAAATTCGCTTGTTAAGTAGTCAATGGTTTTCTTTTCACCTTCAGTCGTTGGTAAACGACCTTCAAACTCGTCTGAAGAAAGGATCTTTAGCGGCTCGCGAATATCGGCATCGGAAATACTGTTGTAAACACTGTCGAAGTTAGATGCTACTGGCATCTCTTTTTGAGCTAATTCTTTTTGTGAGGTGCTGTCGTCGTTCGGTGTGCAAGC
The DNA here is from genome assembly GCF_018619335.1 of Alteromonas sp. ALT199. Classification (GTDB taxonomy): domain Bacteria; phylum Pseudomonadota; class Gammaproteobacteria; order Enterobacterales; family Alteromonadaceae; genus Alteromonas. The sequence goes on along the minus strand of NZ_JAHHDX010000124.1, from coordinate 98,924 downwards.
ACTTACGCCTAAAAGGGTAGGTACAAGCAATGGCAAAAACATATTTTTCATTGTTAGTCTCTGTTTGCTCTACAATACGCGACTAGTATAGAGAAAACCCCAAAGCGAACCAATAGTTGATATGCAATCACACTCAATCCCTTTCTGTAACGACTACTTACTAAAATACGCCAGTAAACCGGTTACGGCGCTTCTTGAAGAGGTTGGCTTGCTAAGTAACGACGAATTTCCTACGCCTGAACAGCTAAATGAATTAACTACTCGGTATTATGATCATTGGCAGGGGCCTTTGTTCAAGGGGCAAAGCCAGTTCTCAACTGATGAGCAACGTTATTACGAGACCATTATTAGTGAAGACGGTGTAGTCCCTACCCGGGAGCAAAGCTGGCACGACTTATTTAATGCACTTATTTGGCTACAGTTTCCTAAAACAAAATCTTTGTTAAATGAGCTGCATATTAGTGATATCAATGCGCACGGCGTGAACCCCAGAACGGCACGCCGCAACCGCATTACCCACTTTGATGAATGTGGGGTAGTGCTAGCCGTTGAGACTTCTGACAGATTTGTTTTAGACAAGCTAGTGCCTAGTAAAGAAATTCCTGAGCAAAAGTTTGAACCTGCAAATAAAAACAATCGAAGCGCGCATATGACAGTGATGCGCTTGAGACATTTTTAGCAGAATTAGCGGTTCACGAGTGGGAACGAGTTTTCGTCGAAAAGCGAGAATTGTGGCACACCCGAGTGAGCCCTTTTATCTTTGGGCACGCGAATTTAGAAATGATGCTGAACCCGTTTATAGGGCTGACGGGCAAGTGGCTTGCGGTATCGGTACCTCATGGTTTTAGCCGTCTTGATAAATGGCAGCAACGCTTGGTATTAGACCATGCTATGACAGCGAGAATTAAGACGCTAAATTGTTTCGAGAGCACACCGCTTTTAAAACCTTTGCCCCTGCTAGGAGTGCCATTATGGCACAGTCAGCAAGATGAAATGTTTTATAAAAATAAAGACTATTTTAGACCGCTACGCGAGGGCAGTAAGCCGACAATTCAGCTCCCCTTGTGGTCTTAAGAACTTTGCGCTGCCCCAGTTTTTTATCTGAAGCAGCGCCAACTAATAGCCAAATGGAAAGTAGGCTATTAAGAGTGTTTTTTTAAAATAGCGCTAAGGCAATTAACCAAATACCGTAGATAACCACATACGGCGCGCACGCAATTAATGCCGCTTTCTTAAGAGGAAAGGACGTCCATTGCGAAATGCCTACTGTAGCTAAATAAATGCCCCAAAAAAGCTCTAATCTTAACGCTTGGCCGAAGGCGTACCAGGGCGAGTCCATGGGAATATTTGCAATAAAGCCTAAAGACGTTGGAGATAAGATTGATGGTGCCACCTGATGGTCGCCTGCGAACAACAGCAATGCAACGCCAATTAAACCAGTTAGTACGTAAGGCATTGAAAGCCACCATGCGAATCCGTACCAGTCGGTGAAGCCGAAAACATGGCTGTCGTCTGAACGCGTCATCAGGTTTACGTACACGGCATAAACCGCGTTAATAATAATGGGGATAAAAAACGCGCCGATAATAGATGACCACAACAAAGCACTTCTGGTGAAGAAAGCTTTCATCTGCTCTTCTTCCGCTGGGCTCATATCACCTTGTGCGGCAATATTCATTTCAGCAAACCACTCAATATCTACAAAGTTAACGTAGAGGTACTGTGAGACTAGCGTGATAGCCATGATCAAAATAAATGGCATCCAACTCCAGTTGTTGTGTTCGCCTACCGCTTTGAACACGCCATTCGGTTTAAAAAAAATATCATTACACGCTTGGAAAGGGTTCGTCACGTTGTGCATCCCTTGCTCCTCTTTTTCGTTTTTATTCACTGTTTAGGCTTTGTGTAAAGCAATGACTGAATGTAAGTCATTGTTCATAAACACGTAAGAACTTTTGCGTTTACAGATTACTGGGGGCTACATGTGATGTACAGCACAAGATTCTGATGAAGAGGTATTTTTTGTAAGGGGAGGTGAATAAGGCTAGTTTATTAGAGCGAATTGCGTTTCTAAAATTAAAAAAGGGAAGCAAAGTGAAGCTTCCCTTTCTATTTTCTACAAAGGAAAAACCATCGAGCTATAGATAAGTCATATTAAGCAATGCTAGTACGATGGTGCTATACAGCACCGAAATAGGCAGCCCTATTTTTATAAAATGTGAAAACTTATAGTTCGCCGCGTTATAAACAAGCAAGTTGGTTTGATAACCAAACGGCGATATAAAACTCGCGCTTGCTGCAAATGCTACCGCTAGGGCAAATGGCATAAGGGGGGCGCCAATGATTTGCACTAAACCATAAGCGAACGGAAACATTAATGCCGCTGCCGCATTGTTGGTAACAAACTCGGTTAAAAGTAAGGTTAATAAGTAGATAACCACGAGCGCTATAAACCAATCAGTGCCCGCCAAAAGAGGCATTAGCGCTTCGGTTGTAGTCGCAATGACCCCAGAGTTTTCGAGCGCAGTGGCTAAGCTTAATGCCCCTACAATCACAACAATCAAATTTAGCGGTAAGTTTCGCTTCATTTCCCCATTTGAGGTCACTCTTACGCCAATAAGCACTGCGGCTAAAAATAGTAGACCGATGGCCAAGGAGATGGCGTTTGTTGCAGCTAATAACACAGTGGTAAGGAAGCCGCCAAGGGTGATCCATTCTTGATTATTGGTCAGCGGACGGGCAATTTTTTGCTCGGACAAAATGAAAAAGTTCTTATTCAAGTTTTGACGAGTCGCAAAGTCTGGGCCTGTCGCTAATAGTAAAAAGTCACCGGCTTGAAGCTTTATTTCACCAAGCTTACCTGAAAGCTGTTCTCCGTCGCGACGAATTGCAACAACGGCAGCGTCAAATAAGGCTCTAAAACCAAGCTTTTTAATGGTTTGTCCAATAATTTGTGCGCGGTTAGCCACCACAACTTCCGTTAAGCTTTCACGTAATACGCCATCCGTTTCTGCAAACATACTTAACCCTTTTATGTGGCTTAAGTTATCCAATTTTTGGACGTTGCCAGAGAAAATCAGTTTATCGTGCTCTACGATAACTAGGTCAGGGCCCACGGGAGAGATGAGATTGCCATTGCGAACCACTTCTACTAAAAAAAGTTCAGGCAGATTACGTAAGTGATTTTGCTCTACGGTTTTGCCTATTAACTCTGAACCAGGCTCTACTTCTGCTTCAACCATATACTCGTGATAGTTATTGTTTTTGTTGCCGATATTGGGCAACAAGGGCAATAACATAAACATGAGTAAACCACAGCTAAGCCCCGCTATGGTGCCGTACAAAGTGAAGTCAAAGAAATTAAAGCCAGGGTGACCGTGCTCTTGTAAAAAGCTATCTACAATGAGGTTAGTTGAAGTACCAATTAAGGTAACCGTTCCACCGAGTATTGCAGCGTAAGAAAGCGGGATCAGTAACCGTGAGGCCGGGTGATATTGGTTTTGCTTTATAGGACCAATAAGGCTTGCCACAATCGCGGTGTTATTTAACAGCGCAGAAGAGACAAAGGTTAACGAAAATAATCGCCAATAGGACTGAGTGAAATTAGCGCTAACTAACTTTCTACCAAGTCGCTTAATTAAAGCGGTTTTATCAATGGCACTACTCACTAAAAGCAACAAAACAAGGGTGATTAGGCCCTTGTTTGTTAAGTTTAGCAAGATGTCGTCAAGAGATAACTGCTGGGTAACCAGTAAAGCTAACACTGCTCCAGAAAACACAGTGGAAGGGCGCTGACTGGTAAAAATCAGCGCGCATATCGTACTGGCAAAAATTGCCAGTACGATGAACTGGGTCACATCCATATTGCTCCAGTCCTGCTTATAGTTTACTGATATCCACAGAGTTCCAATGCGGAAAGTGCTTGCGAACTAATGCATTGAATTCAAGTTCGAACTCAGAGAAGTTTGGCGAGGTATGTTGTGCATCACCGGCAATTTCGTCGATGATCATACCCGCACCTACCGTACCATTGGTTAAACGGTCGATAACAATGAATGAACCGGTAGGTCGGTTGCGCTTGTAAGGGTCACAGGCTACAGGCTGAGTAAACTTCAAATCTACAATGCCAATTTCGTTAAGATTTAGGTGCATGGCATCTGCTTCTTCCAGTGTGTTCACATCAATTTGATTATCGATATGAGCAACAACCCCTGGCGTCGATTTGGTCGCAAACTTAAACAAGTATTGCTTGTTCGGCATTAGCGGCTCTTCAGACATCCACACCAGATGTGTTTTAAACTGTGTGTTAAGTAGTGGCAAGTTGTCCGATTTAACAATCATGTCGCCACGAGAGATGTCAATTTCATCTTCTAAGGTAAGCGTAACTGCCTGAGGTACATAAGCGCGTTCTTGATCGCCTTCAAATGTAACTACTTGCTTAACTTTTGACTTCTTACCAGATGGAAGTGCAGTCACTTCATCACCTGGCGCAACCTGACCCGATACTACCGTACCGGCAAAGCCACGAAAATCTAGGTTAGGGCGGTTAACATACTGTACTGGGAAGCGAAAATCTTCCTGATTGTCGTCTTCACCAATTTCAATGTTTTCCAACATTTCCATTAGTGGTGTGCCGTCAAACCAAGGTGTTTTTTCACTGACACCAACAACGTTGTCGCCTTCCAATGCTGAAATAGGAACAAACTGAATGTCAGGAATATCAAGCTGTTCAGCAAACTTCAGGTAATCTTCCTGAATTTGCTTATACACCTCTTCTGAATAATCCATTAAGTCCATTTTGTTAATCGCAACAATAACGTGCTTGATGCCTAGAAGTGAAACTAGAAACGAGTGGCGCTTAGTTTGTACTTTAACACCGCCACGGGCATCAACAAGAATGATAGCGAGATCACAGGTAGATGCACCCGTTACCATGTTGCGTGTGTACTGCTCATGCCCTGGGGTATCAGCGATAATGAATTTACGCTTGTCGGTAGAAAAATAGCGGTATGCTACGTCAATAGTAATACCTTGCTCACGCTCAGACTGAAGGCCATCGACAAGTAAGGCTAGGTCAACTTTCTCACCTGTAGTACCTACTTTTTTACTATCTTTAGTAATAGCCGCAAGCTGGTCTTCATAAATCATTTTTGAATCGTGAAGTAAGCGACCAATAAGGGTACTTTTACCGTCATCTACGCTACCGCAAGTAAGGAAACGTAGCATGTCTTTCTGTTCGTGTTGCTCAAGGTAAGACAGAATGTCCTGTCTTAGTAATTCGTTTTCATTGTTCATGTTATGCGCTCACAAGGAAAAAGGGGTTTAACACAGACTCTTTTTGGTTATAGGTAAGAGCGTCAGCGTTGTCATCTAGTGGGTTCTCAGGGTCAAGTACGGTTACGTTTGCACCAGCCGCTAATGCGACAGCGTGTGCCGCGCCTGTATCCCATTCAGATGTGGGGCCTAAACGAGGGTAGAGATGTGCTTCGCCCTCAGCCACCAAGCAAAGCTTCAGTGAGCTGCCCATCGCCACAAGCTCAGTTTCACCTTCAAGCTGTGCCAATAAATTTTGAATCTCTGGGCTTTGGTGAGAACGGCTGCCTACTATTTTCCACACTTCAGCTCCGTCGTGCTTGCGTGCAGAAATTGCAGTGAATTCGCCATTTACTTCGGTCCACGCACCTTCACCTACAATACCGACATAGCTTTTGTTTAGTGCTGGCGCGTAAACCACACCCATTGTTGGTTTGCCGTTTTCGATAAGTGCAATGTTTACCGTAAACTCACCGTTTTTCTTAATAAACTCTTTGGTGCCGTCTAGCGGGTCAACCAGCCAGTATGATGACCAGGTTTTGCGCTCATCCCACGAAATATCTGCTGATTCTTCAGAAAGAATTGGCAGATCGGACTTAACTTCAAGGGCGTTAACAATAACGTTATGCGCCGCTAGATCCGCTTCAGTTAACGGGCTGGTATCTTGCTTTTCATAAATGGCAAAATCTTTTTCGTAAATTGCCATTATTTTATCACCGGCTTCTTTGGCGATAGTTAGCACTTCTTGTGCAAGGTTATTCAAAGGCTGTGTCATTACACCAATCCCTTTTCTTGAAGCAAAGCATATAAACGCTCAGCGGTCTGCTCTGCTGGTTCATCCTGATAAGTTAAGTGTACTTCCGGAGACTCAGGGGCTTCGTAGGCTGAATCTATGCCTGTGAAGTCTTTAATTTCGCCGCTGCGCGCTTTCTTGTATAACCCTTTAGGGTCGCGCTTCTCACACACTTCAAGTGGCGTATCAACAAACACTTCTACAAATTCGCCCTCTTCCATTAAGCTGCGACAGTAGTCGCGATCTGCTTTAAACGGAGAGATAAAAGCGGTAAGTACGAGGGTACCAGCGTCAACGAATAGCTTCGCAACTTCGCTGATGCGTCGAATGTTTTCAACGCGATCTTTGTCGCTAAAACCCAAGTCGCCACATAAGCCATGACGTACGTTGTCGCCATCAAGCAGATAGGTGTGCTTATTTTGCTCGTGAAGCTTCTTCTCAAGCAAGTTTGCCAATGTCGATTTGCCCGAGCCACTTAACCCGGTAAGCCAAAATACGCGAGGCGTTTGGCCTAGCTTCTCAGAGCGGGTGGTTTTGTTGACTTCGTGTTTATGCCAAACAACGTTGTCTGTGGCCATTAGAAGTACCCTTCCATTTTCTTCTTCTCCATAGAGCCCGCGCTGTCGTGGTCAATCACTCGACCTTGACGTTCAGACGTCTTGGTAAGCAACATTTCCTGAATAACTTCAGGTAGGGTAGCCGCTTCTGACTCTACCGCTCCGGTAAGAGGGTAACAGCCAAGGGTACGGAAGCGTACCGAGCGCATTTCTGGCACTTCACCTTCTTCTAATGGCATGCGGTCGTCATCAACCATAATTAGCACACCATCACGCTCTACGACCGGGCGAGGCTTAGAAAGGTAAAGTTGTGGGATATCAATGTTTTCTAAATAGATGTATTGCCAGATATCTAGCTCAGTCCAGTTAGACATTGGGAATACACGTATGCTTTCACCCTTGTTAACTTGAGAGTTATAAATATTCCAAAGCTCTGGGCGCTGGTTTTTCGGGTCCCAGCGGTGGTTGCTATCCCGGAATGAGTAAACACGCTCTTTAGCACGAGATTTTTCTTCATCGCGTCGTGCACCACCAAATGCAGCATCGAATTTATATTTGTTCAATGCTTGCTTAAGTGCTTGAGTTTTCATGATATCAGTGTGCTTCGCTGAGCCGTGGCTAAATGGACCAACGCCGGCTTCAACACCTTCTTCATTAATGTGAACAAGCAAATCAAAACCGTGTTTCTTTGCTTGCTCATCGCGGAACTTGATCATTTCGCCAAACTTCCACGTGGTGTCTACATGTAAAAGTGGAAACGGAATTTTGCCTGGCGCGAACGCTTTACGGGCAAGGTGAAGCAGTACAGAAGAGTCTTTTCCGACAGAGTAAAGCATTACTGGGTTTTCAAACTCAGCGGCAACTTCACGGAAAATTTGTATACTCTCGGCTTCGAGTTGTTTCAAATGCGTTACAGACGGGATACTAGCAGTCATTTTGAAGTCCGAATTTATGTTATATAAAAAAGTTATATGCGGGTTATTTTTCTGCATAGAACGATAACATATTTAAATTCAAAAGTAGTATGCGATTTTGCTATTTAAAATAGCTACCTTATTCCATTAAATAAAACTGTCATGCAATTGAAGCATAAGACCGTTTTTGCCGGTCTAGAAAAGAAAAAAGCCCTGCTCAAAAAACTAAGCAGGGCACTATATTTACAGTTATAACTGAATTATTTTTCGCTTATTTTTCACTAAGTTTGGTCTGGAAAGCATCGAACGTATCGACTACACCTTCTCTCGGTGTACCTGATTTACTCAAAATCATGATGGTTAAGCTCGATAAAATGAACCCGGGTACAATTTCGTACATCCAAGCACCAAGCTTTTGGCCGCCAATTTCTATTGGTAGATAAATCCAAAGCAATACGGTTACAGCACCAACTATCATGCCGCCTAATGCCGCCCGACGCGTCATTTCTCGCTTAAACAAACTAAATAATACTAGTGGGCCGAACGCAGCACCAAAGCCTGCCCAAGCGTTGCTCACTAAGGTAAGGATAGTGCTGTCTCTGTCATAGGCGAGATAAATAGCCACAAGTGCTACAACCACTACGCTAACGCGGCCCGCTATTACAAGCTCACTGTCTGACGCATCTCGACGTAGAAAGGCTTGGTAGAAGTCGCTGGTAAGTGAACTTGACGTTACTAACAGCTGAGATGAAATAGTACTCATGATAGCCGCTAGGATCGCAGCTAGTAAGAAGCCACCAATAAGAGGGTGGAATAAAATTTGAGAGAGGTAGATAAATACCGTTTCTGGGTCAATGTCATTGCCGTTGCCAGTTACATAAGCCAATCCAAACAAGCCAGTCATTAACGCACCGATAATAGAAACAATCATCCAGCTCATGCCAATGTTTCTAGCTGTAGGAATGTCTTTTACCGAACGGATAGCCATAAAACGAACGATTATATGTGGCTGTCCAAAGTAACCTAGACCCCACGACATCAGCGATACAATACCGATTACACTTAATGCTTCGTTAGTTGAAGCATCCATAAATGCATCAAATAGAGCAGGGTTAATGGTATCTAACGCATCAATTGAAGCCCCAATGCCGCCAAGTTCGCTGATGACCACAGCAGGTACCATAATGAGTGAAACGAACATTATGCAGCCTTGCACAAAATCGGTCATGCTCACTGCCATAAATCCACCAACAAGGGTATAGGCAACAACAACACCCGCGGTGACGTATAGACCAGTCTCATAAGTTAAACCAAATGATGTCTCAAAAAGCTTTCCGCCAGCGACAACGCCAGAAGAGGTATAAAGGGTAAAGAAAACAACAATAACGACTGATGCAATAACCCTTAATAGTCGAGAGTTATCGGCAAAACGGTTTTCAAAGTAGTCGGGGAGGGTAATAGAGTTATTAGCCACTTCGGTGTAAACGCGAAGCCGCGGAGCGACCAACATATAGTTTGCGAGCGCACCAATAACTAATCCAACGGCAATCCAGCCTGCAGATAAGCCAGATACATACATGGCGCCTGGTAACCCCATGAGCATCCAGCCACTCATATCTGATGCGCCTGCTGAAAGTGCGGTTACAGCCGGGCCTAATTGGCGGCCGCCAAGCATATAGCCTTCTACGTTGGTGTCTGTTTGCCGATAGGCGAAAAGGCCTATTCCCAACATTACAACAAAATACAAACCCAACGAGATTATCGTGCCAGTAGCCATATAAATTCCCTATGTTTTTTATTTCATGCTAACACCTATGACTTAGAGTCTCTACGTCAGTCAGCGACCTTGCATACTTTCTATACGGTTACTCGTAAATAAAGTTTGGCGAAATTTCAAAATGTGTAGGATTCGACTCTCGCACGCCCAGACCTTTTCGCTTTGTAAAGCAGTTCATCACAGGCTTTAATAATGGTATCTAGGTTGGATTCTTCACTTACATCTAGAAGACCAGAAGAAAAACTAACTGAAAACTTTTCATTGGTATGACTCCAGTGCTTTTGACGAGAAAGTGAAACGTTCAGCTCATCAAGCACACGCTTGGCCGACTGTTGGTCTGAGTCAGAGAAATAGATCAAGAATTCCTCACCACCATATCGGCAAAGCTTATCTGATTTTCGAATTCTATTGTTGATGATTTGGGTGAGCGTAGTTAACACTTCGTCACCTACAGTATGGCCGTATCTGTCATTAATTTTTTTGAAATTATCAACATCAAGCAGGGCAATGCACGACGTCTTGTTGTCTTTAAGTGATTTCTTAAGGCTGTTCAACATGGCGCGACGGGTAAGTGCTCCAGTTAGAGAGTCTCGTTCTGCGATTAAATCGCTTTGTCGCTTCGAAATCCAAAGCCACGAAGTGAGTATTAGAAGAATAGTGACAATAAGCGCAAAAATAGTGGTTTTCATTGCTTCTTTGTCAGTGGATAGCCCCTCTTTTTCAATTTGCAGCGCGCTAATTTCTTTTTGTCGATAATGAGCTAGCTCGATATCCTTCGCAATGCTATTTGAGAAATTAGACGAAGAATACTTAAATTGCTCCGTGTTTTTTTCAAAGAGAAGTTGGTTGTACGCTTTGGAATGCTCGTAAGCCTTCTTGTAATTGCCAGCAGCGTCATAGATACGGGTAAGTTCGAGTTCTTTTCTTAACATATATTGTTTTTTGAACCCATTTGAAGATAGGTTTTTTCGTACCGCATCTTCGAATTTTGTAACTGCCAAAGAGAGCTGCTTTTCATTATTTTGAACAATGGCTTTATAGGAATGATAAAGGTGAACAAGCTCTTCTGGTTTAATTTTAATTTGATTTATATCTAACGTATCAATCTTGTTTACGACTGACTGTATTTCGCTTTCATGAGTTCGCCGAAATCCCATAATAAGTACTCGTAGTCTTTGATAAAGGGTTAGAAATATTTCAAGTTCTGAATTTTTAATTTTTACAAACTCAAGGGCCCTATCAGAAATAAGCAGTGCGTCCTCATATTTACTTTGAAGAAAAAGAGAGTCAATCGAAGTAAAGTACGCCCATGTAATGAATTCATCATTCAACTTGCTTTGCTCGATTATCTTCATCGAATGAGTGAAGGCTCTACTTGGTACCGATAACTCAGTAAAAGCGATGCGAAGCCATTCGTGGGCAGTATCGCTATCTAAAATGTTTTCTAAAGTAAGCGCAGAAGACCGGGGGGGCAAATGGGGAAGTGCATATTCTATTTCATTGATTGCCTGAATGGGGTTAGCTAAGGTGAGTTCCATTGCCAGCCATATACTTGCTATGGCAGTTGCTGTTTTGTTACCTGTTTCCAAAACTTCGCGCTTTAAGCGTCTGAGCGCAGGCACTGTTACATTGATTCTCTGGGAGGAACCGTCAAAGTCATTAATAGCTCTGGCATAAATATAATACGCCCTAGCAGCAGCATACAAATCTGTATTTAGCGATTTTAGCTCGTTCCAGTGGCTCTCTAGTAAAGGTGACTTAACGTATATCGGAACCCTGGGCCTTTCAGTTTCGTTAGCTGTTCCTGTGGCTAATAGATGTCTGAAGATTATGCCTTCACTACTATCATCAGATTGAATTTGTAAGTCTTCGATTTTGGCATTTATCTGGTTATTATCGATATCAGATTGATTATTCCAGTTATAAATAGTTACTGCTGCTAACCGACTATAAGCATCTAACTTTTTAAGCCTGAACTTTTCAGAACTTTTGTCTAACTGTGCATGAAGTGAGTGACTGAAGAAAATGATGAAAAGTAGACAAAACTTCACCCTTGTAAAACGACACCAAGCGGCCATGGAATTTGCTACCTCTATACTGCGGATAAACTGAAACGTTTACTGATAATTAAAACAGTTGTTTAATCCTAAAGTATAAGTTCTATTGAACGTGTTTTCATCTTAAATTTAAGCAAAAAAATCGGCCACAATGGGCCGATGAAGGGAAGTGCATAAGGTAAGCACTCTTTTGGAACGGAGAATGCCAGCTACATTGCTAGCTAGGCAGAGAAATGGATTCTTTCAGATACTGCTTTTTTCATGCTGCTCAAATCAGCATCTTTATCACCCACAATCATAACGTTAGCATGATTCATTTTTATGCTCTCGCCGTGGTATTGTCCGTCACCAAACTCGCTGGGTACCGAAATGTCACCACGCTCTGGCACCACGAATACCGACATTTTACCTTGTGGCGTATTCACAATCAGGTGGAGGCTTCTAACTGTACTTAAGTGACAATAGTTCACCACTTCAACACCATCGAGCATTTCACTAAAGCTACCGCCAAAACTTGCTAGCTTTGCATTTACCATGTTTAAGTCAGCAGGAAGTAGCGAATGGGCACTCTCCATTTCTGCATACTGCATGTGCGCAAGCGCTTGACCGCCAATACTAAGGGGCTGGTGGTACCACATGGTAAGACCAATGCCAATGGTAAAAGCAACCGACGCCGCCATGGCCAAATACCAACGATTTCTGCGCTTGTACCGAGTGAATTCGTCTGTCGATTGTTGCCAGATTAGCTTGCTAGCAAGATCTTCTGGTACATCGACTTTAAGAGCTTGCTTTAATTGCTTATCTAACTGCTTTTGTTCATTCCAGAAACTGCGTTTACTTTCATCCGCTTTTGCCGCTTCTATAACATCACTGTCAGTCGTTTCTGGATCGGCGTAGATTCGACGCCTAAATTCTAACTCATCCATTTACACGACCTCTCTGTTCATTTTGTTTCTCTAATGCCTCTTTAAGCTGGTTCCTCGCCCTAAAAAGGCGGGTCATTACTGTGTTCTTGTTAAGCTCTAATTGGTTAGCTATCTCTTCGCCACTAAACCCAAAAATCAATTGAAGAATTAAAGGTTCGCGATATTCCACGCTCAATCCGCCTAACAGCCGCTGAAGTTCTCTGTCTTTCAGGTCACCATCTGCATGCTGGGTATCGTCTTGTATATGACAATCGTCAATATCTACCGTGTCGAATTGCTTGCGCTCAAACCTGCGGGCATTCTCACGACGAAGAATGGTAATTAACCATGACTTTGCCGCCTTTTCGTCATTTAGGGCGTCTAGTGATCGCCAAGCACGTAGAAAGGTTTCTTGTACAACATCTTCTGCAATGCTCTGGTCCTTAATAAGCCAGAAAGCATAGCGGTAAATGTCGGCGTGGAATGCCTTTACCAGTGCTTCATATCTTTGGTGTTTTGCTTTCATACCCGATAAGACCTGAGCATTATCAGTTTTATTTCGCCCAAACATAAAAAAATCCGAAAAACTCTAACTTTTTTCACTATCTCACAAAAAACGCGCCATTTCGTTAGCCAAAAGACGCGTTTTTCTTGTAATACTAGTGATCAGAGCACTCAGTCAGAGTTGCTAAGTACTTTTTTGAGAAGCAATCCAGCTATTGATATTCTCTTCTAAAATAGAAAGTGGAACTGGGCCGTATTTCAGCACTTCGTCATGAAAGCCTTTCCAGTTAAACTTATCGCCAAGTTCAGACTTAGCATGCTTTCTAAGTTCCATGATTTTTAATTTGCCAATCATATAGGCCGTGGCTTGCCCTGGCATGGCAATATAGCGTTCAATAGCTTTTTGCGAGTCATACTCAGAGTTTGGTGTATTCTCAATAAGATAACTAACCGCTTCTTCACGGGTCCATTTTTTCGCATGAATTCCCGTGTCAACTACAAGTCTGCACGCACGCCAAAGCTCCATGGCTAAACGCCCAAAATCAGAATAGGGGTCTTTATAAAATCCCATGTCTTTAGCTAGTTCTTCAGTATATAAGCCCCAACCTTCAGTATATGCAGTAAAGCTCAAGAACTTTTGAAATTGAGGAACACCCTCTAACTCTTGTGCAATCGCTCGCTGCATGTGGTGACCGGGAATGCCTTCATGATATGCCAACGCTTCTAACTGATAAGTCGGCATCGCCTTCATATCGAACAGGTTTGCGTAATAAATACCCGGGCGGCTGCCATCCTGTGCTGGGCTCTGATAGAACGCTTTACCCGCAGACTGTTCACGGAACGCTTCAACGCGCTTAACAATCATTGGTGCTTCTGGGAGAATACCGAAGTAGTCAGGAATAGCTTCACGCATGTCATCTATGGCCGTTTTTGCCATATCAAGGTACTGCTGCCTGCCTTTATCTGTTGAAGGTAAATAGAATTGTTCGTCTTCACGCATGAAAACAAAAAACTCTTGAAGCGTACCTTTAAACTCTACCTGTTTCATGATGTGACGCATTGCATTGTGTATGCGCTCTACATTGTCTAAGCCAATTTGATGAACTTCTTCCGCAGTAAGATCTGTAGTCGTAAACCAGTTAAGGCGGTTCTGATACCACTTGTCGCCGTTAGGCAAACGCCATACACCATCACCTTCAGGTGTCACATCGCGCTGATGGGCTAGTTCTTCGATAAACTTTTCGTACGACGGCATAACCGAGGTTACCAATGCGGCTTTAGCTTCGCCCAGTAACGTAGTTTTTTCAGCCTCCGATAATTCAAGGCTGTCTACCTTGTTTTGAAAATCTTCCCAGATAGTTGAAGGTGTTTCGCTGGAATCAAATGGTGCGCCGGTAATGACATTTTTTGACGCATCAATCATTTGGTCATAAGCCCATGCGGGTGGAAATACCCCAGCTTTTTCGCGTATTTTCATTTGTTCGATAACTTGGTCAAAGTATGTGCGAACATTGTCTAATCGACCAATATATGCTTGGGCATCTTCTTTACTTCTTACACCGTGAATATTAATAAGGAAGCTAGGAACTTGGGTATGCGCTGCACGAAACTGATGTACAATATAACGGTGATGTCTAAACTCGTCGTTAGCCAGGTCACGTTCAATGCCAAGCTTATAAAGGCGCAAGCTTAACTTTTCTTGCTCGCTTAACTTGCTGGTGTCGAAACTATTAAGCTTCTCTAGTCGGTTTTTGGCGATAGCAACACGGGCATCGGCTTCTTCATCACTGATGTCATCCCACTTATCGTAGTCCCACTTTTTACCCAAGTAACTTTGAAATAGAGGAGAGCGTTTAAGGTCTTCATCGAAAGTACGTTCAAAGAACGCATTTAGACGCTCAGACTCAGACTGTCCGGCAGGCTGTTCTGTTTTAATAGGTTCTGGCGCTGTCTGAGCGGTTTCACTTGCAGGAGAGCAAGCTGTCAAAGCGGTAACTGCCAACGCTATTGGCGTTAGCTTTAATAGTGTTTTCTTCATTTTCTTCCCCGTCGCGTTTAATTAATTATTTTTATAGGCTAAACCAGTTCAGCTTTACGACCTCAAAAAGGGCATTAAGAACGAGACTTTAACTGATTATTAATTACACATAATGCTATCGAAACCCTCGTCGCTGCTATTTAGCAAGGAGCAAGGGCTTTGATTACGCAAATTTCATCGTATAGGCAAATGAAATGCGTTTTATGAAGCAGGATACAAGTTAGATAGCGTGTGGCTGTTTTCTTTGCTTTTTAGCTTCCATTCGTTTCGAGTACGCTTAACTTCTTCAGAAAGTTTACTCAATGCCTTCGATACTTGTTCAGAATTGGAGCTTTTATCAGCCTTATCAGCTGAGAAGCGCAGAGCGTAGAGCTCATTAACTGCATTGTTAATACCTTCGAACTGTGAAAGTTGCGTATTGCCTGCAGTTAGCGCATTTATCCATTGTTTAAGAACAGGTGTCAGAGAACTTGTATCCTTTGCTTTGATTACCGTCATGAGGTTTTGAAATTGTACTTTTTCATCTTGCTTCGCTGAAGGATAGGGACGCTGTGCTGAGCCACCATTTTGTCCAATAAACTGAACCTGTTTGAGCTTTCTGTAAGTAAGTAGCCACCCTGTAAGTGCGATAACGAACAGTACAACTAGCACACTAACTACAATCCAGATAAAGGGGGCTTTGTCGCTAATACCGGCGTCATCTGAAACGCTATCTAACGACTTGTCTTTATTGCTAGTGCTTGTGGTAGATTGAGGTGACGTTGACGGTATATCGTCTTGAAAGTCTTCTGTTGCATTGCTTGGCAAAGCTGTATTGGCGTCGCTTTGACCAGTTGCTGGCGCTACCGTAATTGAGCGCGCTGGAATAGTGGCATACTCAGTTTGCTGAGTTAGTGTGTTAAACCAAGGGATAGTAATTTCAGGTAAAACAACGTTACCGGGCTTCGTTGGGATAATAGCCAGCGACGTTTGACGCTGTGATATTAAGCTTTGGTCTTTTTCGACTGTTGTTGTATTTGATTGATCAGGGTATAGCTTAAAGTTTGGCGGATAAAACTCAGGAATATTCGGAAGCTGTTCTTCAACTACCCCAAGCGCGGTTAGCGTTATAATGCGTGTTACCGGTTCGCCCGCCACAAAATTATCGCCTTGAGGCCATTCTTCATCAATTCGCACCATTTCAGAAGGCAACCAAGAATAATCAATTCCTTGAGGGATAGGCTTAATATTAACTGTAATATCAGGACCAACGCGATTGATTTGCTGAGTTCGGTTAAAGAAGCCAAAACGCTGATTAGTGTTTGCAGCCATGACTTCGCCGGTAAAGATGGGGCCTCTTAATGTGAATTCCCCTGACGCTTGAGGAACGACGGCGAATTGACGTTCAATAATTTGATACCGTCTACCGTTTACTATATCTGTATACTGCTTATCTTCACCTAATTGGGTGATTTCCGCATTTGGCATTTCTGGCGCTTGCAGGCTGCCGCGCTCAATATTGCCAGAAAGAAAAAGCTTAACAGTGTAAAGCAGTTGCTGATTTAAATAAGCCTCTTCCAAATCGATGTCTGTGGTAACGAAATAGTCGCGGGCCACGTTACTTTGTTCTTGCACCGGGATAACTTTAACCTGAATAGGCTTAGTTGATTTTCCTTCTATGGTTAAAGAAGGAATAGTGAACGTGCCTTCCTTGCGAGGAAACAAAGTGGTGGTCCAAACGGTGGTGCGCTTGGTGTCAAAATTGACGATTGAAGTTTGACTGCTTACCGATGTTCTACCTACCACAAAGTCCTTAAGCATGGGAGAGCTATCGAAAGCATCTCTGTCTGCGCTGCCATCCGCGGTAACCGTTAAGCGAATAGCTTCATCCAGCATAACAGGGTTTCGATCAATGGTGGCTTGCACTGAGTTTACATCGGCATAAGCTGCCGCACTCAACAAAGTGGTCAATAAAAAAAATATACGTGTAGACTGTAATAAGGCTTTCATCTACCAATCACTCCGGTTTGAAGGCATACGTTGACGCTGACGTTTTTGTGCTTCTAATTGCATTTTTCGTTTAAGTAAGAATGCAGGGTCGTCTGGCACGCGGCGCATTAAACTTTCCATTCGCTGTAGCTCTTCTTTTTCTGCATCGGTAAGTTCAGCTTCTTGACTTTGCATTGCCTGAGCTTCCTGCTGCGCTTGTTGTTCGTCTTCTTGTACTTGCGCACCATTTTGCTGCGCATTACCATCCTGCTCAGACTGTGTCTGTTCTGCATTTTGTTGCTGTGAGTCCGATGGTTCGTTCTGGCCGTTCATATCGGAGTTGTCAGACTGTGGTGATTCATCACCGCCATCTTGTTGATTATCATTGGGGCTTTGTTCCGACTGTTGACTCTCACTATCGTTTTGCTGACCATCTTGCTTATCGGAACCATTCTGGTTGTCTTGCTCACCAGGTTGTTGCTGGTTGTTATCAGCGCCCTCTTGATTTTTATCTTGAGGGTCATCTTGTTCGCCATCATCACCATTTTCGCTCTGATTTTTATCCTGATTTTGCTGTTGCTGTTGATTCAGCAAATCCTCAACTATCTTTTTATTGGTTTGCGCATCTTCGAAATCGGGCGCTTCGTTTAAAGCCTGGTCATATTTCTCAATAGCTTCGTCGAGCTTACCTAGTTTCGCCAGTGCGTTCCCTTGGTTGTAAAGGCTCTCAGGGCCGGGAATGCTTTTGTAGGCACTTAATGCACCTTCATAGTCACCTGATTTATAAAGTGATGATGCTTTCCACGTGTCGTCATTAAACTGGTTAACGGCGTCTTTGTACTTGCCTCTTTGGAAGCTGTTCAATGCTTCTTGATTGTCATTCATAAATGGCCTTTGCCACCATGAAAGTGATTCAGGTTTACTTGGCATTTCTGAAACAGACTCAGACTCTGCCGTCACTTTGTTGCTTGGAATAGCTTGAGCACTTTGAGGTGCATCTATGCTTTGTGAGGGCCCAGAGCTCTGTAATGCATGGGCGTTCTTAATCATAGAAGGACTAATTAAGCCTACTAACACGATGAATACTAAACCGCGTTTAAATGCGAAGGCAGCAAGCGGAAGAAGTGCAAGTAATAAGTAGGGGCCGACTTCTTTCCACTGGTCACCCTGTAAGTTACTTTCTTCTTCATCTTCTTCACGGTCATTTTTATCTAAAAGTGATACCGCTGCGAGGGCATCAATATCGGCGTCATTTGATGTAAAGGATTCAAAGCGGCCGCCACTTGTTTTTACTACACCTCTCACTGCGCCTTCGTTCAGTTTGGGAATAACAATACTGCCGGTGAAATCTTTCAAGAGTTCGCCATTTTGTTGGCGTATGGGGGCGCCTTCAGACGTACCAACCGTAAGCGCATTCACGGTAAAAGGAAGAGATGCCACATACTCTTGAAGCTCTTGTTGTTGCTCTAACTCTATACCGTCAGTAATCCAGTAGATCATACCTGAATTATACCCTGCGTTCGTCAAAAGCTCAGACGCACTCTCTATTCCCAATAGTGGGTCGCTGCCTGATACGGGCATGATCTCGGGAGATAGGCTTGGGATTAAGGTCGTAATATTCCCAGCATCTTCGGTTAACGGACTAATGACAAAGGCATCTCCAGCATAAGCAACCAAGCCCATTTCGCCCTCACCAATAGCGTTTACTAGGTCTATCGCTTTATATTTTGCCCGAGTAAGTCTGTCGGGCGTCATATCGGTAGCACGCATTGATAGCGACATGTCTATCACGATAACGTGCCCCATTTTTAGCTGATAAACCGGCTGGGGCAAGCGTTCCCACGTTGGGCCAGCGAGAGCTATAACACTCACAATCCACACAAAAGCGAGCATCCATATTGGAGGCTTTGCGCCCATTTCGGTTTTCCCAATCACCATGTATTGATAAAGGTGAGAAGGGATCACCGACTGCCACCCAGATTGTTTAGCCGTAGTTTTTCTAATTAAAACTACAAGCAACATCAGAGGAATAAGTGCGATAAACCATTCGGGGCGTAAGAAATGAAATTGGTTCAAGAAGTCGAATTCCATTATTTCGTCTCCTTACGTGATTGAGTAACATGAACTGCTCGAGCTGTTTGTATTGCATCAGCATTATTCGAGTGTTGCGATGATAACTGAGCTCGCTTTTGTGTGAACCAGCGATATAAGGAAATAGCTATCGTCAAAAACGCCCATAGTGCCGATAGTAATATCGCAGCACCGAGGGGGAAGTAAAAAAGCGCACTCAACGGACGCATTTTTCGGGTTTCGCCTTCAATGGGCTCAAGTGCGTCAAGCTGTTGATAAATAGCCTGAAGTTCCTGGGCGTTTCGGGCTCTAAAATACTGACCGCCAGTGGCAGTTGCAATGTCGGTTAACATACCTTCATCAAGCTCTTGTGACGGGTTTATTTGTCGGCTGCCAAAAAAGCTCTGGATTAGCATTTTATCTGCACCCACACCTATGGTGTATACCTTCACACCTTTATTTACTGCTAACTCTTTAGCTTGCTCGGGCGTAATGTTTCCTGCGGTATTTTGTCCGTCGGTTAGAAGAATCAACACGTTATTAGACTCTTCTCGTTCATCGAAGCGCTTAACTGCTAAACCTATAGCATCGCCTATGGCCGTTTGCTCGCCAACCAAGCCAATTACGGCTTCGCTTAAAAGCGTAGAAACGGTATCTCTGTCATAGGTCAGCGGCGCTTGAACGTAAGCGGTATCAGCAAATAAAATAAGGCCGATTCGGTCACCTACGCGGCGTTGAATAAAGTCATAAACAACGGACTTAGTCATGGTTAAGCGGTTAACTTGCCGGCCATTTAGCTGCATGTCATCTATCTTCATGCTGCCAGATAAGTCTACCGCCAACATCATTTCACGGCCTTCATTCGGTATGCTAACAGGCTCTCCTAACCATTGAGGACGTGCGGCGGCCGTCACTAGTAGCAGCCATATTAAGCTACTTATTACTAATGGTATCTTGGTTTGTCTTAGTTGGGATTGTTCTGACACATCGCCAGGTCGTAGGCTAGGAACGCGTAGCGCAGCCATGGGTACGTCTTGTGTTTTTTTAGACAGAAGGCGTACGAGAATAGGTAAGGGAAGCGCGAAGAACACCCACCACCAAGCAAAGTTAAGCATGATGCAGCTCCTTTGCGTTTTCAGGAGAAAGTCCGTTGACCGCCTGCTTATTTTTCGGAAGCTTCGCTTTTAAAAGCCAATTTTTTACCGCCCCTTTGCAAGTTTCAAAGTCTCTTGGGTTCGGAGTGGCTTGATAAACGTTGCTTACTAATAACGCTAAATCACTTTCAAGTTTTTTGTCACCATTTTTTAAGGCAGACGTTAAGAATGCTTGCCATTGTTTGCCGTAAAGCCCAGCAACTTGTTGAGTTGAGTAATAGCTCATGGCGGTGCGCTTTAAAACAGAGTTTAGGGCTACCGGCCAATTACTTTGTTGAACTGAAATTGATTCGAGTAGTGCTAATGCTTGCTTACGAGCTTTGTTGTGACGTATGTGAGCAGTAATGGCTTTATACAGGCCAAAAAGCACCAATAAGGCCACTGCGATAAGTGCCCACCATCCCCAATCTAATGGCCAAATATTGACCTCGGTAGGTACGTGTATATCGCGCAGCTGAGCAAGGGGGTCTTGCTGCTGAGGTGGCATTGGCATTTGATTTCCAGACGGCATCGATTGAGCAAAACGGGATAGAAAACTTGAAAAAAAATGATTAGAAAGATTGATGCTCTGCATTAATTAAGCTCCAATCGTTGTTCTTGTTGCATACTCTGAAGCTGTTCATCTAGCGGAAGACCCGCACTAACACTGAACCGAGCAATGTTATTTTTGCGCAACGTATCGTAAATCGCGCTGTTGTGTTCGTTTCGCCACTTTTGATATTGCTGCTGTTCGGTACTGTCTCCTAACACCCAGCGCTGTTGATTTTGACCATCTGAAACACTAACCGTTTGAAGTGAGTTGGATTGTGGCAACGCATGTTCTATCGGGTCATTAATCACAATAGCCCTTACTTCACAATGTCGCGTTAGGTGACTTAAATGCTGAATAGCCTGGGTATTTAAGTGCTGAAAATCTGATACCAGATAAACCAAACTACCTGGTCTGGCTAGCCGTCTTGCCCGTGCACAAGCATCAGC
Organism: Alteromonas sp. ALT199; assembly: GCF_018619335.1. Classification (GTDB taxonomy): domain Bacteria; phylum Pseudomonadota; class Gammaproteobacteria; order Enterobacterales; family Alteromonadaceae; genus Alteromonas. Next base: position 77,896 of record NZ_JAHHDX010000124.1, on the reverse strand, counting down.
AAAAGCCTGTTCGTCTTTTGCTTTGTCAGTTTTATTTTGCGCACTTTGCTCGTGCAATGCCATAAGTTCATGGCAGACATGCAATACCGCTTTTTTACGTGTAAGAGGTTTAATTTCTTTATGCTGCTGTTGGTTGAAAACCAGCGCACCCACCTTATCGCCGCGAGCGGCAGCAGACCAACTAATTAGTGAAGACACGTGGGCAGCCTGAACCGCTTTGGTAAGCAGTTGAGTGCCAAATGCCATTGAAGGCAAATAATCACAGAAAAGAAAAACCGGGCGCTCACGCTCTTCTCGATACACTTTGGTATGGGTTTTCCCCGTGCGCGCAGTCACGCGCCAATCAATAGCGCGGATATCGTCACCGGGTTGATAGTGACGGGCCTCGTCAAACTCCATGCCTCGGCCTTTATGCTTGGTTAGATAGCTCCCGGCAAGTTTGGCTTGTGGCATACGCTTTGGGGCCAAGCTAAAAAGCTTCGCCAACTGCTGGTAGCGAAGTAACTCTGCACTAGACAGCGAGACACCGTTACTTTGCAGCTTATTTAGCTGCGCTTGTACATTAACCATAGTTTAAGGAACTGCGACAGTGGCAACAATTTTATCAAGTACGTCGTTAATCGTAATCCCTTCTGCCTCGGCTTGATAAGACAATATGATACGATGGCGAAGTACGTTGTGAACCACAGCTTGAATATCATCAGGGCCTACAAAGTCTCTGCCACCTAGCCATGCGTGAGCACGTGCACAGCGGTCTAGGCTGATAGTAGCGCGAGGGCTTGTTCCCATTGCAATCCACTGTCCCAATTCTGCATCAAAACTCGCTGGCTGGCGGGTAGCCATGATCAATTGAACCAGGTATTGCTCTAATTCCGGCGCCATATATAAGGACAGTGCTTCTTTTCGAGACGTAAAAATATCATCTTGAGTAAGCGTGGGCGGCGTAATAGGCGGCTCTGAAAGTGCCTCTCCGCGAGTTAATCGCAAAATCTCTAATTCAGTCTCTGCACCCGGATAATCAATGTCTACGTGCATTAAGAAACGGTCAAGCTGAGCTTCAGGTAGCGGATACGTTCCTTCTTGCTCTAATGGGTTTTGCGTTGCCATAACTAAAAATAGCGGGGGCAGGGGATAAGTTTTACTGCCCACGGTAATTTGACGTTCTGCCATGGCCTCAAGTAGAGCTGATTGCACCTTTGCTGGTGCACGGTTAATTTCGTCAGCTAATACAAGATTGTGAAAAAGTGGCCCTTTTTGAAAAACGAACTCGCCGGTTTCTGGGCGATAGATGTCTGTTCCAGTTAAATCGGCGGGCAAAAGATCTGGGGTAAACTGCACGCGATGAAAGTCACCGTCAATGCCGTTTGCAAGAGCATTGATTGCGCGTGTTTTTGCAAGTCCAGGCGGACCTTCTACTAAAAGGTGGCCGTCGGCTAAAAGAGCGATAAGAAGGCTTTTGGTTAACGCGTGCTGACCAATAATTTGCTGGTCTAAATAAGCGTGTAACTGTTGAAATTGCGCTGCTGCCATAATGCAAAAATTTCCGTTTGAGTTCTCGTTATTGGGAAGTGTCATTTGAATGATAACGTTATTTATTATCTTATTCTTTTATAGCGAGCGCTTGGGCCCAAAAATGGAACACCTAACGCAAAGCGCCGTCACAATGACACAAAACAGACTTTCATTTCCATATAAGGTTCATTCTAACTTTCTTCAAGTCGTTAAACAGTAATTAAAATGCGATATGTGGTAGGCCATATAGCTGTTTTAACTTAAACGAGACCACTTTCATGGAGAATCACTAATCTTTCGTTTCATTTATATTGCCCTTTAACCTCCATTATTTGCTATTTTGTTCATAGTTTGTAAAAATTGGGTTTATTACAGGTCAGACCACTTCTTGGGCGATTAGCTGTTCAGTGAAGTAGGTCATTAATTTAGGTGCATTATGGCTACAAAACAATCAGTTACTACCCGAGAGGGTGATCGCATCGCCATTGTCGCGGGGTTGCGTACTCCGTTTGCGAAAATGGCTACATATTTCCACGGCGTACCAGCTGTTGATTTAGGTAAAATGGTCGTAAACGAACTTCTCGTTCGCCATGGTGTTCAAAAAGAGTGGGTTGACCAGGTTGTTTACGGTCAGGTAGTACAAATGCCAGAAGCGCCAAACATTGCGCGCGAAATTGTGCTTGGTACAGGCATGAATGTTCACACTGATGCTTACAGTGTATCTCGCGCGTGTGCGACGAGTTTTCAGTCTACGGTTAACATCGCTGAAAGCATGATGGCAGGGACGGTACAGGTAGGCGTTGCGGGTGGTGCAGACTCAACATCGGTATCACCAATCGGCGTGTCTAAGAACCTTGCGCGAGCACTGGTTGATTTACAGAAAACCAAGACTCTCGGCCAAAAACTAAACATTTTTAAGCGCTTAAGTTTAAGGGACCTAGCGCCTGTTCCTCCCGCAGTTGCCGAGTATTCTACCGGTTTGTCGATGGGACAAACTGCAGAGCAAATGGCAAAAACACATCAAATTTCTCGCGAAGAGCAAGATAAACTAGCGCATCGCTCGCACAGCCTAGCCGCTGAAAGCTGGGAAGCAGGTAAACTGTCTAGCGAAGTCATGACTGCCTATGCAGAACCGTACAAAGGCGCGCTTGAGCGCGATAACAACGTGCGTTTTGATTCAAAGCTTGAAGGCTATGCGAAACTTCGCCCAGTGTTTGATAAGAAATACGGCTCTGTAACAGCCGCAAACGCAACACCGCTAACAGATGGTGCCTCTGCGGTGATTATGATGACAGAAAGCCGAGCAAAAGAGCTGGGCTACACGCCGCTTGGTTACATTAAAAGCTACGCATTCTCGGCCATTGACGTATGGGAAGACATGCTAATGGGGCCGTCGTACGCGACCCCTATCGCGTTAGACCGTGCCGGTATGACGCTAAATGACTTAACGCTAATAGAAATGCACGAAGCTTTTGCAGCACAGACCCTTGCTAACGTTAAGATGTTTGCAAGCGACAAGTTCGCCAAAGAGAAACTAGGCCGTGACAAAGCGACCGGCGAAATTGACATGGACAAGTTTAACGTAATGGGTAGTTCAATTGCCTATGGTCACCCGTTTGCTGCAACTGGTACACGTATGATCACGCAAATGCTTAACGAACTAAATCGCCGTGGCGGTGGTACAGGTCTAGTAACGGCATGTGCTGCTGGTGGTCTAGGTGCGGCAATGATAGTGGAGACAGAATAATATGAGTCAGGAACAAGAAATGACAAATGAAGTTCAGCCAACATCAGGCGCATTTACGCTAACCAAGCAAGATAATGGCGTTGCTATTCTTAGCATGGACGTACCTGGCGAGAGTATGAATACGCTTAAAGCTGAGTTCGGCGATGAAATATCGACCATGCTAGATGACATCGAGCGTGATAGCAGCATTAAAGGTGTTGTTTTGACGAGCGGTAAGCCGAGCTCTTTCGTCGCGGGCGCTGATATTACTATGCTAGCAGCGTGTAACACTGCTGAAGACGCAACGACTATCGCTGCTGGTGGGCAGGCTATTTTTGATAGAATTGAAAACATGAAGGCTACTTTCGTTGCGGCTATTCACGGCCCAGCGTTAGGCGGTGGTTTAGAGCTTGCGCTTGCGTGCCACTACCGCGTATGTACCGATTCATCTAGCACCCAGGTAGGCCTACCTGAAGTGCAGCTTGGCTTATTGCCTGGCAGTGGTGGTACTCAGCGACTTCCTCGCCTAATTGGTATTCAGCAAGCAATGAAAATGATGCTAACTGGCTCGCCTGCGCGCGCTAAGCAAGCTAAAAAATACGGCATTGTTGATGAAGTAGTGCCGCATAGCGTGCTTTTGAAAGTGGCAGAACAGTTTGCACTTAAACGCAAGCCAGAGCGTGAAGCGCCGCAAAAGAGCGCTATGGACAAAATGTTAGAAAAGACCGGCCCAGGTCGTAACATGGTGTTCAAAAAAGCGCGCGAAGCGACATTTGCCAAAACCAAAGGTAATTATCCAGCGCCAGGTTACATTATTGACGTTATCGAAACAGGCATGAACGAAGGGATGAAAGCAGGGCTTAAAGCCGAAGCTGAAGCCTTTGGTAAGCTTGTTATGACGCCTGAGTCTTTCCAATTACGTCAGATTTTCTTCGCCACAACTGAAATGAAGAAAGAAAACGGCGTTGAAGGTGTTAAACCTGAAAAAATGAAGAAAGTAGGTGTGCTTGGCGGTGGTTTGATGGGCGGTGGTATTGCCTATGTAACCTCGACCAAAGCTGGTGTACCTGTTCGTATTAAAGACGTACGTGCCGAAGGCATTGCTAACGCAATGAAGTACAGCTACGACATCTTAAATAAAAAGGTGAAGAAGCGTTTCATGCGTAATAGCGAAATGCAAAAGCAGTTAGCGCTTCTTACCGGTACGCTCGACTACAGTGGATATCAAGATACAGATATCGTGGTTGAAGCGGTATTTGAAGATTTAGATCTTAAGCAAAAGATGGTGGCGGATATTGAAGAGAACTGCAAAGAAAGCACAATCTTCGCGTCGAATACCTCGTCTATTCCAATTACACAAATTGCAGCTAAAGCAGCTCGTCCTGAAAACGTGATTGGTCTGCACTACTTCTCGCCAGTAGACAAAATGCCGTTGGCCGAAGTTATTGCTCATGACAAAACGTCTGACCAAGTCATTTCATCTACGGTAGAATTTGCCAAGAAGCAAGGTAAAACGCCAGTTGTAGTTAAAGATGGCGCAGGCTTTTATGTAAACCGTATTTTAGCGCCATACATGAATGAAGCGGCAAACCTCATTCTTGACGGCGAGCCAATTGAACATATCGATAAATCTCTGGTTAAGTTTGGCTTCCCTGTAGGCCCGGTAAAGCTGCTTGATGAAGTCGGCATTGATGTTGGAACCAAGATCATTCCATTCCTTGTAGAGGCGTTCGGTGAGCGTTTCACTGCGCCGAGTGCTTTCGATAAAGTGCTTGCAGATGGCAGAAAGGGTAAGAAAAACCAAAAAGGGTTTTATTCTTATGAGGGTAAAAAGCCAGGTAAAGAAGTGGATGAATCAATCTACGAACTACTTGGGCTATCACCTTCTGCCAAGCTAAGCGAAAAAGAAGTAGCGGAACGCTGCGTATTAATGATGCTTAACGAAGCCGCACGCTGTTTAGACGAAGGCGTTATCCGCAATGCTCGTGACGGCGACATTGGCGCTATTTTCGGTATCGGTTTCCCTCCATTTTTGGGCGGCCCATTCCGCTATATGGATACACTAGGTATTAAGCACTTAGTAGCTCGTTTAAACCACTATGCTACCGCTGTGGGTGATAAATTTGCGCCTGCTGATGTGTTAGCGAAAATGGCGGAAAATGATCAAAAGTTTTATAGCTAAGTTTATAAAATGTTAAAAGCCGGGCTTTGCCCGGTTTTTTTATGCCTAATATATGTTTTTGCTGGTTTATTGTTCTATTTTGGGTAGAATTCCCGTGATCAAAAAATAAACATGTCAAATTGTTGGCGTCAATTATCAGTAAGTTAAATTGAATAATTGATGGGAATAAGTAACTCCACGTAATTAGGTTAAACAGGCGGAGGCAGTGTGATTTCACTCGTAGTATTAAGCGTTATCTTTGCTCTATATTTTTATGTAGAAGCGTTTAAATGGGGAATGAACGCGAAGAAATGGGCGATAGCGGGTTTTGTGCTAGGTCCAATGGTACTGCCTATGTTCTCAATCTCTCGTCATATGCACTGGCGTAATGCGGTGGGGTTTAATAACCTCTATATTGCAGCGTAGATTTAGCAATTACGCTAAATAAAATCACTCCATTATCTTTCAGATATAAAAAAAGAGAGTGCACACTCTCTTTTTTTGAAAATCGTTTCAACTTCAAATTAGAAGCCTACACCACCAACACCACCACCTGTTTTAGGCTTGATGTACTCTGGTTGAGTAGTGGTTTCCTTTTGCGATTCAGGAGCCTGTTTGGCGCCTTCTTGATTGTCGGCAGCAACTGGGGTAGCGGTAGAAAGTACTAGTGCAACTGCGTACTCTTTTAACATGTTAATTTCCTCTGATTTTTTTGAACGAACAAACAAAGCCGATTTTTTATATTTGTTACCGGCACAATTGATATAGCTAGTTACGTGCCAATATAGATAAAAAGTCATTTAATTTAATAAAATCAAAGGCTTATTTTTCATAAAAAGTGTAAAAAAAGAGAGGGAAGCACTGGCGCCATTATTATGACACTAAAGTCTAATATACGAAGGTGGTAAGGGAAGGGGATTGCCGCATTTTGCCGTGTAAGAGTTACTTTAGAGGCAATCAATACCTCTTGGAAAGAAGGGGCGTATCTTTTAAAACTGGCTATTGCCTAAAAGCGTATGTAGCTTTTGATTTTCAGTAAGCAGCTTTTCAAAACGCTCTGCATTTAACGGGCGGCTGTATAGGAAGCCTTGTAACATTTCACAATCGTAGCGACGCAATATATCTAGTTGAGACTCTTCTTCCACACCTTCTGCGACAACTTTAAGACCTAAGTTGTGCGCAATGTTGATGATGGCAGCAGCCATATGTCGGTCTACATTGCTCTTTGCAATGTCATCAATAAAAGCTTTATCAATTTTTAAGGTATTTAAAGGGAAGCGTTTTAAGTACGCCAGTGATGAGTAACCGGTACCAAAATCATCTAGCGCCAGGTGAATACCACGCTCGCGCAGTCGCGTCATCATCTGAAGGCCGTTTTCAGGGCTTTCCATCAGCGTACCTTCGGTAATTTCACACTCAAGATGCAGTGGTGACAGACCTACATCGCTTAATATTCTATTTATTCTGTCGTCCAAGTCTGGCAGTTCAAACTGCTTAGCCGAAATATTCACGGCAACACGACCGCTAAACAAACCTTGATTAACCCAGCGCTTAGTATCAGCACAGGCCTTGCGAAGTACTTGCTCGCCAATTTCAATAATTTGGCCTGTTTGCTCAGCCAGTGGTATAAATTGCCCTGGGCTCACTATGCCTTTTTGCGGGTGTTCAAAACGCACCAAGGCTTCCATGCTAACTAATTTACCAGACGCTATATCCACCTTTGGCTGGTAATACACGGTGAACAGGTCGTCTTTAATCCCTTGACGGATCAAGTTCTCAATTTGTAGCTGCCTAACCGCGTTTTGATTCATTTCACCGCTAAAGAACTGATAGCTGTTGCCGCCGTTATTCTTGGCAAAATACATGGCCGTATCGGCATTTTTCAGCATTTCCTGTGGGGACTCGCCGTCATCTGGGTAAAAGGCAATACCAATACTTGCACCAAGAACAAACTCTTGTTTATTGATAATAAAGGGGCGCGACAACGTATCTAACAAGCTTTGCGCATAATGGGTTACTGTATGAATATCAGCGTTATCTTCCATTAAAATACTAAACTCATCGCCGCCTAAGCGGTAACAGGTTGCATTTCGCCCTGTAATGCGTTGCAGTCGCTTAGCGATTTGTTTAATTAAAATATCGCCGGTTTGATGGCCCAGCGAGTCGTTAATCTTTTTAAAGTTATCCATATCCAAGCAAAGCAAAGAATGGGCGCTGGATTTACGCACTAAGTTCTGATGGCTCGCCTGGAAGAAAGAACGATTGGGGAGTTCTGTTAGTGGATCGACGTTAGCGAGCTTTAACAGCTCTTTTTCAGTGCTCTTACGAGACGTAATGTCGCTAAAAACGCCAACAAAGTGACTTATTTTGCCGTCTTCATCGTGCACAGCATCAATATTCAGCTCCATTTCGTAGCGTTCACCGTTTACTCGAACGCTCTCTACCTCACCTGACCAGTTGCCCTTAGACTTAAGGGTTTTCTTAATTTCTTCAGTAAACGCATCCGGGTACAAATGAAAGTGCATGTAGCTAGCAAGAGATTGATCACGAGTCTCACCGGTATAACTGCAGTATGCGTTGTTAACGCTTATAAATTTGAATTGGGTATTGGTAATAAATACCCCTTCTGAAATATTCTCAATGGAGCGCTTAAACAGGTTAAGTTGCTCTTCTGCTTCTTTCAAATGGTGAATATTTTTAAGCGTGCCGGTCATTCGCACTGGCTGCTCGTTATGGTCGCGCTCTACCACTTTTCCGCGGTCAAGGATCCAAATCCACTGATTTTTAAATGTCTTAGCCCGGTAGGCCAGTTCATAAAAATCACTGTTGCCTTCCAAATGCTCTCGTAGTGCGGATTTAACTCGCGTTATGTCGTTAGGGTGAATGTTGGCATCATAAGCGCCAGTAGTACGTATATCATCTTGAGGAAAATCTAACGTCCCCCAGGTATTTGCTCTGTAAACCTGCCCTCGATACACATCCCAGTCCCAAAGCTCATCGCCCGAGCTCCACAGGGTTAGCTTTAAACGCTCTTCCGACTCTTTTATGGCAAGCTGGTTTGCCTTTCTAATTTGATATTGACGTAGAATGAAGGCAAAAATAGCCAAAGCTATTAAACCGTAGAAAACAAGGGCAACGGTGTGAAGCCAAGGAGGGCGCTCAATAATAATTTTTAAATTTTTACTTTCTGACCAAGCTTTGCCTGGCTCTTTAGCTTGGACCGAAAACGTATAATTACCAAAGGAAATACTGTTAAATTGAGCAGTACGTTCTTTATCTACATAAATCCAATCACTTTCAAAACCAGTAAGCTTGTACCTATAGGTCACTTGGTCTGGATAAACCGGATTAACCAGCCCAAAAGAAATACTAAAGCGGGTTTCATCGTGCTTGAGCGCTAATTGTTTTTCATAGGTGATATTTTCTTTTAAAGATTGATAGCTTGAAGTTTCTTCATTTTCAATTTGTTTTTGTTTGGTTTTTGCCAATGAGCCAAACACACTAACTTGGTAAAGTTGCGGGGGAAGTGTTTGTCTTATGCTGTCACTTTCGCCCATTGCCTGCTTTGAGATTTTAACAAAGCCCTTATTACCACCGAAATAAATCGTTTTATCGGAGGTTGTAATTACAGCACCTTCACCAAGGGAGTTAAATTCAAGCTGAGCATTGGGAATGCTATCCGCCTCCCTGAGTGTAGGTAAGTGTACTTTATGAACGCCTTTAGCATCGGAATACCAAATGCTATTTTCTACTGCTGTTGTCGAAGTGATAAAGCCGCTTTGATTATCCCTTTTTTGTTTGTTAAGAAGGGCAAAACTTTTTTTATCTAGCTGGATAACACCATCAGAGCGTGTGGTTAACCATAGGCCTGATGGAGTTTCATGTACGCCGTAGACCAAAGAGTTTATGCCATTTGAAGAATCCAAAATGCGAATGATTCTACCTTCGCTTACAGAGTAAATGACTAGCTTTTCACCAGCCCTGAACCAAACGTTACTATTAGCATCTTCATATATGGCTAACATATCGCCAAACTTTTCAGTTAGGGCAGCTTTTTTTATTTCTTCACTTTTTGTCAGAGATGAAACCGAGTTAGTATTTATTGAATACACATGGCCAACGGCTATCTGTAGCCAAATTGCTTTTTCACTTTTAAAAATATGATCGATAAACGAACCTTTAAAATACTCATGTATCAACACTAGACCTTCTGAAGTATCTTTGAGCACGAGTAAGCCGGTAGATGACGCAATCCAAATATTATCCTGCTCATCTATTTCAATATCCCAGTAGTGTATGCTGGAGTCCATATCTTTAAAAAAATCGAAAAACGATACCTTCCCAGTGTCCCGGGATATTTTCCCGAGCCCTTTTTGCTGAGAAACCAAATATAGGGTTTTGTCGCTGCTTTCGGCAAAACCCCACAAAGTGGAAAAATTATCTTCGCTATGGCGGTCGGAATTATACACAGGTTGAAAATGGACACTGGCATATTCAGGGTGATACTTGAAAGCGCCGCGGTGAAAGGTTGCAGCCCACACTACGCCCGTGCGGTCCTCAATCACTCGCATTACTATCGCAGATGGAATGCCAGTAGAATTGTAAATGTCAGAATTTAAATGCAAGTAATCAGGGTGATAGTCAGCTGATACGGTGCTTTCAGCAGCGTCTGATAATAAAAACAGCCCAATATAAGTGCCAACCCATATATCTTTGCCTACAACGGAGATTGAAAAAGAATTAACTTCTTCGGTCACACCCAGGTCATCGCTTTGAATGCGTTTTAAAATGCGACCGTTAGAGGCTAAAACGATTAGGCCCCCATTTGTTGCCAACCAATAATTTCCGTTAATTATGGCGATATCGTGAAGTGCACGTATATCTAGAGAAACCCCCCAGGGATTGACTTTGTTTGCGTTGTGAACTTCTAGCGTTTCAGTGTCTATTAAGGCAGCACCGAATTGATTAGAGCCCACCCAAATACGGTTAGCCTCTTCAAAAATCACTTTGATAAAGCTTTCGTCTTTAAAGACTTGAGTGAGAACGCTTATTTGTGAAGTTTGTTTTGAATATCGGTAAAGAAATTTCTTATCCGAGAAAAGGATATCACCATTTTTAGCTTCTGAAATTGCGGTAATTAAATCTGTTTTTATCACAGAGTTGTCTTTGTTAAAGACTTTGAAACTGTCTGACTCTGGCTGATAGAGCGCTAACCCTGAATGGGTCCCAACCCACAGTTGTCCTTCTGAATCGACAAATAGCGTTTTAATAAAACCGGAAGGTAATGAGTTAGGGTCAACATCTGATGGGTGATACTGTTTTACATCATAGCCCGAATAGCGGTTGAGGCCATTTGACGTCGCTAGCCAAATAAAACCCATGTCATCTTCCACAATATCTAACACTGCGGTGTCCGAAAGGCCGTGTTGCTTGTTCAACTCTGTGAAATGAAGATCAGAAACTTCTATCGCCTTTGCAGAATTAAATAAAATTCCTGACAAAGCCAACGAAAAAAGTAGCATTGAGTAGATTAGGGTTGAGCGCACCTATACACCTTTGGCATACGCCATTTATTATTCTTCTAATTTTTCCTGGCAGCATCCCTAACAACCAGAATAACAAATATGCCGAATAAACTGAGCCTCTACAAGGACTTTTTGGAAATAGCAGGAATAATGGATTACTTATTAAACAAACCCAGTTTAATCCAGTGTCTATTTATCGACACTGTGGTCAAAAACTTGACAGTCATTTTTGAAATTTAAGCGTCATTTAGTGTTTGTTTTATATAAGGTATTGACATATTTGCGAAAGTTTCTGTAGTGCTTCTGCCGTTTGGTTATTAGAACAAGGCGATAAAAACTAAGCAAATTGGCTGATAAACGTTTATTGCAAGTCGAAGCGCATTACTAGGAATGAATTCCTAGTAATACGGAATTTCTTGTTTGAATTGCGAGATACTGTTGATTGTAGGTTTCTCTTGAGTGGAGATAGCCTCGAATTTTCCCTTTGAAAAAAGTACGAGCTCTCCGCAACGTTCGCGTTTGGCTAATTGGTGAGCGAAATCTTGAATCTCTTCAAAGGTCAGGTCTTTAACTTTTTCCGCTAGTTTCGCGTTTCTATTAAAGCCCAAGTCCTGCGTACCTAAACTCACCCATAGTCGCTGAGACTTCATAGAAAGCGTTAAGTCTCGTTCTTCTAATTGCTTTATTAGGTTTTGCTGAATAGTAGGCCAATAAAAGCGGTAGAACTCAATCTCATTTAACTGCTGAAACAAAAAGTCTGTCATTGCGTCTAACAAATGTTTAGGGCTACATTGCGGACTTTGAATATAAAATGCCATACCAGGATGCTGGTTGTGGGGAACATAGCCAGTTCCTACGATGTAGCCTAATTGCTGCTCTGTTCTCAAAGAATTGAAAAACGGTGCCGCTAGCATTTGTTCTAAAACCATACATAGTGCGGTGTCGGTCAATCCTGGCGATGGGGCTTGAAGATAAAGTACTACTGCTGAATCATCATGGTTACAAAGCACTTCGTGGTAAAGGGTTCCCCCTACAGGAAGTTTAGATACTGCGCGTGAAAGCGGGCCGCCACCGGCATTTGGACACTGCTCTTGAAGCGTCTTTGAAAAGGCTTTTGACTCTTCGCTAGCCCAGTTTCCGTGCATAAATGCTTCAACAAAATAATGTTCAAAGGCGCGATTTCTGCAATTTAGCATTTGATCAAAGGAGATGCTGTCTATCACATCTAACAGTTCTACCGGCGCCTGAGTGTTGCGCTGAATAAGTACGCTTAATCTTGAGAACAAACGGTTGGTTGGTTTATTTAACAGTGAATTGTGAAGGCTTTGAATCTGAAGTGCTTTGTGGTGTTCGAAAGCTCTCTCGTCAGGCACGAAATCAAGTACAGCATCTAAAAGCTGATTGGCTAATAAAGTTTGCTGATTAGTAAAGCCCCGTGTATGAAGAGTAAACCCGCCTGATGCCCATATATGCGATAGTGAAGGCCTGCTATTTCAGCTCGATAATATTTAGCCTGCAAGTGATCATTTAACGCGCCAAGCCATATGCGTTTAGCAGCAACAGATAGTATTGAATCGGAAAATTTAGCGGCGTCGAAAGAGATATAAATATCGCCTTTAGGACTGTGAAATTGCTGATCTTGTGCGAACCAGAAGCGATAGCCGCCATTGTCCGCTAACTTATTGGGAATATTAAACCCAGTTTCAGGAAGTACGAGAGTGTACTCACTCGCCAAATAAGGGTTTGGAGGAGGAAGTCGTAAATCAGAAATTGGTGCTGGAGAATCAAGTCTGTGTAGCAACGCTTTATCCATTACTTCCACGCTGTATTCTGCTTCGTAGAAAGCGCAAACTTGTGCGGTTTTCACGTCTTTCGAAATAACCTTTAGCCGAATGTTCTTTGGTGTAAAAAACGACAGGGCATGTTCAATGACTTCTTTGTCATAACTGCCAATTGTTGAGCGGAGTTTATTTAACTCATCTGGACTAAAAATAAACTGATGTTGTGCATACTCGGTTACCAGACTAAGCGGTTTTACATTCTCTTCATACTCTAGGGCAAGAGCATTTAACTTAGATTTCTCGTGAAAGCGCCAATCTTCCAGAGATGCTTCCCTTATCAATTTGATATAACTAAACAGCGCTTCTAACACATGCTCTTTGTTTTTGAGCCCGTTTTGTGTGAGCTGAAAACTCACATTAAAGTCTTTAAACCTGTCGCCCTCAATACCTGAGCCAGCAATGAGATTTAGTGCCCAGTCTTTTTCTTTAAGGTAGGCAAGTAAGCTACCTTCGCCTTCATCGCCGATTAAATGGCTAATATAGTTCAGAGGCTTTGTTTTATAGTCATTCTGCAATGGGGGTAAGGCGAATGTCACTATCATCCGCTTTGCTGACTGCAGCGGATTAATATTTATCTGAATGCCTAGCTCATCTTCAGTGTAAAGTGCTGGCCAATCATCCGACGCTAACTCACCCGATGGCATGCTGCTGAAACATTGGTGAATCAAAGCTTCTAATTGAGGTAAGGGCATGGCGCTAGCAATACATAAGCACATATTTTTCGCGCAATAAAAACGCTGATGGAGTGTTTTAAGATGTTGCTTAAGCTCTGCGCACCCATGTTGCGAAAACGTATCGCTATTACCTACTGAAAATTTAGCGAAAGGGTGAAGTGGGTTACACGTTTCTTTGTGAATTTGGTAAAGTCGACGAAGGTCGTCTTTCTTCTTAAACTCAAACTCAGCATGTATATTTTTAATTTCGTTGCTGAGGGATTCTTCTTCAAATAGGGGTTGTCGAAGCATATCTGCAAACGCCGGTAAGGTTTGCGCAATAGCGTCACCACTGCAATTAAAATGGTAGTTGGCGTATTCGGTGCCAGTCCACGCATTGATTGTGCCCCCATGTTGCTCAATAAAACCATTGATAGAGTTGGGTTTGGGTAAGTGTCGACTTCCCATGAAAAGCATGTGCTCTAGAAGGTGAGCAAGTCCTTGGCAATCGGCAGGGTCGTAAAAGTGTCCGGCCCTTACAGCCATTGAAACGAAAGACTCACTCGCTTCAGGCGTATGACATAACATGACGCGCAACCCGTTTGGCAAAGTAACATGGTGCGCATTTTCTAAGGTTATTGAGTTATTCACATTGTCTCATATTTGGTTAAGGGCACCTTACTGCTGGGGCATCTATTAAGATAATCTTCACAAAACGTTAAATAATGTACGAAAATACTGATTATTCGTAGTTTAGCGCTAGGCGTAGAATCAGGTCTCTGATATCGTTAGCATACTTTCATTAATACTATGCGCAATGTTATGTCAGGTCAAAGTAGCAACGACGACATTTATCTTTTCATTATGCGTCACGGTGAAGCAGAAGCGCCTCGACTCGATGACAAAAGTAGACAGCTTACGTCATTAGGCCGAGAACAGTCTAAGACGGCTGGGCTTTGGTTAAAAGAGCAGTATTGCGACAAGGGTGTTGTCGATTTAGCACTCGTAAGTCCATATCGCAGAGCTAAACAAACACATGATATGGTGTCGTTAGACATTGTTGCGGACAAAGTTGAGAGCAATGAAGACATTGTTCCGGAAGGCTCCCCTCGATTGGTGGGAGATTATATAGACGGACTTCTTCATGCCGCGGTCAATTCTAAAAAACCCATCAAAAAACTTCTTGTAGTTAGCCATATGCCGTTAGTTAGCTATCTTGTTGATGAGCTATGCCAGTCTTACACTACCAGCTTGTTTTCTACAGCATCAATCGCTGTAATAAAGTACTCTTTAAAAGAGCATAAAGGCACCCTAGTCACGCATTATCAAGGGCTTTAAACTCGTAACACATTTCTTGTACTAATTTAGAATAATTGAGCGATTAATAGTTAAGTATATTTCTATTCGGTCGATAGACTCTTTGAGAGTGTCAAAGTTTATTCTATTGAAGGGTTGGGAAATGGACAGTAAATCTATTCCTGAGCTCCTTAAGCGTTCATTGCAATCGCATATGGCGGATGCTGATTTACGTGAAGATGAGGAGACGCGGGATATTATTGCCAAGTTATCTGAACTGTCAGATAAGGTCGCGGCTGCGAAAGCTAGAGCGATGGCAAATCGAGCTCAACGTCTAGCAGACGAAGCAAAAAGCTAACTAACAATACTGTTAGTGATCGTTATTTGAATCTTTAGGTGGCACATAATATTCCGGCATTATTCTGACGGTTTTAATCATGCTTTCTGAAATATCTACAATTTCTAAAGGATAACCTGCTAATCGCACGCTGACCTTGTTTTCAGGAATATCTTCAAGATACTCAAGCAGCAAACCGTTGAGCGTCTTAGGGCCTTCCGTAGGTAAATTCCAATCCATTTCCCGGTTTAGTTCGCGTACGTTGGCACTTCCGTCAACCAACACCGAGCCATCCTGCTGAACATTAGCCTCTTTACTATGGTCAGGAACCATACTCGTTGTAAAGTCGCCAATAATTTCTTCCAGAATATCTTCTAAGGTAACTAACCCCATGATGTCGCCATACTCATCAACCACAAGGGCTATGCGCTCTTTTTCGGCTTGGAATTTGTACATCAATGTATGTAGTGGTGTCGACTCTGGCGTGTAGTAAATTTCACGTACGGCGCGAAGAAGACTCGACTTGGTAAACTGATCTTTTGATAGAAGGCGCAGGGCATCACGCACGTGTACGAAACCTACAGCGTCATCGATACTGTCACGGTATAACAAAACTCGGGTGTGCTGAGCGTGGGTCAGCGCTTTTTGTATTTTCTTCCAATCGTCGTTTATATCGATGGCGAATATTTCGGCACGCGGCACCATAATATCTTCGGCGGTTACGCTTTCTAAGTCCAAAATGCTAACCAGCATATCTTGGTGTCGCTTAGGGATCATAGCGCCCGCTTCAAAAACTACTGTCCTCAATTCTTCTCGACTCAAGGCGTCGTCGTTTCCATTTGCAGGGCTAATTCTTAGTAAAGCTAGAATACCGTTAGTAATTCCGTTGATAGCCGCTACAAAAGGATACAGTAAAGTAAGTAGCGGAAGCAGAATGATGGAACTTGGGAACGCCACTTTTTCTGGATAAAGTGCTGCCAAAGTTTTAGGTGTTACCTCTGCAAAAATAAGTAAAACCAGCGTCAGGCCAAAGGTGGCGGCGAAGAGCCCCCAATAGTCACCAAATAAGCGAATACAAAGTATGGTTGCTAGCGAGGATGCAGCAATGTTTACTAGGTTATTGCCGATAAGAATAAGGCCAATTAGGCGGTCAGGCCGGTCTAGAAGTTTAGCAACGCGTATAGCTGAACGATTGCCTTCTCCCTGCAAGTGCTTGAGTCGATAGCGGTTTATCGACATCATGCCTGTTTCCGAACTAGAGAAATACGCAGATAGTAATATGAGTACGCCGAGCGCGATAAACAGCGTACTCGTTGATATGTCGTCCAATTAAGGGGTTCCTGTCTAAACTTAGGCTTCAAATGTATTGATTTGAAGACTCAGTTTCAAGGGGAAATTGCTTACATCCCCCTAATTACCTAGAAAAATCTATAAAGTTAAGAGCGTCGCCAAATAATGCTCAGCGGCGATGAGGGCCTATATTTAACTCTATATCACAGTAAAAACTCGCGAACTAATTTGCTACCAAAATAAGCAAGTGAAAGTAGTGTAACACCTAATACCGTCAAAATGATAACTTGTTTTCCTCGCCAACCTCTTAGCTTCTGGCCAATCAGAAGAATGAGAAATACCACTAGCGCTGCAGCGGAAAGCACCGTTTTGTGCGCGTAGGTTTTGTTGAACATATCCTCTAAGAAAACAAACCCGCTGATAAGCGATACAGTTAATAGGCAGGTGCCTGCCAACAACAGCTTGAACAAGATGTTCTCTACCAACATTAAGGGAGGGAGTGACGAATGAAGCAGCGCCGCACCTTTCTGTTTAAGCCTGTAGGTGATGTACGACATTTGAAGTGCATATAAAAATGCGATGACTAAGATGCAGTAGGCAAACAAGGATAAGCTGATATGAATAACCAAACCAGGCTGAAGCTCTATATGCATGATGTACGACACCGGAATGAACTTTGAAGCCAGTACAGAAAGGCTCGCAAAACCGAACACAACAGGTAGTAAAATAAGGTTTGGAATGGAGCGTGCGAATATGAGCATGGAAACGGTGATTATCCACGACACTAGAGAGAGAACGTTGGTTACGCTCATGTCTTGCCCTGGCGCTATAATAATAACGCTGGTAAGAAATGCGATGTGTGCAATCGCACCAACACTAGCGATAGATAGTCCTAATCGTTTGTTAGGGCCATCTTGGTGTACAAATTTGCCGATAAGTACTGCCGCGGCTAGCACGTAGAGTAAAGCAGCAGATATGGCGAAAAGGGTGTTCATGATGCATCCTGTCAAAGGTAGGTGATGTGTTCACCGACTGAGTCGGTATTGATACTGCAACTTGCAAGTAAATTCAACCATCTCCTTGATTTTGTTTGTTTCACACCCACTTTTAGTGTGGTTATACGATCAGTGCATGTTGATATTTGCTCTATGTCCCGTATGAAATTAATACATCAAAGGTGAACAACCCTGAAGCATAAAGGTTTGCAAATTTAACTGCATTTGTGGGTTCGTTACGGTTCGCTTTTACGTTACAATGCAGGCATTACGTCTGAAATAAAAAGAAGTTTCATACTATGTTTGAAAATTTATCAGAACGCTTAGGCCAAACATTACGAAATGTCAGCGGCAAAGGGCGTCTTACTGAAGACAATATTAAAGAAACGCTACGGGAAGTGCGTATGGCTTTACTTGAAGCCGACGTAGCTTTGCCTGTGGTGAAAGCGTTTGTGGGACAGGTAAAAGAACGCGCTGTTGGCACAGAAGTGACTAAGAGCCTGAAGCCTGGCCAAGTATTTATTAAAATCGTTCAGTCCGAATTAGAGTCTGTAATGGGGGAGGCGAATGAAAAGCTTAACCTTGCGACTCAACCTCCCGCTGTTGTGCTTATGGCGGGCTTACAAGGTGCGGGTAAAACCACCTCAGTAGGTAAACTGGCTAAATACTTAACTGAGCGCGAGAAAAAGAAAGTCATGGTAGTGAGTGCCGACGTTTATCGTCCTGCCGCTATCAAGCAGCTTGAAACCCTCGCAGGCGAAGTGAATGTTACTTTTCATCCGTCAACGATTTTACAAAAGCCAATTGATATCGTTAACGATGCCATTGCTGAGGCGAAAAAGAATTTCTTTGATGTCCTACTTGTAGATACCGCAGGTCGTTTGCACGTCGACAACGACATGATGGACGAAATAAAAGAGCTTCACGCTTCAGTTAAGCCTATTGAGACGTTGTTTGTGGTCGACGCCATGACAGGTCAAGATGCTGCAAATACGGCAAAGGCCTTTAACGATGCCCTTCCGTTAACTGGTGTAATTCTTACCAAAGCAGACGGTGACGCAAGAGGCGGTGCTGCGCTTTCGGTTCGTCACATTACAGGTAAGCCAATTAAGTTTATCGGCATGGGTGAAAAGGTCGATGCTTTAGAGCCGTTCCACCCTGAGCGTATTGCCTCTCGTATATTAGGCATGGGCGACGTCCTTAGCCTTATCGAAGAGGTTGAGCGTAAAGTCGATAAGTCTAAAGCCGAAAAGCTGGCCAAGAAGGTACAGAAAGGTAAGGGCTTCGATTTACAAGACTTCAAAGATCAGCTTGAGCAAATGAAGAATATGGGCGGCATGATGGGGATGCTTGATAAGCTTCCTGGCATGGGCGGTATGTCTGATAAGATTAAAGATCAGGCAAACGACAAGCAGTTCAATCAGATGGAAGCCATCATTAACTCAATGACACCGGCTGAACGCGCGCGTCCTGATGTGATCAAAGGTTCACGAAAGCGTCGTATTGCAGCAGGTTCGGGAACCCAGATTCAAGACGTAAACCGTTTACTTAAACAATTTACGCAAATGCAGAAAATGATGAAGAAGATGTCTGGCGGCGGCATGAAGAAAATGATGCGCCAGATGAAAGGTATGATGCCACCGGGCGGTGGCGGCTTTGGAGGCCCTGGCGGTCCGGGCGGCCCAGGTGGATTTGGCGGAGGCGGCTTCGGCGGCGGCGGTGGCTTCCCACCACGCTAATTCGCTATAGTTCTAAAACTACCAAAAACCTCAACAGTAGCAATGCGTTGAGGTTTTTTTGTTTTTGTTGCATCCAATATCAAATGTGGCTCGTTTGGCTTGTTGAACAGGACGTGAGCAGTACCTATCGCACAGTTTCGCGGTTGACAGCGTCTCTTCATAAACAACAAGTACGGAGATGAAGATGGAATTCAACAAAACTTCGCAGCAAAAAATGAAATTGTCACTATTAGCAACGGCTATGGTGTTTGCTCTAAGCGCCTGTGATGGTGACGACGGGACCGACGGTTTGAATGGCGCAGATGGTGTAGATGGCGCACCTGGGCAAGACGGTAGCCCTGGCTTTGCTGCAGCCACTTTCCTCGTCGCCAACAATGGCGGTGATAATCGCAATACGGTAACTGCCGTCGACCAAAACGCTAGCGCGCTAAGTACGGTAACCACAGGTGCTAATGAAGGCATTGTATTCACCAACAAAGGTTCCCTAGTTCAGGCCGGCGACAGTGACTTACCGCTTTTAAGAACGCAGTGTAATTTTGATGCACAAGCCGACTACATGATAAGTAAAGGGCACGAGATAACGGGCGCAGCAACAGGGCTAGTCAATCCTAAAGGTATAGCTTTTGCTGAAAATGCTGGCCTAGTAATGGTGGCAGATTTTAACGGTCAAAAAATAAGTGTGTTTGGTAGTCAAGCGGCAGGGAACGTTGAGCCTATTGCTGAGATAATGGTGTCTGCAAAACCATGGGATTTGGCCTACGACGAGCGAAGCGATAGGTTATTCGTTGCACTTACCGACGGCACGCTAGCGGTGTACGATAATGTGGCAAGTTCAAGTTTTGCGCCTACTGTAATGCGTTCAGTTGTTCCTTCGGATACCGATGGAAACCAAGTTTCGATAAATTTGCACGGCATTGTGTACGAGCCTAAATCTAACCGTATGGTGCTATCAGATGTGGGCGATGCTTCTGTGGCCGACGACGGTCAACTATTTGTGATTGAAAATGTTTCTTCAGCAGATGGGGCGGTTGTACCAACCAGAGTGATAGGCGGAGCATCGACCCAGCTTGGCAACCCGGTAGATATTATCCTAACAGGTTCTGACCTTCGCGTTGCGGAAAAATCAAATGACGCCATTCTGGTTTTTTCAAATATTTTCAACGCAGAGAGCGGTGATATTGCACCTACGTTATCAACGCCATCGGTGAAGCCGGAGTCTTTAGCAGAGCTAAAAGAATTAGACGAGATGAAAGACGCTTCTGATGACGGCATTACAACTATGCCTATTATGGGGCTTTCGGTATCAAGTAACCCTTCAACTGACAACGAAACAACGGGGCAGGTGGCGCAATACAGCGCTGTTTTGTCCAGCGAGTTGAGTTCTTTTGACGCAGGTATAAGCATTGAAAGCGCCGCGTTTACCGCAACTGGTGATGGTGTTATCACCTTTGATGATGTGGATACCTCTACAGGTGGCTTACTAGTCATCAATCGCTTGAAAACCATGCGTGATGGGATGACGTACAGCGATAGTTTTGATCACATGATTGTGGGTAGCGAAACCGGGCTGATTGCACCGAAAGGGTTAGACATTGCTTCTGAAGCCGATGTGGTATTTGTGGCTGATGTTAATGAAAGCACGCCTGCTGTAAGAGTATTTTCGCCATGTGCATCGGGTAATGCCGCGCCTTTATTGACCCTAGAGGCTGCTGACGGTGCCCGTCCTTGGGATGTGGATTACGACCCTTCAACGGACAGCGCCTATTTGGCATTAACTAACGGTTCCGTCGCAGTTTTTGAAGAAGTAATGCGCAGACTGCAAAGTGGTGAGACCGTAATTACAGGTGAGGATAGGTTAATCGTACCAGCGAGTGACGGTGCAGTGTTTGAGGCGCCAACGAACATCCATGGTATAGACTACGATAGCCAAAGCGATAGCCTTGTTATTTCTGACGTTGGTAGTGCTGCAGATGCAACAGACGGCAAACTCTATGTTATTCCAGGTGCGGGCAATGCAGATGGCTTAACCGATGTTTCGGTTAATATTGCAGGTCCAAGTTCGATGCTGGGTAATCCAGTAGATCTTATGCTTAGCAACGGTCATGTTTACGTAGCGGAAAAATCAAACGGTATGATCCTTCGCTTCGATAACATTTTAAATTCAGCCTCGGGTGATATTGCGCCGACATTTAGCATGATGTATCCCGCGCCTGAGTCGGTGAATGTACTAGCTGTTAAATAAAACAGCATACAATAGGCGCTTTAATAGGCCTTCTAAAATGACAGCTTGAAAACAAACTGTCAGACTTAAATCAGTGCGGCACGTAAATCCAAGGTTTACGTGCCGCCTTTCTCAATAGCGCTCTTAACTACGTTTTAACTACTATCCTATACGCCTGCAACTGAAGTTGTTGATTGAGTAGCCTCAACTGCAAATCAAAGCGTCCCTTTTCTAATAACGAAGTCGGCAAACTTCACTCGTTCTTCCTGCTGGCGTAATTTATCTATTTCAGCGGTAGAGCGGTAAATCCCCCATTTTGGGCGGATAAAGTCCTCATCAGATACGCCACGCCACATATCAATATTTGCTTCGTTAATATCTACGATAGTTGCATCGTCACGAACGCGGGTTATTTGCATGGTAAATTCGCCTTCTTCGGCGAACGTTGCTTGCACAAATACCTTCACCCATTCATCGGCAATATCACTCCAGTTTGCTCGAACTAAATAGGCATCGCTGGTACGAGAGCCGTCAGGGTTGAAACCTACACTGTGCCTTACTTGTAGCTCCTTTCCTGAGCTGTCTTTTTCGACAGCAGAGAGGGTAATGACGGGCTGATCGTCGTTACCGTTATTATTGTCTTCATTGTCGTTTCGCGCTTTAAGCTGGAAGAAGTGGCTAAACCTACTGGTTAAAGACATTTCGCTGGCAACATAAAAATACCACTCAAACTGCATGGTTTCCCCTTCAAACCCCAGTACTTCGTCATCGCTTTTATCATAAGTTTTTATTTCGTTGCGCTGACGATCAGACTGAACACCTTTATTAAAGTCGTCATCGCGGTGGGCTAAAAACACAAAATGTGGGCCTATAACGCTATCGGTTTCCTCTAAAATATGGGGCGTAGAAGTGTGGTCGCCTGCAAATAAATCGGGCGCTTCTATACTGCCGTCACCAAACACGCTTTCTATTAAAGCGTAGGTTTCGCTAGCGCTTGCAGTACCTGTAGCACTGAGCATGACTTCAGAGACTAGGGTAAATTCTGCTTGCTCCTCGATAGGCGTTTCTCCATCACCTTGAGAATCAGGTACAGCTACAGATTGATGAGGTGTATTACTTTGAGAGCTACTTCCACAAGCTGATAGCGCTGAAATCACCAATGCAATTAAAAAGAAGTAAAAAAGTACTTTTAGGGTTTCTTGTAGGATATTTTCGTTTTTATTGTTTATAGACACGGTTTATGCCAATTGTTTTTTATTGGTTAATAAGATGTTTTAAAATTGGTTAACCAGCAAGTGTGAAAGTTAATCTATTTGAAAGTAATGTTGAAGTTTAGATTCTTTAGTTGAAGAAAAACAAACCTTGCACGATAGAAACGAGAGAGGATCTTATTGCTATAGCACGCTTTGTAACCAACAAGTCACTATGCATCTGTGCAAAATCATGAATTCATAATACACTGACGGGCTACATCGTGCGCATGTACTCGCTTTCTATCAGATAAGCAACTTTTAGTATAAGAAAGCAGGTACAGTTTTGTGCTGTGTGAGGGTTCACGCGGCAGAGTTATTGATACAGGAACACTATGGCAGGCTTAAAACGTATTATTCTTATCGACACGCATTTACCAGGCGTTGTCG
Source organism: Alteromonas sp. ALT199 (assembly GCF_018619335.1). GTDB lineage: Bacteria > Pseudomonadota > Gammaproteobacteria > Enterobacterales > Alteromonadaceae > Alteromonas. The sequence continues at coordinate 54,960 of NZ_JAHHDX010000124.1, read as the reverse complement.
AGCTAAAGCTTGATGGACACACCAATATTTGTGGTACCAATGCATCGGGTAAAACCACACTTCAGCGACTGATCCCCGTGTTTTACGGTGAATACCCCAGTCGCGTGGTACCGGCAACCCGTGACAGCTTTGAACGCTGGTACTTACCGCGCTTATCTAGCTTTATTATTTATGAATATACGCGTGCTGAAGGCGATCTGTGCCAAGCAGTGTTGAGCTCTAACGGAACTGGCGTTAACTATCGTTTAGTCGGCAAGCCATTTGAAATTAGTGATTATCTAATAGAGCAAAAGAACGGCAAGCACGCCAGTGTGAGCAGCGCCGAGCTTGCACGTGCTATGAAACGCAATAACATATTAGTAACCAGCCTATTAAATACCAAAGATTTTCGTGCAATCATTCAAAACGATCACGGTGTACTCAACCAGAGTAACAATGCGCGCGAACTTTTAGGCTATGCCAAAATCTTTAGTTTATGCGAGCCTTCAAAGCATATGCGCCACATCGAAAAGTTGGCTAAAGCGGTGCACTCTAAAGAAGGTAAGATGGAAACCATCAAAGCCATGATTGCCGCTATTTTAGAAGAAGATGGGGTAACCCCACCTACTTCAGGCCTTAGCCGCCATCGGGTTGATGACTGGATTAAAGAATGCCACCTAATCAAGCAATTCGACAAAATTCGTCCTGAGTTTTCTAAGCTCGAACAAGCCGATATGGCATTAACAAGTACAGAGCAAGTGCTTGCTAACCTTAAGCATAGCTTTGAGCTTGATAAGACCTACTTAGCCGCTCGGGTTGAGACCACAAAGAATGAACTTGATGAAAATAGCTTTCAGCGCAAGCAAACTGACAGTGAGTGGGGCGACACCCGAGACCATCTAAACCAAGTTATTTCATCTGCTCGCGCCGATGTTGAGAAGTTCACTAGCGAACTGGATACGGTAGAGCGTGAATTCGATAAGTGGCAAGACGAAAATATTGAGCAGCTTAAAGAGGACGTTGCAAATCTAGCGCAATGGCAGAATGAAAAAGCCATGGCCGATAGTCGTTACGTACTGCTTACTGAAAAGCACCAAGACATTGAGTCGGCCTACAACAAGCGCTTAGCTGAGCTAGGTGAAAAGCTTTCAATTACCTTAGAAGAGATGTCAGCTGCTCGACAAGAAGCTGCAGAAAACAAAGCTGAGCAACAGCAGAGTGAGCGTGAAGCGTTAAGTCGAATTCAGAGCGACTATAATAGCCAGCTAAGCACTCTTCAGAATGATTATCAGAATAGTTTAAATGAACTAAAAGTAGCTGAAGCTGAGCTTAAAGCGTCACTCAGCAACGCAGGCTATAACGAGTTTGAGCAATCTCAGCTAGATATTTTAGACGCAGCAATAAAAGAAGCGTCTATAAATGAAGATGCTGCGCGTGGTGAATTGCGACAAGCGCAACAAGCACACAGTAAATCAGTAGAGTTTCGCAAAGGATGTTCCAATGCGTTAGACAAAGCACGTAACGCGTTTCACCAGGAAGAAAAAGCGGTTAACAAAATTAATGGGCTACTTTACCCAGGGGAAGGATCGTTACTTGAGTTCTTGCGCGCCAATGTGGACGACTGGGAATTATCCTTAGGTAAAGTTATTCGCCCGGAGCTGCTCGAACGCACGGATTTAGCGCCTGCTATGGCGGAAAACTCACAAAGCGCCAGCGATACTTTTATGGGCGTTAAGTTAGCGCTTACTGAGCTCGATACTCCAGACTACGCCTTTACCGAGCAAGCCCTTAAACAGAAATTGCAGGAAGCTGAAATTCGTCAGGCTGCAGCCCTTGCCGCGCAAAACGAATGCGAACAGCGCCTAGCGAAAGCAAACGAAGACGTGCGTAACGCCGAGCTTGTGGTTACCCAAAAAGATAACGCCGTTAAAAGTGCGGAAGCCAGTCGAAAACGAGCACAGCAAGACCGTGATACGGTGCTTAGCGAATACCAACAAGCGCTTTCTTCACGTAAGCAAAAAGCCAAAACAAAGCTTGAAGCCAATCAACAGTCGCAAAAGCATGCGAAAGCGCAGTTTGAGCTTAGTCGTGACGAAATTAAAGATCAGCAACGCGAAGCCGAAACCGAGCACAAATTCCACTGGCAGCAACTTATTGCTGATAGTGAAGCACGTATATCTCAGCTTGATAGTGATATGCGTAAGGCGAAAGATAATGCAGCTCAAGACCGCAAAGATATGCAGGATTGGCTGGAAAGCGAATTAAGCAATCGCGGTGTTGATGTTGACGAAATAGGCCAGCTTAAAAAGCAAATTAATAAGCTTAAAGACGACATTACGCGCACTGAAACACACCGTCACAAAGTGGCTGACTATGAACGTTGGTACACCAATGTGTTTACCAAGCAAAAAGTGATATGGCAGGAAGGGTTGTCAAAGTCGCGCAAGTTATTGGGTGAATCTGAGCGTAACTTGGCAAGCAAACAAGCAACCTATAAAGCTAGCCGCGAGCAACTTCAAGAGCAGCACGCGCAGCTTGAATCTACCTTAAAAACCGCCAGTGAGCACTTAGAACAGGTCAAAACCTTAAGCAAGTCCCTTGCTAAGCTTACTCTTCAAGCCGGTGATGAAACTGCTGAAATTAAGCACGATGATATAAGTATTAGTCAGCGTATTTCTGAAGTACAAAGCCAACTTCAAGAGCGTGAGAACTTAATGAGCGATATTCGTGCTTATGTAGAAAGGTTCGACCAGCTTATTGCCGCGCAAGCGGGCACAGGGCTATCTGACACCTGGGAGCGAGCTCGTGAAGAATGCGCTACGCTAAATGCACATGGAGTGAAGAGTTTTGATCACCGCCGCATGGTGTCGCATCTTGCACAGCTTCTGAACGTGATTGTTCCGCAAAAACTGCAGGGCTTACGTGAACAAGGCCGTATATTCGGCGCTGATCTTTCACAATACTATTTTGTCCTTGCCGATATCGACAAACGCATCGTGTCACAAAGCCGCCGTATTACCCAAGAGGTTGACGGCGATCTTTCTCTTGATGGTGTATCCGATTCTGCCGTTAAAATTCGCTCGCGTATTAGTGAACTTGAATTTTGGCCAGAGCTTGAGCAATTCAGAAAGCTTTACGAGCACTGGATGGAAGAGGGAGCAAACGAGCTGCCGGAAGAAGAGTATGGGCAGAGTATGCGCCGAGTATTGGATATTCTTGGCCGCGCAGCGCTCACCGGCGGTATTAGCAAGCTACTTGATATTGAGCTGCACCTGCGAGAAGGTAATAGTGACCTTGTTATTCGTACCGATCGCCAGCTTAATGAGTCATCAAGCCACGGTATGGCCTACCTTATTTTGTGTAAGTTCTTACTTGCTTTTACCCGTCTCTTGCGTGGTGATGCTGAGGCCATAGTGCATTGGCCTATTGATGAGTTAGGTACACTTCACCAAAACAACGTGAAGAAAATTTTCGAAGCCTGTCAGAACAATAACATTAGTGTAGTTGGCGCATTCCCTAACCCAGAATCAGAAGTACTGACGCTATTTGAAAACCGCTACTTGATAGATAAGGTGACCCGTCAGCTGCAGGTGGTTCAACCGAAAACAAGTTCAATAGGCGCACGAATAAAACTAAAAAAAGAAGCTGAAAAGAACAGTGACGTAGCAGGCAAGGAGACATCAGCATGATGACAGAACAAGGCCGTGTACTAAGTGCACTTCTACAAGGCGCGTTTATTTGTCAGGTGACCGATGAAGAGGCGTGGCGTTTTCTTAAATCAAGAGACAACGCTGCTCAATTAGAACCTCACTTATCGCTATTAAATCGTACATTATCGACAACCGCTGAAGGCGACGTGTTCTTTGCCAGCTTCCTTACTATTGGTGAGACTGAACGCAAAGTGCTAACCCAGCAGTTTCAAGATACGGCTTCTAACTTGGTACCTTTGGTCGAGTGGTTATTACTAGTTCAACAGGCCAATGAGTCTGACATGCCAATAACCATGGGCAGCGCTATTCGTTTAAACGAACTGCAAACGACCATTGAAGACACGCCCGCCTATGCTGAGCAACTGGAGAAAATTTCGCGCTATCGTATGTTCGGTTCTACCAGTGTGAATTTAGATGGCCAGCTAAAGCAGGTCTTTAAACGCTTAACCGAAATGGGTTATTTGATTAAACCTAACCCGGATAAACAAATATATTTGGGCACAGGCAAAATTGAGCACCTTTATGAAATGCTACGTTTTATCGACGAAACTGAAGCGCTGAGTTTATCTGAGCAGGCGGAGGCCGCTATTTCGCAAGGTAGTTTGATATGAGCCAGGTTTTAATTCAGGCGGGGACTAAACTACTAAATGCATTGGGTCGTCACAGCGACCTTATTATGCAGGCGTATGTTAATGGTTCGGTAAAAGAGCGCGACCACAGCCCTAAGGTATTAGAACAGCTCGTTCAATTAGGTGTTTTGTGGCGCCCAGAAGCGCAAAGTGAACTACGCCTAAAAAGTGCGGTGAGAGCTTTATTAGAGGGTAGCCTACAAGACGAACGCAATCGGACTATCAATGCCAATATTGGTGCGTCGCTCGCTAGCCTTAAAACGCTGACCGAACATTATAAAGAAGCGCTTCATTACAACAAATATAATGAAGCAGCAGCCCACATGGGCGATTTAACAGAGCACGTGTATCAGCTTTCAGAATCATTGAGTAATAGCGTGCGTGTGATGTTCGGTCGTATTAACAATGAATTTGGTTATGTGTCGTCGGTTGAAGCTAAAATTCGCGAAAACGAGTTAGCCCAGGGGCAGGTAACAGACTTGCTAGCCCAGCTTGAGTGCTTTCGGTTTGATGAATTAAGTGAGCTTGCTGGGTCTAACCGTGAACTTCGTCACTTGCTGGTGGTGTCGCTGCAGCAGCGCTTTGCCAAGGCTGCACAGGAGTTATCTGTAGTACAAGCCCGTTTGCTAGACTTACTTGGTCGGTTTAGAGAGTTTCAGGGGCGTACACGGTTACTTAAAGGTTTTTTGTTACACATGGAGCAGCAGCCTGATTTTGCGCCGGGCAACTATGCCAACCTTACTAACGTACCAGTTTTGTTTAATCAATCAGACGCGATAATTGCTAACGCGGCGCCTGATGTGAATAACGTTGAGCACGAGACCGATTATCAAAGTATTGTGGCATCGTTGACCCATGTTCATAAGCGTCAGTCGACACACGAAGATACTAAAGCTATTGACATTGATATAACCGAGCAATCAACTTTGTCGCTAGAAAAAGACCCTTTGCAGCAAGCGGTAGAAGCGTATTTCTGTGATGTAATCGATTCTGGTCAGCCTAAAACAGCGTTGGATTACTTTGAAGAGCACGCTTTAAGCTTCGATCCTGAAGTATGGATTTATCAGGTGATTGGCGGCTACCAAGCCTTAGATGATCAAGATAAGCAGTTTTTTGCACTAGAACCCCACGGTAGTAACGATAAAGTTTATACGGGGAATTTCTATATAAACGACATCACGCTAGGCTTGCGATAGCGTGATGTCTTAATCTTTATCATCCCCTGCTTTTTTAAGCCTGTCGCGTGTAACCAAAGAATACGTCAGGCTTTTGTTTAAGCTAAGCGCTTCTAACAAAGTTCAAATGAAAACTCTCTTTTTCAATTAACTTAATATTCATTAATTAAAGCCATCTTTTGCGGTGTGTGACACTTGGAACCTGCCAAAAATCGCCTATAATGCAATAGGTGTTTACACTAATTTAACATTGTGAACTAAAACCTTCACCGTCGCGTAATGTTACCGTCAATTCGGCGGTCTATATTAGCCCTGTTGCCTTTGGAACTTTATCAAATGCTTACAGGTCCTAATGTAGCTACTCACCGGCTTTGATGCTCTCGATGTTATATACCTCAGTGTAGACGTCGAAAATTGTCGCTACTGCTAGGATGCAGAGCATGTTGTGGTACTGCCGCGTACAGTACGAAGAGGAAGAGTATTATGCAATTATCAGAACAACAAAGTTTTAATCAAGCCCTTATCAAACTCTCAGTTTTACTTTATCAGGTCGATGGCATGGTAACATTGACTGAACAGGACTACCTGAATGCTATGGTTGAATCGCTAGATTGGCAAAGCCCAATCTGTCGCGAAGCATTTCTAAACGACACTATTTATCAAGCTCGAAAGGCCATCGACACTGGCGATACTGTCACTTTCTTAAAAAGTCTCAAAAACGACCTATCGTTTAATGCAGAAAAAACGTTAGAAGTCGCTATGGCGATTACCGGTGTGGATGGTGAGCGAAGTGAAGAAGAAACCGAGCTTTTATCATTGCTTACCCATAAATTACTCGCTAAGGCATTAGTTTCGGGTAAAGATACATTACAATAATTGCTTTAAGCGTCTATCCAAACAATGTCAAATTTCTTTATGAAAGCAGCATCTTTAGGTGCTGCTTCCCTCGCGCTGTTCATGATAAGCGGTTGCCATTCACCCCCCAGTCCTCAAGTCAGCGGGGCCCAATTTAGCGCGAGTACCCAAGCGTTTCCAGTGGGGATACAACCTTTCGACAATTATTTAAAACAAGTTGAAGGCTACCTTTCAAAACATAGAGCATTTGTTTCCAATAACAAAGAACAAGAAATTACCATGAATATGCCCTTTGAATGCGGTACACAATACCGCGACACGGGTATATTGCTGGTTCACGGACTCGGTGATTCTCCTTATTTCTTTCGCGATGTAGCAAACGCTGTGTGCAGTGAAAGCATTCATGTAAGGACTATTCTGTTACCGGGCCATGGCTCAAAGCCAGGGGACATGCTAAACGTTAGCTATCAGCAGTGGCAGGCTGAAACCAATCACCACATAAAGCTGTTTTCTGAAGAAGTAGATAACCTCTACATTGGGGGCTTCTCAACGGGGGCAAATTTAACCACTATTGCAAGTTTTTCAATGGCCGAAGAGCTTGATATTAAAGGGCTCATGCATTTTTCTCCAGCCTTTAAGTCGCGTTTTTTTGTTTCCCGTTTAGCGCCTTACATCGATTCATTGTTCCCTTGGCCTAACGTGGAAGAAGAGGATAATCCAAGTCGTTATAACTCTACCGCGATGCCTGGGTTTGCTGCTTATCAAGAAAGCGTAAATGTGCTTCAAGACTTGTTTTCTCAATCAGAAGTAGCGAAGCGAACATTGAATCTTCCTGTGTTAATGGTGGTGGCCGAAAAAGACAGCGTTGTTGATACTACAAAGATTGCTGAACAATTTAGAGATAATTTCACTCATCCGCGTAAGTGTTTATTGTGGCAAGGCGAAAATGTACCTGAGGTGCCTGATAATGCACGCATTGTGCAAACCATGAACTTACCCGAGCAGCGAATTAGTGCAGCTTCTCATATGAGTACTCTTTTTTCTGAACACAACACTTTGTATGGAACGGGAAGTACCTTTCGCATCTGTGACAACGGACAAGGGAGTGATGCTGAAGCGCGCTGCAAAGCAGGGGAAGAGGTATGGTATGGGCCCTGGGGATTTGAACCAGAGATAGAAAACAACAAGCTTAGCAGCGATAAGGAGGAAAGAGTGTATGCGAGGCTCACGTATAACCCTTACTTCGAAAAGATGGTTGAACAGCTGCTAGCCTTTACTGGTAAGACTAAGGTTAACGCTTTTTGTAAAACCTATTAAGAAGTTAATTTTTTACAACACGGTTTAATCGTCTTTCGTACTTCTGCGGTATTTCAACAAAAAACGCCCAAACCAAGTGCGTAATAACAATTTTTGTTTGTTACTACACTCGCGGCTTAGGCGTCTCTTTTATTTCTTAATGCATTCTGAGTGCACGGTAACTGTCTAATCTCGGTTTAAAAAGGGGTTGAGCACGGTTAAAGCACGGCTTGAGCTCGTAAATAGAGCTCAAACACCGTCTTAAGGCCGCTTAAATAGGCATAGTGCCTACCTAAGCGGAACCGTTCTAAGAGTGCTGTGCGTTAGCTTCTTCCATTTCTTTTTCAAGCTTAGCGCTTTCATCTGCACGAGGTTTGGTAAAGCGGGCAAGGGCTAGATAAAGCACAGGCGTAAGGTATAGGGTAAATACTACTGCGATACCGAGTCCGCCGAACACTACCCAGCCAATAGCATTGCGCGCTTCAGCACCTGCACCCGTTGATAGAATTAACGGTAGTCCACCAAGAATAGTAGATACCAAGGTCATCATGATTGGGCGTAAACGCACTTTCCCTGCTTCAATAATAGCCTCATAGATATCAAAACCTTTATCGCGAAGCTGGTCGGCAAACTCAATCAATAGAATGGCATTTTTAGCGAGTAAGCCAATTAGCATAACTAGCCCAATTTGCGAGTAAATGTTAATGCTAGTGCCAGTTAAAAACAGCGCGTAGACCGCAGCTGCAATACCGAAAGGCACGGTAAGCATAACAACAACGGCGCTATTTACACTTTCAAACTGTGCTGCTAGTACAAGCAAAACGATGACAAACGCTAAAATATAGGTAAGCGCAACCTGTTTAGACGTTTCTTCAAAGGTTTGTGCTTCACCTAAAAAGACCAATCCAATGCCATCGGGTAAAGTATCTAGCGCTAGCGTACGTATTTGATCTACCACCTCGCTAAGCGCGACGTCTTCGGGCAGTTCCATTTCCACTTTTATTGCACGTCGCTGCGCTTGACGCTCTAATTCAGCTGCAACGCCTTCTTCAGTAATAAATGCCACACTTGAAAGAGGTACTAGGTTTCCGTCAACGCTTTTTACATAAAGGCTAGTAAGCTCAGACGGGTCTAGGGTGCTGCGATTATTAGTTTGCAGCATAATAGGAATAGCCTGGTCGCCAACGTTCAAATCGGCAATGTCATCGCCATTAACCGCTGCGCGCAGCGTGCTAGCAATATCGGTTAGCGGTACACCTAATTCTTCTGCACGACGGCGGTCTATATTTACACGCATTTGTGGTTGGGTAGGGTCGTAGCTAATTCTGGGTCTACCTAGTTCAGGTAAGCTTTCTTCAAGCTGGCGTGAAAAATTTTGCGCTGCTAGAAAAATGTTTTCATAGGTATCACCGGTGAGTGCTATTTCTAAGCCGCCACCTTGACCGCGCAAATTAAGACTATTGCCACCAAAGGCGTTCCCTGGTGCACCGGGTATTTGCTGTAGTTTAGGGCGAATTTCGTTAACGACATCTTGCAGTGATTTGTCCCTTTCATCCCAATGCTTAAGCGGTGCGGTAATAAATACAATGTTAGGATCCCAAGAGCCAACCACGGTGTAAATCGAATCTATGGTGCCGTTCTCAACATAGGGAAGCAGCAGCTCTTCCATTTTTTCTGCTTGCCTATCCATAAAGTTCAGCCCAGCGCCGTCGGGGCCGCGAGCAAATATTCGAATTGTACCTCTATCCTCACTTGGCAGAAGCTCATTATCGATATTTTGTGACAATATATATGCACCACCGCCTGCTGCTAGACTTAACACACCTACTACCCAGCCATATTTCAGAGCCTTTAATAGTGAGGCCTGGTACAGGCGCAAGCAGGCGTTGCCAAAACGTCCAAAGGTCTTGCTAAACAAACCGTTTTCCTTTGTTTCTTTTACCTTAAGACGTGCTGTAAGCGCAGGTACCAAGGAAAGTGCAACAAAAGAGGAGATAACAACTGCACCAGCTAACACGCCACCAAACTCTCTAAACAAACGCCCTGCGGTAGAGGGAAGGAAAGCGATAGGTATAAATACAGAAGCAAGCACAGCGGTAGTCGCAACGACGGCAAAAAACACTTCGCGTGTGCCGACTACGGCAGCAGCGCGCGCGCCTAAGCCCATGCTTCTGCGGCGCTGAATATTTTCAGAAACAACAATCGCATCGTCTACTATCATACCCGTGGCAAGAACAAGGGCGAGTAGGGTAAGGATATTAATTGAAAACCCCATGCCCCAAATAATTGCCAGTGCGCCTGCCAGTGATACAGGAATAGAGAGCGCCGGAACAATAGTCGCGCGCCACGAACCAATAAATACCAGTAACGTCACAACAACTAGAGCAACAGTAAGACTAAGCGATATCACGACTTCTTTTACAGAATCCCTAATAAACTCTGCATCATCCGCGGTTACGGTGATATGCATATCAGTAAAGCGTTTGTCTAGGTCTTTGACCATTGCTAGCACTTCATCAGAAATTTCTATGGTATTAGAACTAGCTTGACGAATGACACCAACGCCGATGACTGGCGTGCCGTCCAAGCGAACCACGCTGGTGGTATCGGCGGGGCCAAAATAAACACTGGCGACGTCATTAATGCGAATATCGCCACTTACAACAATGTTGCCCACATCTTCTGCAGACACTGACGTTGCATCGGCGCGTACAATAAGCGCCTGTTCGGCCGACTGTATGCTGCCTGCGGGAACATCAAAAGGCGCGAGCGATAATGCTTCGGCTATATCACTCATTGAAAGACTAAAGCTGGTTAGGCGAAGCGGGTCAACTGATACGCGCAATACACGTTCTCTATCGCCGTTTAGGGTAACGTCAGCAACACCGGGTATGCTGAGAAACAATGGGGCTACATCTGTATCAACCCGCTCAGTGAGTGTTTCCATGTCCAGTGTGTCGCTAGAGATAGCAAGGCTTACAACTGCTTGAGCGTCACTGTCTGCACGAATAATAGCCACTTGCTCAACGTCCTCAGGAAGTTGACGCTGAACACGACTTACCGATTCACGCACTTCGTTTGCGGCATCTTCTAAATTGACGCCAGGGCGAAACTCAACGCGAACACGTGCAGAGTTTTCTTCGCTTTGCGCGTATATATTTTTAACACCGCTAACTCGGGCAACTGCACCTTCTAGTCGCCCCGTAACTTCCGCATCCACTGTTTCAGGCGATGCGCCGGGGAACTGTGCCGTAACAGTTACGCGAGGCGTGTCAACGTCAGGGAGTTCTCGAACCTCAAGTCCGCTCAACGCGGCAAGACCTGCAATAGCAATAAGCAAGTTTAAAACGACGATTAAAACTGGGCGTCGTATCGACAGTGAGGGAAGGTCGCTGACTGAAGACGATAGATTTGGATCACTCACCTTGCGGCCCTCCGGCCAATTCCGTGGTAATTTCTTGGCCTGTACGTAAGCGCTGAACACCTTCTGAAATTAACGCATCACCTTCTTCGATATCGCCAGAAACTAAAATGGTTCCTCTTAAACGCTGGTGGACACTTACGTCCACACGTTTAGCTTTCCCGTCTTCAGCAAGCCAAATATAAGCGCCGGTTGCTCCCCACAGTAATGCGGCTTCAGGCACGGCCGCGTAGCGATCACCTTCAATGCTCAAATTAACTCTAAAACTCATACCCGGACGGAATTTATCCGAAGAGTTGTCTAATAATGCGCGCGCACGAAGAGTGCGATCAGCTTCATTAATACGAGAATCGACCTGCGCTATTTCGGCTTTCACCAGTTGCTCTTTGTCGCTCCAAGGTTCTAGAGTGACATTCGGCGCATTGAGTAAAACAGAAAGGGCGGCTTCAGGGGCTTTGAAATTGATAAAAAGCTTGCTTCTATTATCGAGCGTCGTGATAACCGTTTGTTCGTTTATCCGATCACCCACTTCAATGTCAGTAATGCCCACAACACCGTTAAAAGGAGCAATAATGTGTCTGTCTTCAAGATCTGCTTGGGCCTCTTCTAGGGCAACTTCCGCGAGATCCCGTTGAGTGCGAGCTAGGTCTAATTCGCTGATAGGTACTGCGCCCTGCTTATAGCTTGACGCTAATCTTTCTACAGTACGCTGTGCATCTTCTAAAGTGAGCCTAGCGCGTTTTAAAGCGGTCTGCTGACGTCTGTCATCAAGGCGAACCAGAACCTTACCTTTTTCTACGGTTTGGCCTGGTACGAAATTGACTTCCGTCACTTCGTCAGAAACAGCAGAGTATAAAACGATAGAGCGAACCGCTTCGGCACTGCCAACGGCTTCCACTTTTCGCATTTCATTTATAAATTTAATAGGTTCAATAACAACAAGCTTTGCCTGTCTGTCACCCATAAACTGTGCGTTGGCAGTTGGCACCATCGCTAAAAAAAGAGCACAAAGACATATCCATGTCTTCAATGCACCATAGACTGAATTTTTCATTTTAAACCCGTAGCGTTAGTTAAGCTTGCACTGTCCAGCAATATGGAAACCGGCAAGCCCTTTATTTTTTGTTTTACCAAAACGGTTGTTAAATGGCCGATTGGTTAACTTAATTATTTGTACCGTATAGCACCACAGGCAGTTCAGCTAAGCAATTGCAGTTCAGCGTATTCCCTGTACAAGGTATCGCTTTTCATCAAAGAGGTGTGGTCACCACTTCCCACTACCTGGCCTTTATCCATTACCAGTATACGGTCTGCATGCTGAACAGTTGCAAGTCGGTGGGCAATGACAATACTGGTTTTGCCTACCATTAGTCGGTCTATGGCTTGCTGAACCATACGTTCGCTCATGGCATCCAGTGCACTTGTTGCTTCATCAAGCAGTAATATTGGACGGTCGGCTAAAATAGCGCGAGCTATAGCTATACGCTGTTTTTGCCCACCCGAGAGTTTAACGCCTCTTTCGCCTAACTGCGTGTCGTAGCGCTCGTCCATGTTATCGATAAACTCGTGAGCAAAAGCTTGTTTTGCCGCATTCACCACAGCGTCATCACTAGCACTAGGACTGCCGTAGCGAATGTTCTCCATCACAGTATCTGCAAAAACCACGGGCTCTTGAGTTACTATTGCAATTTGTCGCCTTAAAACATCAACCGGCAATTGATTAATCGGCATACCGTTAAATAGAATTTGTCCGGCACTGGGATCGTAAAAGCGCATTAATAGTTGAAAGAGGGTGGTTTTACCCGCGCCACTTGCTCCCACTAATGCAAGGCGTTCACCGGCTTGAATGTTAATGTTTAAATTATTAAACAGCGGTTTGCTATCAGGGTAAGCAAAGCTGACGTTCTCTAATTCTATTTTCGGTGAGGCATTGGAAATTACGGGTTTAGAGCCTTCGTTTTTCAATGTGGCGTCTTTCGAAGGGGGGCATTCAGATATTTTTCCGGCTTCTTTCAAAACTGATTTGATGGCAGGTTCAGTGGTAAATAGCTCATATAAACGTTCACTGGCACCAACACCTCGCTGTACCTCACCAATGACTTCGCTGATCGTGGCCACACTGCCACCTGCCATCACGGCATAGAATAGAAAAGCTGAAAGTTCACCTACCGTCATGGTGCCGTCAAGTACTTGCCTTGCGCCTATCCATGCAATAAAAATAATAGCCGTCATGCTGATACACATAATGCAGCCAATTAACAATGAACGGTAATGAATACGTTTTTTAGCTACGTCCATGGCAAGTTCAACTTTTCGAGAAAAATGCATGCGTTCGGCATTTTCAGCAGTGTAGGCCTGTACCGTCATGATTTCATGTAAGCTCTCATCAATGCGCGCGCCTAAATCCGCCACTTTATCCTGGCTTTCTTTTGCGTATCGACGTACTTGCGGTGCAAGCACCTTAATAGGAACTAGTACTGCCGGCACGGCAACAATGACACAAAATGTTAGCAAGGGGCTGGAAAATGTCATTAGCGCCAATGCACCTAGGAAGGTGACAATAGAACGCAGCGTCATCGACAAACTCATTCCCACTACGGTTTGAATTACCGTAGTGTCGCTAGTGAAGCGTGAGATAACCTCACCGGTTCTAAGCTCTGCGAAAAATGAAGGGGGAAGTGAGAGCAAATGAGAGTAAACCTGATTTCTAATATCGGCACTGACTCTCTCGCCTAACCATGTCATCAAGTAAAAGCGGACATAGGTCGCAATGCAGGCAATCAGCGTTATTACCAACACAATAAGCGTAGCCTGGTTTAAGGTTTCAGAAGCGCTTTCTACAAAGCCGCTATCGATAGCGTATTTAATGCCTTGTCCTAACATTAACCATGCTAAAGCGGCAGTAAACAAGGCGGTAATGGCCCCAGCGACACGTTTTTTGTAACGGCTTAAGTGTGAACCTATCCATTGCAGTACTTGTTTTGTTGACACTTCATTTAACGGTGTTGCCAAAATAACCTCTTTTAAATTTTCAACAGGATAAAGCGACGCTACGGAAAACCGTATCTAATTTGCGCTATCAATGCGTTCGAACAGAAGCTGAGAACGTTTAATGGTTTAGACTATACGCTGAATTGGGTAAAGTTGATTTATTCATGCGACTACAGTTGCAGTATATCAGGTGGGTTGAACCTGATTCGCTGTGACTTGTCCTTACTAGCGTAGGTCGGATAAAGATTTTTAGGGGAAGCCGGAAGTCGCAAAGGTGTAGCAAAAAAAGAAAAGATTTTAGAAAAGAAAAAATGAAGAATAGAAATCGGCTGGGCTCAAAGTAAAAACAAAGGTCTGGGGCTCCATTTATTATCTGGAACCCCGACGTACCTAAATGTAATAAAGCACATTAAAGTGCAAGCGTCGCAACCTTAAGTGCTTAGCTTAGCAGCTTCAAGCGCTTAGCTTTGACTAGCAACAAGGGCTTGCTCGATGTCAGCGATAATATCGTCAATATGTTCAATACCTACTGAAATACGAACCATATCTTCACTAACACCGGCGGATGCAAGCTCATCAGCATTTAATTGGCGGTGTGTAGTGCTGGCAGGGTGACAGGCTAAAGACTTTGCATCACCAATATTAACCAAGCGTAGAATTAGCTGTAGGGCATCGATAAACTTAGCGCCTGCTGGCAATCCACCTTGAATACCAAAACTGATAATACCGGCTGCTTTACCGCCACAAATGCGTTGGCAGGCGTCGAAGTGCTCACTATCAGGCAGAGCCGCATAGTTAACCCAATTCACTGAAGGGTGCTTTTCAAGAAACGCAGCCACTTTTTCTGCGTTTTCGCAGTGGCGCTCCATCCGTAACGATAAGGTTTCTAAACCTTGCATAATATTAAACGCACTTTGTGCAGAAAGTGCAGCCCCTGTGTTACGCAGAGGCACAACGCGGCAGCGGCCAATATACGCGGCTGGGCCAAGTGCTTCTGTGTAAGTAACGCCATGGTAGCTAGGATCGGGTGTAGTCAGCATACTGAATCGTTCTGGCTGGGCAGCCCAATCAAAGTTACCTGAATCAACAATAATGCCGCCCACGGTAGTACCGTGACCGCCAATATATTTGGTTAACGAATGAATGGCGATGTCGGCACCATGATCGAACACCTTGCAAAGAATAGGGGTGGCAACGGTGTTATCAACAATTAGCGGAACGCCTGCGGCATGTGCAATATCGGCCCAACGTTTAATATCAACAACGTTTCCTGCAGGGTTGCCAATAGACTCGCAAAATACGGCTTTAGTATTTTTATCAATAGCGGCAGCAAGGCCATCGAAGTCATTCGCTTGTACGAAGGTAGTTTGAATACCTTGGCGAGGAAATGTATGCGCAAAAAGGTTATAGGTGCCGCCGTATAACTGTCCAACACTTACAATATTGCTACCGACTTCTGCGATAGCTTCTATGGCGTAGCGAATAGCGGCCATGCCAGAGGCGACCGCTAATGCCCCAACACCACCTTCTAATTCAGTTAAACGCTGCTCTAACACTGCGTTGGTCGGATTCATTATCCGGCTGTAGATATAACCTGGCACTTTAAGGTCGAACAAATCAGCACCATGTTGTGTATTATCGAACGTAAACGATGTGGTTTGATAAATAGGAGTAGTTGCTGCTTTTGTGGTTTCTTCGCTAGTATAGCCAGCGTGTAATGCAATGGTTTCTGGTTTCATTGAACATACCTTAAAAGTTAATTTATGCTTTTTGTGTATAGATGTTTAGATGGTTAGACGTCTATAAAGCTTTGGTTTAAGGTAATCCAAAAATCTTCACTTGTGAAGTATTAAAAAGTTATTTGTTAATTAAATGTAGGAGAGTGTTTTGGAAAAGCCAGTGCGACAGCCCGGTCAACAATCAACACAGCAAAGTAATAAATCTATTCTCTACTACGTGCACGACCCAATGTGCAGCTGGTGCTGGGCGTTTGTTCCCACCTGGGAAAAAATACAAAGTGACTTGCCCAATGATATTGAGGTTGTCTATTTACTTGGCGGTCTTGCTCCAGATAGTGATGTACCGATGCCTGAACAAATGAAGCTTACTATTGCTGGATACTGGAAAACTATTCAAGAACGAGTGCCAGGCACCCAGTTTAATTACGACTTTTGGACCCAATGTCAGCCCCACCGTTCGACCTATCCTTCGTGTCGAGCAGTTATTGCGGCAAAAGCTCAGGCTACAAATAGTGATGAAGCAAAAATATTAGAGAAGGCAATGATCAAGGCAATTCAAGAAGGCTATTACCTAAATGCAAGAAACCCATCAGACTTTGATACATTGGCGGGCTTTGCTAAAGAAATAGGACTTGATGTCGAGCGCTTTAAATTAGCGCTTAATAGTGAAAGTACAGTTGAGAAACTTAACGAAGAAATGCATATGGCTCGTAGTATCGGCGCCCAAGGCTTTCCTAGCTTAATACTCAAATCAAACTTAATACTCAAATCAAACAAATTTGCCGAGGCAGAAGAGACAAAATCACAAGAGCTTAAAAAGCCACAGTGGCAAAACGTTCCCTACGACTATAACGACGCAAGTGTAACCTTGCGCCATCTATACCGCTATTGAAAGAAGCGAGTACTTTTAGACTGTGCCTTCCTTGCATAGATGCCATCGCTAAACGAAAGCCCCAGTGAAAAACATGTCCCAATCTGCCATCCTTAAAACTGCATATGGCTTTTCATTTCGCACAAAAATACAGTGCAATACTAACAATATACTAAGATTTTGTGTTTGAAAGGTATTTGCGATAAATAGGTTATTTATAGACCCTACCCAACTCCGGTATCAGTTTGGCGTACTGGCGCCTAACTTAACCAAGGATAAATCAGGTTTTTACTTGCATTCACGGCCCATATCCGTATAATTCGGCGGCCTTCCAATTGGCGGCTAATTTTTAGTCGTTAAATGAAGGCTTAAGTTAACGGTAACGCTACAACGAGTTTGAGGCATTTATGGTTACTATTCGTTTACAGCGTGGTGGCGCGAAAAAGCGTCCATTTTATCAACTAGTGGTGGCTGATAGCCGTCGTGCAAGAAACGGTCGTTTCATTGAAAACATCGGTTTCTTCAACCCAACTGCACAAGGTCAAGCGGAACGTCTTCGCGTAGATCTAGAGCGTGTTGAATACTGGGTTGGCGTAGGCGCGAGCTTATCAGAGCGCGTATCTAGCTTGGTAAAAGAAGCGAAAAAATCTGCAGCGTAAGCTGTTATTAACTGGTGGTATAGATGAGTCTAGCGTCTGACAAAGTGATTGTTGGCAAAATTGGCGCACCGTACGGTGTTAAAGGTTGGGTCAAAATCAACAGCTATACAGAAACGCCAGAAGGTATTTTTGAGTACGCGCCATGGTTCCTTGGCGAAGAAAAAGAATACCAAATTGACCAGTGGCGACCGCACGGTAAAAGCCTCGTTGCAAAAATTGTGGGCGTTGATAGTCGAGACGATGCAGAGCGCATTAAAAACTTGGATATCAACATAAATGCTTCACAGCTGCCTGATTTAGGTAACGAAGGAATTTATTGGCGTGAGCTCACCGGCATGAAAGTGGTAACAACGCAAGGTTACGACTTAGGTGTGGTGAAAGAAGTGTTTAATACAGGTGCTAACGACGTGATCCACGTTAAAGCGAATGTAGGCGATGCTTTTGGTCAAAAAGAAAGACTAGTACCTTTTGTGTTCGACGAAGTCGTACAAGAGGTAGATAAAGAAGCGAAGGTCATTAAAGTTGACTGGGACCCGGGGTTTTAAGTGACTCCGGAAAAGTGGTTCGGCGTTGTTAGCCTGTTTCCAGATATGTTTGCCCCATTTACCCAACAGGGTGTTATAGGACGAGCGGTTAAATCTGGAACCTTATCGGTTGACACCTTCAACCCCCGTGACTTTACATATGACCGCCATCGTACAGTAGACGATCGCCCCTACGGAGGCGGACCCGGTATGCTTATGATGGTAAAACCGCTAACTGACGCGATACAAGCCGCCAAGAAAGTGGGCGGTGAAAAAAGTAAGGTAATCTACTTATCACCACAAGGGAAGCCCCTTGACCAAGCAGGCGTACAGCGCCTTGCTAACATTGACCGCACAATTTTAATTTGCGGCCGATATGAAGGCATCGACGAGCGGGTAATCGAAAGCCATGTAGATGAAGAAGTATCTATAGGTGATTATGTGCTAAGCGGCGGTGAACTGCCAGCAATGGTCCTTATGGACGCGGTTGCTCGATTAGTTCCCGGCGTGTTGGGGCATAAAGCTTCAGCAGTTGAAGATTCTTTCACTGACGGTCTTTTGGATTGTCCGCATTATACGCGGCCCGAAATACTCGATGGTCAAAAGGTACCTGACGTGTTGTTAAGTGGGGACCATGAAAAAATTAGGCAGTGGCGATTGATGCAATCATTAGGTAGAACCTGGCAGCGTCGCCCTGAATTGTTAAACCACCTAGCTCTGACTGAGGAGCAGCAGCGTTTGCTTGAATTATTCCAAGCGCAACTGCAGCAAGATGACAGTTAACTAGGACGAGAGGATATGATGAGCAAAGTCAGTCAAGATATCATCAAAAAAATCGAAGAAGCACAGCTAAAGACTGATGTTCCTGCGTTTGGTCCAGGTGACACAGTAGTTGTTAAAGTTCGCGTTACCGAAGGTGACAAAGAGCGTCTTCAGGCATATGAAGGTGTTGTTATCGCTAAGCGTAACCGTGGTCTGCACTCGTCTTTTACCGTGCGTAAAATTTCTAGCGGCGAAGGCGTTGAGCGTGTGTTCCAAACACACAGCCCGGCAGTTTCTTCAATTGAAGTTAAACGTCGCGGTGCGGTTCGTCGTGCTAAGCTTTACTATCTACGTGAGCGTTCAGGTAAATCTGCACGTATCAAAGAGAAGCTTAACTAAGATTACTAATCCTTGCGTTATTGTTAACTTCGAAAAAGCCCGCTTTCAAGCGGGCTTTTTTGTGCCTGAAATCCGATCTTTTTTCTCCTTCATCTATTACTTATATTAAGGTTTCTTAATAGAGAGAATAATGACTTCTGAATATTTTATTGTGCTAGGCGTTGTAGGCGTTGCCTTTTTCGCTATATCAGGCGCACTGTTGGGGCACGATAAGAATATTAATGGTTTCGGAATTGTCGTTGTAGGTGTAATGACTGCGCTAGGTGGTGGCACGCTTCGAGACTTACTTTTAGGCAAGCCTATATTCTGGGTCGAAACCTCCGAATACCTTTTAGCGACTTACAGTGCGATATTCGTTACCGTATTATTAATACGCTATTTCCCATCGCCTTCAAACTTTTACTTCATTCTAATTGATACAATAGGACTCGCCATATTTAACGTAATAGGCATCGAAAAAGCCTTAATTAGCGGTACGGGGATGATTGTTGCTTTAACCATGGGAATGACGACAGGCATCTTCGGAGGTTTGATGAGAGACGTGGTTTGCCGAGAGGTGCCCTATGTTATGCGTGGTGATATCTATGCGAGCGCTTGTTTTGCGGGAGGGCTGACTTATGCTGCGCTATTTGCAGTCGATATCCCCTATATTTGGTGTATTTTGGGGTCCATTGGCGTAACAGTTTTATTGCGGATTGCATCACTCCATTGGGGAGTGAATGTGGACCTGTTTAGAAAACGGACGCCAAAGTTTCAGAAGAACGCCGGTAGCGATGAGTAAAGCTGTTAATATTTAGCTCTATGTAAGGCTGTGTAAGCTGTCCGCGTTACACAGCCTATTAAAAAGGCTTTTAAGCCATTAGTGAAAGTGCATCTATCAACGCCTTGTTTTCACTATCGATAGTTCGGATGATATGCTTGTGCAACCGCTTTTTATGTTCGCCAAAAATACCACGTTTTTTATCAAAAGTTTTTGCATAGTTAAGCGCGCCTTCCATTAAAGTTTCTTGCGAGTCATAGGCTTTTTCTACCACATGGTCTTGTTCCAACTCTTTACCTGACACTCGTCTTCCAGATAGCTTCATTTCGTTAAATCTATAGTAAGGCATGGCTTTTTTAACAAATTCAATCATACCGGGTAGAAAAGGGATCGACAGATCGACTTCAGGGAAACAGAAAAAACCTTTATCTGAGCGCATAAACCTAAAGTCACATGCACACGCCAAAATTGCTCCATTACCAAAGGCGTGGCCATTGATGGCAGCGATAACAGGAAGCGGGTAGAGGAGGAGGGTTTTGAACACGTCGTCCATATCATGCATAAATTGCTTAATCTCTTCAGTACTACCTGCTTTCATGGCTGGCATAAGCCATTCGGTATCTATGCCTAGACTAAAACATTTCTCGTCGTTTGAGGTGATCACCAGTGCTTTACAGTTTTCATTGGCTTTAATGGTTTCCAAAGCTGACAGCATCTCTTTTGCGAAAAGAGGGTTATGACGGTTTTCACCATTTTTCATAGTAAGTGTGGCGACGCCGTCTGTGTAAGTAATGACTAAATTTTGCATTGTGTTCTCGTTATTATTCTGTTGTTGGAATGATACAAAATCCTATGAACTAATGAACAATTTAGCTTATTTATATTGGCTAATTATCTCGTCATATTAATTAAACTATGAAAAGCGCACAGCTAGACTAGGCATATGACGTACACTGCCAGCAAAGCGCTTAGGAGTAAGCCTCACTGCTGATTGAAAATTGTGCTATCAGTGAGCGCAGTTGCCATTTAGTTATGCTCATTCGCTTCGAATTTACCTGAGATTAAAGTATTATTCGTTATTGCTTGCGCAATTACGCTTTACTTGTTAAAAAGTCAATGACGTTAAAGAAATATAGAAAAGCTGGTTGTACAATAAAGTTTACATGCAGATTGCACACTCTTTTGGCGTTTAATTTTCCGTTTTTTATTTGTAGTTAAGAGAGTAAGAGAGCTCCCATGATCAAGGACACCGTAAATAATGTTCACATAAGTACAGAAGATGTACTTATCACCCCTGAAGCGCTAAGCACTGAATTGCCTGTGTCAGATAAAGCGTTAGCGGCTATTTCAGAGTCTAGAAAAATTGTTTCAGATATCATTCATCGTCGCGACCACAGATTTCTTGTAGTGTGTGGACCGTGCTCTATACACGATATTGAAGCTGCGAAAGAGTATGCGCTTAAGCTTAAAGAACTTCATGAATCATGCAAAGACACGCTGTTTATTGTAATGCGTGTGTACTTCGAAAAACCACGCACTACAACGGGGTGGAAAGGGTTAATTAACGACCCACATATCGACGGGACATTTGATATTGAAACTGGCCTTCGAAAAGCAAGAGAACTGTTAATTTGGCTCGCTGAATTAGAATTACCTGTTGCTACAGAAGCACTAGACCCAATAAGTCCACAGTACCTTGCGGAGCTATTTAGCTGGTCTGCTATCGGTGCGCGTACCTCTGAATCGCAAACTCACCGTGAAATGGCCAGTGGTCTGTCTATGCCGGTGGGCTTTAAGAACGGTACAGATGGAAGCTTAGATATTGCTATTAATGCGCTTAAATCTGCCGCATCGGGTCATCGCTTTATGGGAATTAATAAGCAAGGGCAGGTAAGCATTATCGGCACCAGTGGTAACCCCGACGGTCATATTATCCTTCGAGGTGGTAAACAACCAAATTACGACTCTGTATGCGTATCAGAATGCGAAGTCGAGTTGCAGGATGCTGGATTAACTGCAGGATTAGTGGTTGATTGCAGCCATGCAAATTCTTCGAAAGATTACCGTCGCCAGCCATTGGTAGCACAGAACGTGGTAAATCAAATCCTAGAAGGCAATCAGTCTATCATTGGCGTTATGTTGGAAAGTCATTTAAAACCTGGTAACCAGAAAGCGGAAGGTAAAAAACCTGAAGAGTTGGAGTACGGTGTTTCAATTACAGATGGATGTATCGATTGGGAAACAACAGAAAACTTAATATCTCAAACCAGAGATAAGTTAATAACTGTGTTACCCTTACGCCAAAATAAGCGCACGGTGGCCTAATAAAAAGTTAAGCCTAATGTGGCAAGATAATATTGCCAAAGCCCCGTGCCATTTGATTCAAGGATAAGACACAATGGCCGATTTATCGCAGCACTTAAAACAGTTAATACGCTGCGTGAAGGTATCGACGAGCTGGATTCCCAGCTTGTCGAATTACTCGCTAAACGCAATCAAATTACCACCCAGGTCGGTCAAATTAAGGCTGAAGCTGGTATGCCTGTTTACGTTCCTGAGCGCGAGAAAGCGCTAATTGCATCTCGCCGTGATCAGGCAGAAGCGCTGGGCGTTTCTCCCGATCTCACCGAAGACCTATTACGCCGTGTTATGCGTGAGTCTTACCATACACAAAACAACAAGTACCGATGTGTGAAACCTGACGTTGATAACGTTGTTGTAATTGGTGGAGCTGGGGCTCTTGGTCGCGTGTTTGTCAGTTTATTTGAAAGAAGTAACTATAAAGTTTCGGTGGTTGAAAAAGACGACTGGGAAAGTGGTAGAGCAGCATCGCTGCTTAGCTGTGCTTCACTAGTTGTTGTTGCTGTACCTATAAACTTAACAGAAGTCGTGATTAGCAAATTAACTATGCTGCCAAAAGATTGCGTGCTCGCAGATATAACCAGTATTAAAGCTAAGCCACTTGAGTCAATGCTTGAGGTACATAGCGGTCCAGTTGTTGGGCTGCACCCCATGTTTGGCCCAGATGCGCCAGGTATGATTAAACAAGTTGTGGTAGTGTGCGACGGACGTAGTAGTGAAAAATACAGCTGGCTCATTGAGCAAATGCGAATTTGGGGTGCCACTATTCATGACTCCAGCGCACAAGAGCACGACCAAGCCATGGCTTACATACAGGTTATGCGCCACTTCAACACGTTTGTTTATGGGCAGCACTTGAAAGGTGAAGACCCTAAACTTGAATCACTCACTATGTTTAGCTCACCCATCTATCGTCTAGAGCTAGCTATGGTAGGTCGATTGTTTGCTCAGTCACCACAGCTTTACGCCGACATTATCTTTAATAACCCCGATAATTTTGCGCTGTTACGCCGTTTTTATGAGCGTTTTGGTATTGCATTATCGCTACTTGAAAGCGGTGATAAAAAAGGGTTTGTCGAGCAGTTTATGAGGGTTGGCGCATGGTTTGGCGATTATGCGAAGAAGTGCCTAGTGGACAGTAAGCAAATGTTGCTAAAGGCAGATGATGGTCAACTCTTAAGAGATAAATAGAATAAAGAAGCTTAATAAAAGAGAAGGCGAGCAGATAAGCTCGCCTTCTTCGTGTTAATCAGCCAGCGCGCTCGCTGCTGCCACTTTAGTAGGGCTTATTTCCTCACTTGGGTAGCATCCCAGAACTTTGAGGTAGCGCGTAATAGCACGCAATGCATCAAGGGCGTTTTGTACAGGGCCGTCTTCCACATTGCCTTCTACATCAATGTAAAACATCTCTTCCCATGGGTTGCCTGGAATAGGGCGAGACTCAAGCTTAGTCATATTAATACTGTTTTCTCGAAGTACGAGTAGTGCTTCAACAAGTGCACCTGGCTTTTGAATGGTAGACATAACAAGGGTTGTCTTAGCAGGTACTTGTAAAGGAACCACCACAGGATTGCGAGCCACAACGATAAAGCGGCTATGGTTTTCTTTTTGGTTTGCTAAATTACTTTTGATTGCCATTAGACCATAAAGGTTGCCGCCGGCTTCGCTTCCAATAGCAGCTACGTCGTCTCGCTTAAGCTCGCTAACGGTGAGCATGGCCGAACTAGTACTGTCCATGGTTTTCACCTCAACGTTACCTAGCTCTGCTAAGAAATGGCTACATTGGGTGAATACTTGAGGGTGTGCATAAAGAGTCTTAATTTTATCGATACTGGTATTAGTGCCGACCAATAATGTATGACGAATAGGGTGAGTAAGTTCGCCAATAATGCTTAGCTGGGTGTGCTGAAGTTGGTCGTACACTTCATTGATACTGCCCGAGGTCGTATTCTCAATAGGCAACACCGCGTAGTCGGCTTCTGTGCTTTCAACTTTATGAATGATTTCAGCAAAGCTTTGACAACCCATCTCAAGCAACTCGCCAGGTCTACGTGAAAAATACTTCTGTGTAGCAAGATAAGAGTAAGAGCCTTTGTCGCCTAGAAACGCCACTCGGTTTAACGGCAATGTACTGCCTGGATTTGCACGTTCAGCAAGCATTGCCTGTTGATTTAAGACTGAATCTTCAATGACTACGTGAAAAATTTGCGTGACGTAATGAGGATCTAAACCAATATTTTGCCCCTCTTTTATGAGGCGAACTAACAGCTGTTCTTCACGTTTTTGATCTCTCACAGGAATGTGGTGTTTTATTTTGGTCTCAGCGACTTCGTTGGTTAACTTTCTGCGTTCTGACAGTAAAGTGAGTAATTCACTGTCTAAAGCGGTGATGCGCTCTCTAACAGTATCTAGTGCATTGTCTGACATATCATTCCTGTGCGTATCGTATAAGAAAATAGTGCTAAAAAAAAACCTCCCAAGCGGGAGGTTTTCATGCATGTAGCTGCGCCTCCCTAATTAAAGGATGTAAACGCAAAAAAGAAAAACGCTACGTGCTTTTTAATCTGTTTCATAATCTTGAATGTAAGTTGAACACATGTTGCTGTCAACTGATTTTTACAATTAGCTTGCTTGTTTTTTATGTTGAGGGCTTGATAAAGTGGCAAAAGTGGTATTGCCGTGAAGGTGAAAACCACTTTAATCATTTTCTTTCACAGTATAATACAAACCCTTTCATACCAAGTAACTAGTTACCTAAAAGTGCAGAGAGCATTTGACGAACTTCATTAGGTTCAAATGGCTTGTCACACAAAGCATTTACGCCGGTTTGCTGAATGTTTGCCATGTGTGCGCTATCTGCCGACTCAGACGTTACCATTATGATAGGAATGTGAGTGGTCTCTGGGTTAAAACGAATAAACTCTGATAACTCTCTACCGTCCATTTCAGGCATATTATAGTCGGTGACAACAAGGTCGAAAGCTTGGTCTTTAATAAAAGTGAGTGCCGCAGCCCCATTTTCGGCTTCTTGAATTCGCTGTAGCCCCATTCCTTCGAGAACACGTCTAATATGATTTCGAGCGAGTTTACTGTCATCAACGAGTAGTACGCGAACATCGTGTACATCGAATAGGTCTAGCTCTAACTCATCGTGGTTGATAAGGTCAAGGCTCGCATTTAGCGCACGTGATAAATGAAGAGGCTCAAATGGCTTGGGAAGAATAGCGGCAACACCTGCTTGCTTAAATTCCTCCAACTTACTCAACCGATTCTCGCTGGATACGAGCATAAATGGAATGCTCTTGAATTCATTATCTTCTTTGATAAATTTAAGAAGTTCTAGTGCAGTTCCATCTTCATAGTACATTGCACTTACAATTAAATCGGCGCCATGAGCTTTAACTGCAGAGCGGGCTTCGGAAAGGGTGCTGACTGGGTCAATTTCCTTAACGTTTTCTTTTAACAGCAATGTAGTAATAATTTTTCGCTGAGTATCAGAAGGCTCAACCAAAATAATGTGTAAATCAGAAATTGACAGCTTTTCCATTTCAGACTCTTTTTGTTATATGTTTATGAAAAAGTGAGAGCGAGCTCGTAATTTTGAATTACTAACCACCAGCAAGCTTAACTTTGTACCCTTTGTCGGTAAGTAGCGAGCGCAGCTTTTCTCTGTCATCGGTTTGAACCTCAATGATCCCATCCTTAACTGCACCGCCGCAACCGCACTTCTTCTTTAATTCCGAGCCAAGTTTCTTCAGTTCATCACTAGGAAGGTCCAGCCCTTTAATTAACGACACGCCTTTTCCTTTGCGACCTTTTGTTTCTCTATGAATACGGACGGTACCATCTGAAGAAACTGAACGTTGCTCGTTTTTTTGCTCGGGCTTTATTTTGCCACTCTCTGTACTATAGACCAAAAGAGCGTCTTGCCAGTCTTGCATACATACCTCAATATATTCCGTAAAACCATCTTTATTGTGCTAATTAGACTTTAATAATACGAAAGTTTAAGTAGTCTTTGATGGCTATGTTTAATAGTTCTACTAATATAAGGATAGCAAAGTTAAAAGTATGTATAGAAGCATTTCTGCTTACATTTTAAGGAAAGTATATGGAAATAACATCAAGCTATCAGAATCAAGGGAAGGTCTTGGTTATTGACGTAGGGCCAAAATTTGACTTCAGCAAAGTTGAAGATTTTAGAAATGCCTATGGGGAGCTCAATAAAGACGTTGATCATATTACCGTTGATTTATCTCGCACTGAGTATATGGATAGCTCTGCTTTAGGTATGTTGCTAAACATGCAAAAAACACTGGCCGAAAAAGAGCTTTCCTACAGTATCGAAAACGCCAGGCCCCAAGTCGCCAAGATTTTACAAATATCTCGTTTCGACAAAAAATTTGAAATTAAGTAGTCTTTTGAGATTCCCTCTTTGAAAATTCTCATTGTTGATGACGAGGCTATAAATCGTACGCTGTTGACCAACATGCTTTATAACGCAGGCTTTAAGCAATGCATAGAAGCAGTCGATGGCATAGAGGCGATAAAAAAATTTACCGACGAACAACCGGATTTGGTGTTGCTTGATGTTGTTATGCCTGGTCTCTCAGGTTTCGATGTAGCCCCTAAAATCCGTAAACTTGCAAAAGGCCCGTACCTTCCCATTCTTTTCATTACAGCCTTAGAAGATAAAGACAGTCTAGTGCGTTGCTTAGAGGTAGGAGGTAATGACTTTGTCACCAAACCCTTCGACCGTCACATTCTTACCGCCAAAATTAA
Organism: Alteromonas sp. ALT199; assembly: GCF_018619335.1. Taxonomy (GTDB): domain Bacteria; phylum Pseudomonadota; class Gammaproteobacteria; order Enterobacterales; family Alteromonadaceae; genus Alteromonas. The sequence continues at coordinate 28,047 of NZ_JAHHDX010000124.1, read as the reverse complement.
TGCGCATTTAAAGATACGCGGTTTAAGTGAGCATGTGGAAGAACAAAACAAGACGCTGAGGTTTTTTAACCAAAGGGTGGCTCGCGAACACGCCATTGTTGAGCATATATTCAGTCATGCTATTGTTAATCGCCCTGAAGTTCTAGCTCATTTTGACTGCTATTTAAAGCCAGCTGAAACTTTCAACGGTGATTTGTTTTTGTGTGAAGCAAGCCCTAGTGGCGGAATTTACTTCATCGTAGGCGATTTTACTGGTCATGGTCTTGCTTCAGCAATCGGTGCTCTACCTTTAACTCGAGCATTTCAAGAATTAACTCAGCAAGGCGTATCAATTTCTGAAATAGTGAGTGAATTAAACCGAATTCTCATCAAGTTTTTACCCAGTGATATGTTTATGGCTGCTGTCATTGGTGAGATTAATTCTGCAGGAAATCGCATAAATTTATGGCAAGGGGGAATGCCAGCAGTATTTGTGCCCTCTGTTTCTGATGCGACTTTTCGAAAAATCTCCTCTCGCCACATGGCTTTGGGCATCTTAGATGAGCATGAGTTAAATACCGATTTCGACACCATTAACCTAGGGCATAACGAACAGTTAATCATATGCAGCGACGGGCTCATCGAAATTGCCAATGACGATGGTGATATGTTGCTTGAAGAGGGTCTAGTAGAAATTATTAAAGAGCAAATGATTGAGGAGGGAGTCATTGATGCAGATTTGCTGTTTAAGCGGGCAAAAGCATACGGTGCAACTTCTAAATTTCAAGATGATGTAACTCTGGTCGTATTTACCTCTAAACACTTAAATATTTCTACGTCGAGTCATATTGAGTGCGGGTTACCATCAGTGCACGAGGTTGTTCTCAATGCTGAACACTTAAAACAACCCGATATTCAGCAACGTGTACTTCAGCTTGCTGGTAAATGTGAAGGGATACAAAGCATTCGTTCGGTCATGTTTACAGTCCTGTCAGAGCTTTTCAATAATGCACTTGAGCACGGTATTTTGAAGATGGACTCGAAGCTTAAAAATATTGAGGGTTTTAATCAATATTACGAAAAGCGCGAAGCGTCTTTAAAAGTATTAAGCAGTGGCCGAATTATCATCAGAATAGAGTCTTTGCCTGAAAAAGGACAGGTGTTGATTTCAGTCGAAGATAGCGGCAAAGGATTTCAGTGGGAAAATAAATCCCATTTGGAAGGAATCCGAGCTTCCGACAATGAATGTTTTGGCCGAGGTCTTCCTCTTATTAACGCGCTGTGTGAGCGAGTGTGGTTTGAAAATGAAGGAAGCAGAGTTATCTGTTTGCTTAACAGTAATAACTAGTTACTAAGCGTGTAGTCATTGACTATTTAGGCAAAGAACTGGGGCCGACGTTACCCTTGTTATGTCATCCGCAGAATCAAGTAATTAATCGAAATTCTCTTTTCCTCAGTAAAAAATTTCAGAATACTCGTTCAATTCGAACGAAAAATACGTTGCTAATACAAATAACCTGAGGGCTTATGCTGAAATCATTTCTTAAATTCTTTGAAGAGTCTCACAAACAAGCTGAACCTGCTTATACGATTGAGCTCGCTACTGCCGCTTTACTAAGTGAGCTTGTTAATGCAGACAATCAAGTAACTGATACCGAAAAAGAAGAATATGAAAAGCAGCTTAAGCGTCTGGTAAATGTTAATGATGAAGCAATGGCGCTTTTATTGAAACAAGGGCATGAGACTGCTGATGATGCCGTAGATCTTGTACATTTCACTCAGGTTCTTAATAAGCATTATTCTGCAGAGCAAAAGACGAGCGTAATTAGAAGCCTGTGGGCCATAGCATACGCCGATGAGTCGCTGGCACCACTGGAGGAAAGTACAATTAGGCAAATTGCAGACTTGTTGTATGTGCCGCACAGCCAGTACATCAAAACGAAGCTTGAGGTCATTGAAAGCACTAAGTAACTCACTTTGAGGCTGCGAAAAAGGCTCCTGAAAAAATCCATTTTTAATTTCTAAGCGCGTGACTTACTATTACCACCATAATAATAAAAGGTGGTTGTGTGATGGAAAATAATCAAACTTGCAGATTTCGCCTTAAATAAACGGAAGTAAAGTAAGGACACAAGTGTTTAGAACGTTAAAAACTTCGATTGGGCTAGTCATAGCTTTATCCATGTCTTTATTGATTATCTCAGTTACGATGGTCAATAAACTAGAAAGCAGTGAATCCGCTGTTAAAGTAGTGAAAGACAACACCACCACCTTAAGTAATGTGCTCGCATTACAACTGTCGTTGATGATGGAAAGAAACCCTGGCGACGACGCGCTACTTTCTTCTCTTTTTCAACCGATTAAGGAGCATAAACATCTTCTGTCTGCTGTACTCTATGACAACAATTATAAAGTTATCACTGCTATTCAGCCCGAAAGAGTATTGGAAATTAGCGATGCATCAGTACCTAAATCGCCAGAGAATGTCCCTTTTGGCGTGACGCAATACGATAATATTATCGCTGCCCATCAAATTGTTGGCAGCAGTCTTTACCCCATGGGCCATATTGTAATTTATATCGATATCAGCAACGTTCCGACAATAAATAATACTCGACAACTTCTAAAGCAAGCTCCTGTCCTGCTCGCACTTTGGGTACTGTGTACTGGAGTATGTATGTTTATATTGTACCGGTTGGTTTCATCGTTAGCCTCATTAAGTCGATTTACACAAAATGTGTATGAAACTAATGATTACGCGCTGAGAAGCTCGATAAGCTCAACTAATGAAATAGGTAAAATAGCATGCAATATAAATAGCTTGTTGGATGCAATCGAAGTCGAACTGCTGGTAAATTTTGAACAAAAACAAACCTTGGTAGATCAGCAGGAAACCATGTCTCGACTCGCTAATTTTGATAGTTTGACAGGGTTACCTAACAGGCAGTTTGTTCTCGACAACCTAAAGCTGGAATTAGCAAGAGCTAAAAGAAATGATGAAGATATAACGCTACTGTTCTTCGACCTTGATGGTTTTAAGGGAGTTAACGATTCTTTAGGGCATGAAATTGGCGATCTTATTTTAATTGAAGTAGCAGATAGAGTGCAGCGTCTGCTTAGAGACGGCGACCTGTTTGCTCGCTTAGGTGGCGATGAGTTCTTAATACTTCCGGATAGAGATATAACGACAGATCATGCAAAAAGTTTAGCAACGCGACTAATTACCGCGTCCAATGAACCCTTCGAGCTTCGAGGGCTCTCACTGACCGTAGGGCTAAGTGTCGGTGTTGCTACCGCTTCTGATGCAGGTTATGACTTAAGTGAACTCATGAGTAACGCCGACCTAGCCATGTATCGCTCAAAGGCTAGGGGAAGAGGGAGCTACACTTTATTTACACCAGATATGGTGGAATCTCATAAGCGAAAACTGCATATTGCAAATGGTATTGAGCAAGCGGTAGCGAACGATGAATTTGTGGTTTACTACCAAGTAAAAGTAAACAATGACGGCACTGTAATTGGCACTGAAGCGTTGATCCGTTGGCAGCATCCTGAGTTTGGTTTAGTGATGCCTAATGAGTTTATACCTATTGCAGAACAAGGCGGAAAAATAACCGCCATCACTCGATGGGTAATTAATCGCGTCTGCATGGATATGCCTGACCTCAAGCATTGGGCTAGTGGACCATTCAGGGCTTCGATTAATTTGTCTGGTCACGACCTAAGAAATAATCAACTTTTCGATTATATCTACAATACGTTTATGCTTTACGATGTAAATCCTGAGAATATTGAATTTGAAGTTACTGAAAGCGCCTATCTTGAAAACTTCTCACTCTCCAATAAGTTTTTCAGACGCATTGGAAATATGGGGTGTGCCATTGCACTAGACGACTTTGGCACAGGGTATTCGTCGCTGAGCTACCTTACCCAAATCAATGTAGATACTCTTAAAGTGGATAGGCAATTTGTTATGGAAATCCAATCGTCTGAGCGCGGTCGCCTGGTAACCGGAGCCATTTTAGATTTGGCAAAGCGTTTGTCACTTTCGGTTTGCGCTGAAGGCATAGAAAACCTTGAGCAGTGGAGTTACCTCAAAAAGCACGGTTGCGACAATGTTCAGGGGTTTATGTTTAGCAAGCCTGTACCTATCAATAAACTGATGAATTCTCCACTCCAGTATCACAGCGAACAATTTGCTTAAAGTCATCAGTTTGTTGCGTCGGAATATTGCCGATGTGCCTCAGTTTTTACTGTTTCTTTATTGCAACACTCGTCCTATTGTTACATGCCAATAGGTAATGAGTGTTTGCTTAACTTTTTGATGTAAAATCATATTTTTCTGTTGGTCTGAAAATAGCATAGTAAGTTTGAATGCATTTATGATAGTGGTTAATTGAAGACTAATGGTAATATCCATGCGCCTTAATTATTCATTGGTGGCAACCATGAGAGTATAGATACTGGCGAATAGAGAAGGATTTTAAAAAGCATTTAGCGGAGGATTCATGATGAAACGTCTCGAGAAAGTTTTCTTAACAGTTTGCGCTGTAGCTACAGTACAAGCCATTTCACTAGCAGATGCGCACGCCTCACCGGCGCGCTCGCTTATGCAAGAATTAGATACGGATAAAGATGGCCTTATTTCGCTTAAAGAAGCGGTGCGACATACTGGCTTACTGCGCAATTTTGGGCTGATTGATGACAATGAAGACGGTAAATTATCTGAAGCCGAATTAACAAAAAGTAAGCTCACACCGGGCAATGAAAAGCTCTCGGCAAGTGAGTAGATCAAAACATAATCATTAATGAGGGTAAGGTTCTGATAAACAAGGTATCGTTTGGTGAACGCTTGGTACAGCTCGGTTCATTAAGGCAGTTAACATTAGGTAGTTTTGTACTAGCTCTCATTCCTCTAATAGCCCTTCTTTGGCAAAGTCAAAGTGACCTAGCCAAAGTAGGTCAAATGACCACCCTCGAAACACGTTTTGTGGTTGACGTGGTGAGCGACATGCAGCGGTTAGATAATGCAGTTGTTGATGTAGAGCGAAGCATTAGACAATTTGCTGTTTTACGTAACGATAGAGTTGCTCAACTTTCAGATAATGCAGTAGATCAGTTTGCGGTGGCGGCTGATAACTTGTGTCAGGCATTATCTGTACCAGCAACCTGTTCTCGTTTGTCTGAACAATTAAATCAATTAGCTGAATACCGTTCCATTGAAGATCAATTATTGCTTAATGCGTATCTAGCTTCAGTGGCAGATAGTGTTGAGCAACTGCGCGACGATGTAGAGGCTGTTATTACTGAGCGTGTAAAAGTTCAGCAAGATGACCTAAATGCCATGCTGGCTAAACAAGCATGGTCTACAGCCATGTTAGTAAGCGTGTCTTTATTACTTATATTGCTGGGTAGCCAGTTAATTGTAAATCCGGTCAATAATCTTAAGAAAATCATTCGGATCATGGCCCACAGCGATGGTCAACTTCCTCCATTGTCTAAACAGGCTCCTAGAGAGCTGATTGATGTAGAGAAAGACTTGCATTGGCTGTATGAGCGTTTACAGCAGTTAGAGCATATCAGAACTGCTTTATTGCGGCACGCGGCGCATGAACTGAAAACGCCCCTTGCTAGTATTAAAGAGGGGTGTAGTCTACTGTCTGAAAATGTGGTCGGGGAATTAAACAAAAGCCAAAGAGAAGTACTATCGCTACTTACCGGGAGCACTCAGCGCCTCAATACCTTGGTTGAGAAGCTGCTCGACTACAACCTATTGTTGCAACAGGCTCAGCCCAAAATGGTTGATTGCGATGTTAGCAAACTAGTTTCTGCTTGTTTAGAAGATTATGCACTTGCCATTCAAGGCCGAGAAGTGGATGTAAAAATATCGACACCCAGGGTACGCATAGATGAGGAGTTGTTCAGAAGAATACTTGATAATTTGGTATCCAACGCTGTCGCTCACGGCGCGATTGGAAGGCCAATAAATATTAGTCTTTACAAAGAAAATGATAACCTAATACTGGATGTTGCTAACCGCGGCAAGCGCATTGCACCAGAGTCAGTACATACTTTATTTGAACCTTTCATTCGAGGGGCCGAGCCAAGAAATGATAACGTCATTGGCACGGGGTTAGGTTTATCAATTGTTGCCGATTGTGCTCGACTGATGCATGGTGATGTGCAGGTTGTAGATGTAGACTATGCCGATGTTTGCTTTAGAGTGACCATTGGGCAACAGGAAAAATAAAATGAAAAAAAGCGGTTTAATTGTCGCCTTACTGGTGCTGACAGGATGTCAGAGTTTAACCAGAAACAACGACAACACAGGTGAACCAGAAAATATGACACCTGCACCTGCAGCTAAGATTGAGCGCGGAATATGTTTGTTTGATGAGCCTCCACAGGGCTTTGAACACAATTGTGATGCAGCCTATTGGCTTAATACCTGGATTGCGGCAGCCAATCAAACTTGGTCAGAGCGCAAGCAGGCAATAAAAGTGTTGGGTGATTCTGCTTTCGATACACTTCATACCTATGTTTTAACACTACCGACCGACACTCCTTATCAAGACAGGTTGCGAGCGCAGCTTGCTTTAAATGATATTGCAGGAGCATTTACGCCAACTGCTCAAGAAGTGGTTAATGTCATTGCTGCTTCGCAAAACAACCAGATAATGCAGCTTGAGTCAGCAATGGTGGTGTTGGATCAAGAAAATACATCTCGTGGAGAGAAGGTTAAGGCGCTAGAACAAGAGGCGGTTAACTTGCGCAAAAAATTAGAAGAACTGTTGCAAATAGAAGCAACACTGATGGACAAAAATAGGAGTACACAACAGTGAGCGAGAAGGCGAGTAGTAACCCTAACTTATTGTTGGTTGATGATGATAAAAGCTTATTGCGCTTGTTGACCATTCGCCTTGAAGGCGAGGGGTACAATGTGACCGCAGTGGAAGACGGTCAATCGGCGCTAAGAAAACTTCAAAACGATAACTATGATGTTGTACTAAGTGATCTGCGCATGCCGGGCTTAGACGGTTTAAGCTTATTTGAAGAAATTATGGGAATTAGAAAAGACATTCCTGTTATTTTAATGACGGCTCACGGCACCATTGCCGATGCTGTGGCCGCAACTCAGCGCGGTGTCTTTGGTTTCTTACCGAAACCCGTTGACCACGATGAATTGCGCGCGCTGTTGCAAAAAGCGCTGAGTCAATCACAAGCAGCACAGCCAGGGGATTGGGCTAAGGAAATTATTACCCGTTCACCTGAAATGCTGAATGTTCTTGATCAAGCGTTTCGTATTGCCCAGCGCGAAGTATCTGTTCTTATCAGTGGCGCCAGCGGTACAGGTAAAGAACTGCTAGCGAATGCTATTCATAAAGCCAGTAACCGCAGCGATAAACCATTTGTAGCAATTAACTGTGGTGCGCTACCTGAAAACTTACTCGAATCTGAATTGTTTGGTCACGCTAAGGGTGCGTTTACCGGCGCTGTAGCAGCTCACCCAGGCTTATTTAGGGAAGCCGACGGTGGTACGCTATTTTTAGACGAAATTGGCGATATGCCAATGACACTTCAAGTTAAGCTTCTTCGCGCATTACAAGAACGCCAGATTCGTCCGGTAGGCAGCAGTAAACACGTAGATATTGATGTGCGTATAATTTCTGCTACGCACAAAGACCTGCATAAAGAAATGGAAGAAGGCACCTTCCGCGAAGACTTGTATTACCGGTTGAATGTAGTCAACTTAAAGCTACCATCACTGAAATCGCGTAGTGAAGATATTCCTTTACTTGCACGTTCATTGTTACAACAAAGTGCACAGCGCCACGGTGTCAATGTAAGTCAGTTCTCTGACGATGCAATGCAGCAGTTAGTGACTTCATCTTGGCCGGGTAACGTACGTCAACTTGTAAACGTGGTTGAGCAATGCGTAGCTTTAACGCAAACACCTGTCATCCCTCTACATTTAGTCGAACAAGCGCTTTCTGCTACTAAACAGAGCTGGCCAACGCTCACCGAGGCACGGGATGCCTTTGAACAGCAATACCTTCATAAGCTTCTTAAGATGACCGATGGCAATGTTACGCGCGCTGCTGAGCTCGCTGGCAGAAACCGCACAGACATGCACAAACTCATGAAAAAACATGAGCTAGATGCCGCTGACTTTAGATAAGAATAGGTGAACAGAGCTAGCTATCAAACGCATCGCTTTCAAGTGATGCGTTTTTGTTTGCGGATATCAAAAAGCGTTAGATACGTTTTGTTTTTCTGAGTTTTGGCCCAGCAGTTATGCCTGTGAAAATTCAGAAAAAATGATGCTCTCGGCTGTGCGAGCATAGCATTTCAAGTTCTCAATCTCAGCGTGTAAGAAGTCTCTTGGCTCATCAAAAAGAAGGCATAAGGTACCTAGCTCATAGCCGTCTTTATTACGTAAAATTGCCCCCGCATACGCACGAATAAATGGATTGCCGGTTACCAACGGATTATTAGCGAATACTTTGTCAGCTTTTGCATCAGGCACAATTAAATATTCTTCTTCGGCTATCGCATAGGTGCAAAACGAGATGTTACGCGGTGTTTCTGTAGCATCCATGCACTGACGTGACTTAAACCATTGACGGTCTTCAGCAACCAGGCTTACCAAGCAGGTCTTAGCACTAAATTCTTCCTGGACTTTTTTAGTAAGCGCATCAAGCTGTTCGCTGGGGGAGGTGTCTAATATATCTAACGATTCCAAAGCAGCAAGACGTGCTTTTTCGTATTCATGATTCATTGAGGGGTCACGATAAAAAGTGGTTTAACACAAAACTAATAACCGCCGTAGTTTACCTTTAAATCAGAAAAATACTATCTATTAAGCTGTTATTGTCTAAAACAAGGCGTTTTGAGCTGGCTGATTTTTAATTGAAAGGTTGTCTAACCGGTGGGCTATTTCTTCAGCGTTGTACAAATCAATAAACTGCTGTGCCAGCCAAGGTGCGTCTTTGTTGTCGGGGCGGTGGCAAAAAAAGTACACATCTTTTCCTTCTCCCTGCCATTGTTTTACTTTCCTCACCCAAGGCAATAGACAGCGCATGTTGTCGTCATTCACATCATTGCCTACAAAGCGCACAATAGGCGTTTGCCCCGGAGCAATAACGTTAACGGGAACTCGCGGTTTCTTCTGCCTTACTTCTTCTAGTATTGCACTTTTATCTGTTCCGCCTGCATCTAAAGACCCAGTAAATAGCGCTCGGGTGTCCATGATAACTCTGTTAGCAGCATGGCGAATTAAAAGCTGGTTGAGCGCTTTTTCTGCATCACCTTTAGCGAAAAACGCCAAATGGCGCACTTCAACCGCTATATTTAACTCTTGGGGTAACGCTGCTAAAAACGTATCAAGCACGGGTAATTTTTCTGGCCCGAAAGAAGCGGGCAGTTGCAGTATCATCACCCCTAGCTTTTCTTTTAGTAGGCTTAACAAAGAAAGCTGTTTGGCAACCTCTTCATCACAATGCTGTAATTGGTGAACATGAGTAATGTTCTGGTGAAACTTGAAAGTAAATCTGAAGTGGGCGGGTACCGAATCGCACCATCTTGCTACAGCGTCTTCATGGGGAAGGGAGTAGAATGTGGTGTTCCCTTCAACCGTATTACACTCTTTTGCATATAAGAACAGCCCATTATCTGACTTGGGATAATTAGCAAACCAGGTGCTTGGCCAATTGCTGTGTTGCCACATTGGCAATCCAATGTAGAGATTTCCTTGTGATATGGCTGATTTGTGCATATTTGTCATTGGGCTTTATCAAGCATTTGTTTATACTATGCGGCCTTTAAATCATTACATTATGCATGCAGTGGGCGGGCCGGTTAATTGGCCAGCAAGTTTACGCGAATTTTGGCAAAGTCTTAAGCTCAAAAGTAAACGGTTTTGAACGCCAATTCCTTGCATGCGAAGCAAGAAGAAAACATCAGGGGTCAAGGACCATGCGCACAGATTACTGTGGGAATATCGATTCATCATACATTGGACAAGAAGTTACCCTTTGCGGGTGGGTTAACAAGCGTCGCGATTTAGGCGGTGTAATTTTCATCGACTTACGCGACCGCGAAGGTATCGTACAAGTGGTGTTCGACCCAGATTTACCAGACGTGCTATCGGTAGCGAATACCTTGCGCAGTGAATTCTGCGTTAAGCTAACGGGCAAAGTTCGTGCGCGTCCTGAAGGACAAGTTAATAAAGACATGCGCACAGGGGAAATTGAAATTCTGGGCACAGGCCTTGAAGTTATCAATAAATCTGACGTACTTCCTCTAGATTGGAACCAAGAAAATTCAGAAGAACAGCGCCTTCGTTATCGTTATTTAGACCTTCGCCGTCCAGTAATGAGCCAGCGTTTACAGTTCCGTGCAAAAGTAACTGGTGCTGTGCGTCGTTTCTTAGAAGAAGAAGGTTTCCTAGATATTGAAACGCCTATTCTTACCAAAGCAACGCCAGAAGGTGCGCGTGATTACCTAGTGCCAAGCCGCACGCACAAAGGCGAGTTCTTTGCACTTCCGCAGTCGCCACAGCTTTTCAAACAGCTTCTGATGATGTCGGGCATGGACCGTTACTATCAAATCGTTAAGTGCTTCCGCGACGAAGACTTACGTGCTGACCGCCAACCAGAATTTACCCAAATCGATATCGAAACCACGTTCTTAGACGCTGACGGCGTAATGTCTATTACAGAACGTATGATCCGCGACTTGTTCAACAAAATGCTAGATGTTGACCTTGGCGACTTCCCGCGTATGACTTACAAAGAAGCCATGACGCGCTTTGGTAGTGACAAGCCCGACCTGCGCAACCCGCTAGAGTTAACCGACGTAGCAGACTTACTTGCTAACGTTGACTTTAAAGTATTTAGCGGCCCAGCAAACGACCCGAAAGGTCGCGTTGCGGCTATCCGTGTACCTGGTGGTGCGTCACTTTCGCGTAAGCAAATTGATGAATACACGAAATTTGTAGGTATTTATGGTGCGAAAGGCTTAGCGTGGATAAAGGTGAACGATGCTGGTGCTGGTCTTGAAGGTCTACAGTCGCCAATTCTTAAATTTCTATCAGAAGATATCACTAACGCTATGCTTGAGCGCACTGGCGCACAAAGTGGCGATATTCTATTGTTCGGTGCTGACAGCTACACTGTGGTAACCGAAGCGATGGGCGCACTTCGTCTTAAGCTTGGTGAAGACTTTGAGCTTCTTGAAGGCGAGTGGAAGCCACTTTGGGTTGTTGACTTCCCAATGTTTGAAGAGTTCGACGGTCAGCTTCACGCTATCCACCACCCGTTCACTGCACCACGTGGTCTAACGCCAGAAGAACTTAAAGCTAACCCAGCTGAAGCTCTTTCAGACGCGTACGACATGGTACTAAACGGTGTTGAGTTAGGCGGTGGTTCTGTACGTATTCACAATGAAGATATGCAGTCTACAGTATTCAACATTCTTGGTATTGACGATGAAGAAGCGAAGAACAAGTTTGGCTTCTTACTTGATGCACTTCGCTTTGGTGCGCCACCGCATGCTGGTCTTGCCTTTGGTTTAGATCGCCTAGTTATGCTAATGACGGGTGCAACGTCTATTCGTGACGTAATGGCGTTCCCTAAAACCACCACAGCGGCATGCCCGTTAACATCGGCGCCTAGCCCAGCAAATCCACAGCAGCTTGAAGAGCTTGCTATTGCAACGGTGAAAAAGCAATCATAATTTATGGCGTATAAGAAGCCTGAATCTGCACTGGTAGTGTTGTACGATCAACACTACCGAGTGCTGCTTTTACAGCGACAAGACGACCCCACCTTTTGGCAGTCGGTAACCGGCGCGTTAGAAGAGGGCGAGTTACCTTTAGAAACTGCATATCGTGAAGTGTGTGAAGAAGTTGGTATTAATGCCAAAGAACACGGGTTTGTGGTTAACGACCACGGTAAGCAAAACAAATATATTATTCGTAGCCGCTGGCTACACCGTTACCCCCCAGGTACTGTGCACAATACAGAGCACGTATTTTCCCTTCAAATAAATAGCGATTTACCTATTGTTTTGACAGAGCATTTGCAGTTTGAGTGGGTGTCAAAAAATGAAGCGTTAAGGCGTTTATGGTCTCCCTCAAATAGAGAAGCGGTATCTTTGTTTGTACCGAGTGTGCCTTAATGGTTATACTGGGTATAGATCCAGGTTCTCGGATTACAGGCTACGGCATAATTGCGCGAAAGCAAGGTAAACTAGTGTATGTGGCAAGCGGATGTATTCGCGTTGGCACAACCGATTTGCCTTCTCGTCTTGCTAACATTTTTACCGGCGTTGGCGATATTATTCGCCAATATAAGCCTGAGCAGTTTGCTATTGAGCAAGTATTCATGGCGAAAAACCCTGACTCGGCGTTAAAGCTTGGTCAAGCGAGAGGTGCAGCTATTGTTGCAGCCACTCAAGCGCAGCTTCCAGTAGCCGAATACAGTGCAAGGCAAATTAAGCAATCGGTAGTTGGCAAAGGTGGCGCCGATAAAACGCAAGTTCAGCATATGGTTAAGCACCTGCTGAATTTAAGTGGTACACCGCAAGCCGATGCTGCCGACGCTTTAGCCGTCGCCTTGTGTCACGCACACACCGAACAGAGCCTGATAAACATGGCAGGGCAAGCTCGCAAAACCGTACGTGGACGCTTGCGCTAATCCTGCTCGAAGCTAACGCTTTTACAGAGATTATTCATGATAGGACGAATTCGCGGTACGTTGGCTGAAAAGCAGCCTCCAGAAATTCTTGTAGACGTAGCTGGTGTTGGTTACGAAATTCATATGCCCATGACCAGTTTTTATCAACTGCCAGCAGTTGGTGAGGAAGTGGTGGTATATACACACTTTGTGGTACGTGAAGATGCCCAACTTCTTTTCGGGTTTGCCGATAAAATGGAGCGAGGCTTATTTCGCGAGTTAATAAAAGCTAATGGTGTAGGCCCTAAACTGGGCTTAGCTATTTTATCTGGTATGTCGGCTGGGCAATTTTTGGCAAGTGTACAAAATGAAGACGTTTCAGCACTCGTCAGCTTACCGGGCATTGGTAAGAAAACCGCAGAACGTTTAGTGGTCGAACTCAAAGACAGACTCGCTAAGTTTGGTAAAGCGCAAAGCATTGTAATGCCGCCGCCTAGCAGTGACTTGTTATCGAATAACACTATTGTTGCAGTAAACGACGCCCGTGAAGAGGCGCAAAGCGCACTTATCGCATTGGGCTACAAACCGGCACAGGCCAGTAAGCTGGTTGAAAGTGTATACACTGAAGGTATGGAAAGCGAAGCTGTTATTCGCGATGCCTTAAAAGCCGCTATATAATAGCGCGTAGTGAAGGCAGCGATAACGACGTCATGCTGTCTTCGTGTTATTCCCTAAAGTAGAACTATCATGATTGAAGCAGACAGACTGATTACGCCTGACGCCAGTACCGAAGATGAGGTGATTGACCGTGCCATTCGCCCTAAGATGTTGGATGACTACACGGGGCAACCTCACGTTTGTGAGCAAATGGAAATATTTATTCAGGCGGCACGTAATCGCGACGATGCGCTCGACCATCTACTTATTTTTGGCCCGCCAGGCTTAGGTAAAACAACCTTGGCGAATATTGTGGCTAACGAGATGGGCGTAAACATCAAAACAACCTCAGGTCCTGTGCTAGAAAAAGCCGGTGATCTTGCCGCGTTGCTTACCAACCTTGAGCGCAACGATGTGTTGTTCATTGATGAAATACACCGCTTAAGCCCAGTCGTGGAAGAAATTCTCTATCCAGCTATGGAAGACTATCAGCTAGATATTATGATAGGGGAAGGGCCAGCGGCACGCTCTATTAAGCTCGACCTTCCTCCTTTTACCTTGGTGGGGGCAACCACACGCGCAGGCTCGCTAACGTCGCCATTACGGGACCGTTTCGGCATTGTACAGCGCTTAGAGTTTTACAACGTTAAAGACCTCACTAGCATTGTTTCAAGAAGTGCAAGCTATCTTAATTTAGAAATGAATGAGGATGGCGCTCAAGAAGTGGCACGTCGCTCTAGAGGTACACCGCGTATCGCTAATCGCTTACTTCGCCGTGTTCGAGATTATGCCGAGATTAAAGCCGACGGTACTGTGGGCGCTGATGTCGCTGCTAAAGCCCTAGATATGCTTGATGTAGACAAAGAAGGCTTTGATTACATGGACCGCAAATTGCTTACCACTATTATTGAAAAATTTGATGGTGGGCCAGTAGGCCTAGACAACTTGGCCGCAGCCATTGGTGAAGAAAAAGAAACCATAGAAGATGTAATTGAACCCTTTCTTATTCAACAGGGCTTCTTACAGCGCACGCCACGGGGTCGCATCGTGTCGCAGCGCGCCTATCTGCACTTTGGCTTTACTCCGTCAGAATAATTCAACGCTTTGTTTAACAGGGTGTTGATTTGTATTAAAGGCCTAGCTGGATAGCTGGGCTTTTTTAGGCTTTGTAAATAGTTCTAGTGATGCAAATTTATGCTGGTATCGGAACAATGTCGGCTCATCATAGTGCGCGAGTACTGAGCGCGAGTACTGAGCGCGAGTACTGAGCGCGAGTACTGAGCGCGAGTACTGAGCGCGAGTACAGAACGCGAGTACAGAACGCGAGTATAGAGCGAACGGCTAGTATAGGTACTGATTATTTCGCTAGATACAAGTGAAAAACCGTAGGCAAAAAAAAGCCCGCTCATAGAGCGGGCTAAAACAACAAGTGTTGAAGGAAATAAATCCAGGGAACTCATGTCTAACAGGAGAAAATCTCTTGCATGACCGTGCTAAGCACCATCACGCTCTGTACGACTGATGCTGTGCATTATAGGGAGCGCAGAAAAAAGCACAATTGAGTAAAATTGTATATTTGGATTAGAAAATCTAATGTGTTAATTGTGTGTTTATTTATGGTTTAATTTTGATTAATAGTTAGCCTTGGTGCGGTTTTCGGGGCTTTTTCTTTCTGCAATTTATCGCTGAAAATAGTTGTTTTAACTGCATTTTGGATGAATTTATTTGAAGGTTGAGGAATAGTTATGCATTTACATCAGGTAAGGGTGTATTACGAAGATACCGACGCTGGCGGTATTGTGTATTATGCGAATTACCTTAAGTTTATGGAGAGAGCCCGTACTGAGTGGCTTCGCGGGCTAGGTTACGAACAAGATGCGCTAATGGAACAATCTATCGCTTTTGTCGTCAAACACGTTGAAATGCATAACTATGCGCCCGCGCGGTTTAATCAACTGTTGAGTATTGAAACTCGCGTTGTAGAATTGAAAGGCGCTAGTATGACGTTTCAACAAAATATTAAAAATGAACAAGGCGTTACCTTAGTATCTGGAAATATTAAGGTTGCCTGCGTCGATTTGGCTGTAATGAAGCCAAAAAGATTACCACGTACTTTGTTAGGGGAAATTTCGCGTGTCATCTGATCTCACTTTTATTGGCTTGTTCTTACAAGCAAGCTTTATTGTTCAACTTGTTATGCTTTTACTATTGAGCGTTTCAGTCGCGTCTTGGACATTTATATTTCAACGAAGTAAAGCACTTTCAGCTGCACGTAATGAAATGCGTCAGTTTGAAGACAAGTTTTGGTCGGGGGCTGATTTAAACCGACTTTATCAAGAGCTTTCAGCAAGAACTAACCTAACCGGTATGGGCAGTATTTTTTGTTCAGGTTTTAAAGAGTTTGTTCGCCTGCGCAAATCAAATACGGCAACCAATGGCACTGTCGACGGTACATACCGCGCTATGCGCGTTTCTATGTCTCGCCAAGTTGAAGAGCTAGAAAGTCGTCTACCTTTTTTAGCTACTGCAGGTTCTATTAGCCCTTACATTGGTCTTTTCGGAACTGTTTGGGGAATAATGAATGCCTTCATCGCGTTAGGTGAAGTGCAGCAAGCAACCCTTGCAATGGTTGCACCTGGTATTGCAGAAGCGCTTATTGCAACCGCCATTGGTCTATTTGCAGCTATTCCTGCTGTAATCGCATACAACCGTTTCAGCCACCAAGTTGAGAAGCTAGAAAATAGCTATGGCAACTTTATGGAAGAGTTCTCGGCAATTCTTCATCGCCAAGCGGTTGCTGCGCAAGCACAACAACAAGCCTAAGCGTTTACGTTCCAAACGGAGGACTTGTTATGTATGTAAGAAAACGCCGCAGACCGGTATCAGAGATAAACGTAGTACCTTACATCGACGTGATGTTAGTGCTGCTTATTATCTTTATGGTAACGGCGCCACTTATTTCTCAAGGGGTGAAAGTAGATTTGCCCAAAGCCAGTGCTAACCCAATTGAGCAGGAAGACAACCCACCTATTATTGCTTCGGTAGATGTTAAAGGCCGCTACTTTTTGAATGTTGGCGAAGACCAAGAATCGCCAATCAGTGAAGATGAGTTGGGTGCCATAGTGAAAGCACAATTAACCAAAGAGCCTAATACGCCTGTTGTTGTAAAAGGCGATGGACAAGTAGCATACAACGAGGTGATACAGTTAATGGTGTTGTTACAACAAGCTGGTGTGCCTTCAGTAGGGTTGATGACGGATCCGGTTGAGTAGTATAGATATGTCGAAACCTGAAGTGTCCAACAGCACTGTTCAAAAGAATGCTTCCTCGAAGGAAGGAGAGCGCGCGGAGACGAAACAAAAAGGTAACAAGAAAAGTAAAATGACGCCTGAACAACTTGGTTTGTACAAGTCGTTAGGTTTGCACGCCATTATTGCTGCACTGTTACTTATTAGCGTCAGTTTCTCGCCTGAACCGCTCCCTAGCGCACCTTCTAATGCCCCAGTAATTGAAGCAACCTTTATTGATGCGCAAGCTATAGCTGACCAGAAAAAGGCCCAGGCACAAGCCGAAGCGCAAGCGCGAGCCCAAGAGCGGGAGAAACAAAGAAAAGCACAAGCGGCAGCTGAGAAAAAGCGTCAACAGCAGCTAGCAGCTAAGCGTGCTAAAGAAAAGCGTGAGGCTGAAGCTGCCGAGGCGAAAAGACAAAAAGACCTAGAACGCCTAGCCGCGCAAAAAGAGAAAGAACGCAAAGAACGTGAAGCAAAAGCGAAAGCTGATGCAGAGCGTAAGAAAAAAGAAGCGGCTGAACGTGCAGAGATGGAAAGGATCATGCAAGAGCAGTTAGCACAAGAGCAAGCAGCTCAGCAAGAACGTAGACGAAAGCAGGTACTAACTGAAGTTGAGCGCTATACAGCGCTAATTCAGCAAACCATTAAGCGCAACTTGTATTCTGACGACAGCTATAACGGTAAAACCTGTCGCTTGAATATACGGCTGGCTACCACAGGTTTTGTAACCAGTATTCGCGTGCTAGGCGGTAATGACGCGCTGTGCCGCGCTGCAGAAAGTGCAGTGCGCCGTGCAGAAAAGCTACCCGTATCAGATGCACCGGATGTTTACGAGCAGCTAAAAGACATAACTTTAAAAGTGGAATTATAGTGGTATGAAAAAACTAGGTTTATGGATAGCGCTTATTACGATGGCCTTTAGTGTCAAAGTATTTGCATCCTTAGAGATTGTAATAACCGAGGGTGTAGATAGCGCCCGCCCAATCGGTGTTGTGCCATTTAAATGGAAAGGGCAGGGCAGTATGCCAGGCGATATTTCCAAAGTAGTGATGGCTGATTTAATGCGAAGCGGTAAGTTTAACCCGGTCTCTGTAGACAAAATGCCGCAGTATCCAGAAACCGCTGAGCAAGTGTCTTACACAGCGTGGGCAACACTTGGAGTTGATACCGTATTAGTGGGAAGCATCGAGCCTCAAGGCGGCGACCGTTTCCTTGTATCTTATGAGCTTATTGATGTGCTTAAAGGGCAAGTTGATAAAGGCCAGGCAAAGGTACTCAAAAACGGAAATTTAGTCGCGAGTAATAATCACGTTCTAGCTGCTCGTCAGGCGGTAATTAATGGTCGAGACTTTCGTCAGTATGCGCATCGAGTTAGCGACATAGTGTATGAGAAATTAACTGGCGTTCGCGGTGCATTCTTAACAAAAATTGCTTATGTGATTGTTCGCGACCGCGATACCGTGGCTAAGCCTTATCAATTAGTGATTGCAGACTACGACGGCGAGAACGAAACCCGTTTGTTGTCGTCACCTGAGCCACTTATGTCGCCAGTATGGTCACCTGACGGTGAAAAGCTTGCCTATGTGAGCTTTGAAAACCGTAGACCGCAAATATTCATCCAAGATATCTACACCAGTGAACGTACGCGCATCACTGATTTTCCTGGAATAAATAGTAGCCCGGTGTTTTCACCAGATGGCAAGCAACTTGCTATGGTTTTATCGAAAGATGGAAACCCTGAACTCTATGTTATGGACTTAGCGACGAAAAATCTTCGCCGAGTTACACGCAATAGAGCGATTGATACAGAGCCTGCATGGCTACCCGATGGCAGCGGTTTAATATTTAGCTCGGAACGGGGTGGTAAACCCCAGATATATAGCGTAAATTTAAATTCTGGGAAAGTAAGGCGCGTTACCTTCGTAGGTGAGCAAAACCTTGGCGGTACGCTAACCCCTGATGGCAAGCAAATGATTATGGTTAACCAAACTAATGGGAACTATCACATTGCTAAGCAGTCTTTGGATGGTGGATCACCTCAAGTACTGACACGGACGTACTTAGATGAATCACCAAGTGTAGCGCCGAATGGAAGCATGATTATTTACAGTACCCTTCATGAGGGGACCCAAGTGTTGTCACTGGTCTCTTTAGACGGGCGCTTTAAAGCTAGGTTACCAGCAGCCAATGGGCAAGTTAAATCGCCAAGTTGGTCACCATTTTTGTTCTAACAATTTAACGACTAAACAATAAAATTTAAGGATTAGTAGGATGCAAATGAATAAAGTGATGAAGAGCTTCATTATCGCCTTACCAGTAGTGACAATGATGGCATGTTCTTCAGGCCCTAGCGAAGAAGAATTGGCAGCTGAACGTAACCGTCTTGCACAAGAACAAGCGGCTGCAGAAGCTGATGCACGTGAAGCAGAAGCGCAGCGCGTTAAAGCAGAAGCGGCGCAGCGCATGAAGCGTCAAGAAGAAATGGTTCAGCAAGAAATGGAAGCCCTGAAAAACGAGCAAACCGTTTACTTTGATTTTGACCGCTCAGGCATTAAGCCAGAGTTCCAACGTATTCTAGATAAGCACGCGGCGTTCTTGGTTAAAAATCCAAGCACTAAAGTGACCATTGAAGGTCATACTGATAGCCGTGGTACACCAGAGTACAACATTGCGCTTGGCGAGCGTCGTGCGCAGTCTGTTGAAACTTACCTGCTTAATGCTGGCGTAAGCAGCAGCCAAGTGATGGTAGTTTCATACGGTGAAGAAAAACCAGCAGTGATGGGTTCTACTGAGTATGCATTTGCTCAAAACCGTCGCGGAGTGGTTGTTTACCGCTAATGACTATTTTAGCGAATAAGACATTGAAAATGGGCGTCACATTATGTGCCGCCCTTGCTGTTTCTACCGCATTTGCGCAAGCGCCTGTGGTAGATGCTAATGGTGGCAGTGAATTAGAGCAGCGTATCGTTGTACTAGAGCGCATTGTAAAAAGTCGAACTGAAATGCAGCACAAGCTACAAACTCAGCTCGATAACATGCAAATGGAAGTCGACCAGCTTCGCGGTGCGGTTGAAGTGAATACCAACGAGCTTCAAAAAGTACTCGAGCGTCAGCGTGAGCTTTATCTTGAAATAGATAAGCGCGTGGAAGCACTTAAGCAAAGTGGGGCGCTACAAAGTAGTGCCATGCCAAGTGCAGGAGTTGATGCAGGCTCGGTAAGTTCACCTTCTTCACCTACGCCAGCACAGGCGCTAACGCCACAGGCAGGTGAAGATGAAGCGTATGAAAATGCGGTGAATCTCATCCTCAAGTCTCGTGAGTACGATAAAGCCATTCCCGCATTCCAATCGTTCATTTCACGCTTTCCTAACAGCGGTTACGCACCCAACGCGCATTACTGGCTAGGGCAGTTGTTGTTTAATAAGCAGCAATGGAGTGAGGCTAGTGAGCAATTCAATATCGTAGCTAATCGCTTTACCGACTCTACCAAGCGCCCAGACGCCCTGTTAAAACTTGGTGTGATTGCCGAACGTACGGGAGACAGCTCTTCAGCACGACAGCTATTTCAACAAGTTGTAAATGAATATCCAGAATCTTCGGCAAAACGCCTTGCTGAATCTCGATTAAATAACTTGTAATGAACAAAGCCTCTTTTAAAGAGGCTTTTTTGTGATTTAAAGAAAAAAAATTTCAAAAAATTCCGCTTAAACTGCATAAAACGTCTGCACTAAATTTTACTAAGTTTCGTAGAAAACTGACTAAACTCAATTAGTACTGGTATAAATACCCAGCGATTTGTTTTCATTTTGACCGTTTAGTCGTAATTTGACAGAAAAATGAAAATAAAAGGACGTTATGGGTTGCGTCGAATAAAAATCTGAGTATTATATGCCGCCGTTGCCAAGACACAGGCAACACAGGAAAGAAAGGGTCGTTAGCTCAGTTGGTAGAGCAGTTGACTTTTAATCAATTGGTCGCTGGTTCGAATCCAGCACGACCCACCACTTTCTCTCCTAGCATCAAATGATGGGTCGTTAGCTCAGTTGGTAGAGCAGTTGACTTTTAATCAATTGGTCGCTGGTTCGAATCCAGCACGACCCACCATCATTTGAATTGCTGCCTTATATTTGTGTTACTTGATGGGTCGTTAGCTCAGTTGGTAGAGCAGTTGACTTTTAATCAATTGGTCGCTGGTTCGAATCCAGCACGACCCACCATCAAGTTTTCTTAAAGTTAAACACCGCTACTCAAATCACACTTTCTGAAATCTCGTTTTTATTTCTCTTTGCACTGTTACTCATCTCATTTTTACTTTGATCTGGTTTACTTAACCCCATGTAGTAGAACAGGTAAGTACAAATACGACTATTTAATTACGCTTATGTTGAATAGCTAGTATGTAATTTTTATGACAGTTGGGTATAATCCGCACCCTTGTCGCAACAGAGATGTAGGTTAATGTCAGTAGCATTTCGAGTGGATCAGGTAGAGTACCCGTTCCCAGCAAAACCACAGCCATTATCAGAAGCACGTAAAGCTGAGTTAAAGGCAGAGATAAAAGCCTTGCTTAAGGCTCGTAACGCTGTGCTTGTCGCACACTATTACACCGACCATGAAATTCAGGCACTTGCTGAGGAAACCGGCGGCTGTGTAGCTGACTCGTTAGAAATGGCGCGATTTGGTAGAGATGTAGAAGAGCAAACGTTAATTGTTGCTGGCGTTCGCTTTATGGGCGAAACGGCGAAAATTCTTAGCCCAGAAAAAACCGTGCTAATGCCTACCCTTGAAGCGACCTGTTCCCTTGATATCGGTTGCCCGGTAAAAGAGTTCAGCGAGTTTTGTGACCAACATCCTGATCACACCGTTGTGGTTTACGCGAATACTTCGGCGGCGGTAAAAGCGCGCGCAGATTGGGTAGTAACGTCAAGCATAGCGCTGGAAATCGTTGAGCACTTAGACAGCCAGGGCAAGAAGATCATTTGGGGTCCAGACAGACACCTAGGCTCTTACATCGCAAAGCAAACCGGTGCTGACATGTTAATGTGGCAGGGCGAGTGTATTGTTCACGATGAGTTCTCTGCGCAGAAGCTTGCAGAAATGAAGGCGCTATATCCAAACGCAGCAGTACTGGTTCACCCTGAATCACCAGCCAGTGTTGTAGAGATGGCCGATGCCGTTGGCTCAACCAGCCAGCTAATAAAAGCATCGCAAACCATGGACAACGATACCTTCATTGTCGCCACTGACAAAGGCATCTTTTACAAGATGCAACAACTTACTCCAGAGAAGACATTTATAGAGGCTCCAACGGGCGGTAACGGCGCTACGTGTAAAAGCTGTGCTCACTGCCCTTGGATGGCAATGAACGGCTTAGAAGCGATTAAGGCGTCTTTAACGGGCGAAAGTGATGGCCATGAAATCTTTGTTGATGATGAACTGCGTAAAGGCGCACTTATCCCCCTTGATCGCATGCTAAACTTTTCAGCCGAGTTAAAAGCGAAGGGCGGACTATAAGCGCACGTTTTATAAGCACTTGTTGAATAATTTCCAGCAAGTTCTTGATTAAGCGCGCGGCTTTACCTACTATACGCGCGCTCAGGGATTTTCGTAGTTGAAAATCTTCTTGATACAAAATTTGGAGAGATGGCTGAGTGGCTGAAGGCGCACGCCTGGAAAGTGTGTATACGTTTATAGCGTATCGAGGGTTCGAATCCCTCTCTCTCCGCCAAATACAAAGAACCGGCTTTACGCCGGTTTTTTGTGCTTAAAGATATGGGCTTTAGTAATAATCAATAATGCTGTTAATGTAAGTCTCTTCAATACCTTCTAATGCTCAATTTCCTGCTTTCTTTTTTAAGTACTTCTACTCTGTAGTGTTCATCATCATTCAATTAAGTTAATGATGGCACTGTTTAAAGATTCGAAGCGTGAAGTCCCTAGTTATGTATAAACTCAGACATAAGCAAGCCTTTTTGCTATGATTACGACAGCGACTGTTGTGCCAAAGCACAAATTCACTGCGAGTAAAGTTCACTGCGAGTGCAGTTCACTGCTAATAGAACGGCTTTCGGAAATTGAGCTTTTCAGTCTAAGAATTCTCAATTCGAAGCAGTTCTTTCTTTAGCTGACCCACTTAGTTTCAAACTCTACACTAAAAATCTAGCCTTTCTACGTTCACAAAATGTGGGCCTACGGGTAACCTTTGGTCTTTTATGTACGCATGAAAATTACCATCTCCAGCGGGTAATTCCACATTATTGAAGGTCACTGTCTTTTGACCTTCAGTGAGGTTTTTAGATAAATAAACTGCGCCATACTTCAAATAGGCCACGGCATTGTCAGATACGTCGGGCAATTCATAAGTTACTTTATAACGCCCCTTGGATGAGTGTACGCGCCAGTAACCTAATTGATTGTCTTCAATTACTTTCGGGCCGCCATAGTCAAATCGTGAGATAACGCGCGGTCCGCCCCAATCAAATCTAGACAGGTGAACTGAGGGTTGTGCTGGATTTCCCAAAGAAATGTACTCTATACCTGCTGCCTCCCGTTCTTCGGTAACTTCATCAAACCAGTTTTCATACCTTAATAGCATGTCATCGACTATCTCGGGGTACTGATCAGCAATGTTAATTCGTTCACTTGGGTCAGTTTGCAGATCATAGAGTTCAAGGTTTTCCAGAACGTTTTGAAGTATAAAGTCAGTGGGTTGATGAACAATACCGTGAGGGAAAGGGTGAGGACTAACCAATTTATATTTTGGTGTTCTTAGCGTGAAGTGCATATATTTAAAGGGAGTGGGCCCATAATGTAGCTGAATAAAAAAGTCTCGATCGCTAAGCCCTTTGTTGTCATTTTTTGTCCAAAGAGGTAAAAGACTTTTACCATCAATGTGAATATCTTCCTGCACGGGTATATTTGCTGCTTCAAGTAGTGTAGGAAACAAGTCCATCACGGTGCCCATTTCAGAAGTTTTTATCTGAGGGGCTATTTTTCCGGGCCACTTAACAAAAAATGGTACTCGAATTCCAGCATCATACACGCTAGTTTTGGTGCCTCTGAGGTTTGCCACCCAGCGCCCAGGAATACCATCATTTTTGGTTCGACGGTGGCGGGGACCGTTATCGGACATGAATATAACAATGGTATTCTTTTCAATGCCGAGTGCTTTTATTTTTTCAAGAACACGGCCAACGTTATAATCAATACTGCTAATCATGCCATATACCAGGGCATTGTCTTCGTGAAGACCCATTTTTCTATAGGGCGCAGCAAGTTTTTCAGGTACCTGTAAAGGCAGGTGTGGAAGGTTCGTGGCTAAATAAGTAAAAAAGGGTTTTTCACTTTTTTGTGCCATAAAATCAAGTGCGGCATCAGTAAATATATCGTCACTGTAACCTTGATATTTTTTCGACACGTTATTGCGTTCAAGTACGGGGGCGAAATAACTGTTGCCTGCTGGACCTGCAGCTTGACCTATTCCTCCACCTTTATGAACTAACGCTTCCTGGAACCCTTGGTCTGTGGGCCGCATGGGATGATTATCTCCTAAATGCCATTTTCCAAAGATGCCCGTTCTGTAACCAGCCCCACTTAGCACTTCGGCAATAGTGGTTTCGTCCCCGCGCATAAAGTGATCAACCTGAGTGACCGCTGTTACACCAGTGCGGTAGGGATAACGTCCCGTCATTAAGCCTGCTCGGGTTGCTGAGCAATTTGGGTAAGTGATTAAATGTGTCATCTCTAACCCTTGAGCGGCAATATTCTCTATGTTTGGTGTTTTTAAATGAGGATTATTGTGGCTACCAATGTCTCCGTAGCCTTGGTCATCCGTCATCATAATGACAATGTTTGGGCGTTCGTCTGCATAACTACTGGAAACCGTAAGAGCTAGTGTTGCAATGAGTAGACGCAGTGTGGAGGACCCTATCCATTTTCGTTTCATATTTTCAACCTTCTTTACCATCGGCTAACTGTGTATTGCGTATTTTTAACTCATAGATTGAAAACATCACATGAAGTTAAAAATACGTTGTTTTTATAAATTACACATAATTTTGATGAAATTCCACATTAACGTGTATATGATATGTAAAAAGCGTTAACGAAAATGGTTTTTTGGGTTTCTATAATGAAAATTACAGATGTTAAAGCGTATGGATTTTGGGCCGGCTTCCGAAATATTTGCTTAGTCAAAGTGGAAACTGATAGTGGTTTTTACGGTTGGGGTGAATCAGGTTTATCAGGACGTGAAAAAGCGGTTATTGGTACTGTTGAGCATTTTAAGCAGTTCTTGATTGGCAAAAATCCTTGCCAGATTGGAGCACTATGGCAAGAGATGTATAGGAGCCAATACTTTGAAGGTGGGCGCGTACTTGCAGCTGCAATAGCCGCTATAGATATTGCTCTTCATGATCTTGTTGCGAAGTCTTTAGATATACCGGTTTATCAGTTACTAGGTGGTAAGCAAAGAGACGAAATTCCTTTGTTTGCAACGAGTATAAAACCGATGGGGCAAGCGCTTATTGACGATTTAGTCGAGCTTAAATCTCAAGGTTGGAAAGCGCTAAGAGCGACCACCGGAGCGCATGGTAGCCCTGACTCTGCAACCGCATTTGAACCCAGAGAATCTATTTCGCTAGTGGCTAAGTGGATGACAATTGCACGTCATGAGTTGGGTTCTGAAGTGACTTTAGGGATTGATTATCATCATCGATTGTCGGTGCCTGAAACCGTGTCTTTCATAAATAGAATGCCTAGTGGTACCTTGGATTTTATTGAAGAACCTATTCGAGATCAATCGCCTGCAGCGTACCAGTCACTTAGGCAAATGATCGATACTCCATTTGCAATAGGCGAAGAGTTTACTAGTAAATGGGATTTTGCCCCTTTTGTTCAAAACGCCTTGACTAGCTTTGGAAGGGTAGATATTTGCAATGCTGGCGGACTAACTGAGTCGATGAAAATTGCCGCCATGTGCGAGTTAAATTATATCGATATGATGCCTCATAACCCTCTTAGTCCTTTGTGTACGGCGGCTTCAGTACACTTTTGTGCAGCGATTAGTAATCTGGCTTGGTTAGAGCATCCCCCTTATGACGGTTCCATGGAAGACTATGATAAGTATTTTATAGGTCGCCCTAAAGTGCACAACTGTACGTTAAAAGTGAAGGATACGCCTGGTTTAGGGGTAGACGTAAATGAGGATTTAATTCGTCATTTACCGTTCAAATATTGGGAGCCCCCACGCTTATACAAGAAAGATGGCTCATACACCAATTGGTAGAGACTTTAAAAAACTTAGGATAAATCTTATGGCAAACGACGTGAATATGGCGCTTCATGATAGAAACACGGTAGAGCAAAAAATGACAAAAAAGCGTTATAACGTACTGTTGCTCGTGTTCATCACCGTGGTCATTAATTATATGGATCGGACTAATATATCGGTTGCGGCATCGGCGTTATCTGACGAACTTTCACTGACGTCAGTACAAATGGGGTTGATATTTTCAGCGTTTGGTTGGACTTACTCGATATTGCAGATACCCGGTGGAATTGCAGTTGATGTGGTTAAAACACGTATCTTATATCCGTTTATTTTAGTTGCCTGGTCCTTGGCAACGCTAATTCAAGGCGCTATATCCTCTTTTACCGCGCTCATTGGCTGCAGAATGGCCATAGGTGTATTTGAAGCGCCTTCTTATCCATGTAATAACAAAATCATTACGTCGTGGTTTCCTGAGAGCGAGCGAGCATCGGCAATAGCAGTATATACCTCAGGGCAATTTATCGGTTTAGCATTTTTAATGCCGTTGTTGGCTGTGATACAAAATTATTTTGGCTGGCGCGGACTATTTATTATCTCGGGCATCATTGGCATCGTATGGGCAGTCATCTGGTTTATATTTTATCGTGACCCAAAGGACCACCCGAGTATTAACCAACAAGAATTAGACTTGTTAACAGTTGAAGAGGAATCTGCAGTTTCAGAGCAGAAAAACAAAAGGTTGGCTTTTGATGCAGCTAATTTCAAGCTAGCCTTTGGCCATAAAAAGCTATGGGGAATATACATAGGGCAGTTCTGCTTAGGGGGAACACTAATGTTTTTCTTAACTTGGTTTCCTACTTACTTGGTCGAGTATCGAGGCCTTGATTTTATCAAGTCTGGATTTTTGGCTTCAGTTCCATTTCTTGCCGCATTTTTTGGGGTCTTGATGTCAGGCTTCTCCTCAGACTTTTTAGTTCGCAAAGGAGTATCAAAAGAGGTTTCTCGTAAAGCGCCTATTATCGTGGGGCTAATGTTAACTGTAAGCATAGTAGGCGCAAATTATACAGATGACACATTTTGGATAATCACGTTTCTGTCACTCGCATTCTTTGGTAACGGTTTATCGTCTATTGCTTGGGTATTTGTGTCACTTATATCGCCTAAAAAGTTAGTTGGTTTGGTAGGAGGGTGCTTCAACTTTGTTGGTGGCTTGTCAGCTGTCATCGTCCCCATTGTTATTGGCTGGCTGGTGAAAGACGGTGACTTTAAACCAGCCTTGATATTTATTGCTTCTTTGGCCCTTATCGGTTGCTGTTCATATTTGTTCTTGGTTGGTAAAGTAGAACAAATTCAAACTGAAAAATAACGTTAGTGGAAGTGGTTACCCAAAGATGCTTGAACGAAAAGAGTCACCATTAGTTTCGCCTTTAATCGGTGAGAAGAGTACGATTTATTCGTATATATTGAATGATATCGCAAATGCGGTTTTTCAAAGCGGCGATCGTTTAGTGTCAACAAAGCTGGCTGAAAAGTACCAAACCAGCATTAATCCGGTCAGAGAAGCATTAAAGCAATTACAAGGTGAGGGGTTTGTTACCGTCGAACCTAACAGTGGGGCAAGGGTAGCAAGGTTTGAATACAACACGCTACGCGATGTATTTGAGATATTACAACTATTAGAGCCGTATTTAATGTCTTGGTTTGTTGAAGAACACAGCGAAGAAGATAGGAATGAAATGGAATCTTTGCTAAAAGAAATGGAAACAGCGACAGATCAAGAATATCGGGCGTTGGATACGCAGTTTCATTGGTTGACGGTAAAAAATCACTACAATATAAAAGCAGTCGACCTTTGGCGTAGAAATAGACTGATCTTATTAGCCATGCAGTCCAATGTAAGGCTCAATACAACGCGTATCAAACAGAGTATCGAAGAACATAAACGTATTATTAGTGGCTTAAAAAATAGAGATGTCACGGCTGTATTGGATATTATGACCGAACATATTGGTAATAGTGGAAAATATTGGACTAAGTATCTTTCGAGAAACCATATATAAAAAACACTTTTCTATTTATTAGGTAAATGTAATGAAAAAAACTTATTATTATCGCCAGGGGTTAAGTTTATAAGACTATTTTGGTGAGTCTAAGATTTTTTATTATTTAGGAT
>NZ_JAHHDX010000169.1 GCF_018619335.1 Alteromonas sp. ALT199 | reverse complement strand
ATGTCGGTTTTTGTGTTTTTTAGGCATAAAAAAGCCACTAAAAAGTGGCCTTTAGAATGTGGTTAAAATTAAACCAATAATATTTCTATTTTTTAAAGCGTCTGCGTACAAAAGCGGCAGCAATTAACCCAAAGAACGAAAGCCATCCTGTAGATGCGCCACTGCGTTCAAACGGTTGTTCGTCGTCAGGCAATTCACAATCGTCGATAGAACCGTTAGCTAATGGAGAAAGTTTTACCGCGACCACTGCGTCGACCAGTTCTGTTTCACCACTTGAGTTAATGATGTCAACGCCGGTAACGTATTTACTGTTTGTCTTAATACGCGCGTTAGCAATAATTTCGTTGTCGTCGTTGATATCAACAGCTTCAATAAGCTCATAAGTGTTATCACAAGAAACTAAATCATTTAGGTCTAGAAACTCTTCCGTATCGATATTATACATAAATGCAGCAGTTTCACGTAACGTGTCACTTGTTGCATCAACATCTGCCTTACCAACTACTATATTGTTATTGTTAATAGCATTCGCCGTTACACCCGCACTTACAAAAAAGCCATCTGGATATTTCTGCTCTTGAGTGTCTAGGTTATAAACAAATAGGCGTGAGCGAGCGATATCACTTTGCGAACGAAGCACCGCACCTGTTACCCAGTTTTCATCATTAATTGCGATAGCTTGGCTAATTATATTTTCTTCCCTTGGAAGAAGTTCTATAGTTTCGCCGTCTCTAAATACGGTCGCAACACGTTCGCTTTCAGTCAACCCAGATTGATTAGGTCGGGTAATTGAAATTCGATCGCCGGTTAAGCCCTCACCTACTGCAATACCTTGGTTATTGATATCGTAAGCATAGGTGAAATAGTGTGATGTATCGTCTTCATCTGGCTCAAATAACAACGGATATGTGTCGGTGCTAATGACGTCACCATTAACATCAACCTGCCAAATAGTGGCATTTACTTCAGACAGTAAAACGAAACCAGGTAGATAGTTTGTCGATGTATTTATGTAGTAGCTAGAAATGCGCGGTACAGCAAAATCACCATTATAAACGGTAAATAGGCAGCGACTTTCAGACTGATCACCACGAAGTTCGTCGTCAGCACAAGTTTCAATTGCATCATCAACATCGTCAAGGAAGCTTACTGTACTAAAACCCGCTACCTGTAGATTTGAATTAATTGCACGAGCAGATGAAAAGCCGCCTGCAGTGGTATCTACGGCAGGTAGAACTTTGGTTTCTCCCGATGCCTGAACAAAACCTTGTTGTGCTGACTCGCTGTAGGTGTAGTTGATGGTATCACCATCTTCGTTTTCGTAAGGGTCAAGCACCACTAACCCAGATGAATCCCCTACAATGAAATTACCGTTGAGACTGTCTCTGCCCGTTGTATCAACGGAATGGGTGTAGTCATCAAATTTATCAGTAACTTCGTCTAAACCAGGGACTAGTGAAATATCTTGCGTATCAGTAATAAAGGTTCTGAATAACGCAAGTTTTTGACCGGTACTAGCAGTAGAGTTCGTAAGCAAGTAGTTAACGATTGTCGTGTAATCTAAATCAGTGAAAACGCCTTGACGGGCATCATCCTCATTTTCCAAACTTTCTCCGTTTACATCAAAGAAAGTTGTGTCTTCTTCAAGCTGCTCTACATCAACAGGAGGATTATATTCAAGCTGCACAATTGACAGCATCTTGCCCGAATTGTCGATAGAGCGAGCAAAATTGTTTCTAGCGGTATCCTGCAAAGGAAGAGGCGTCACTGAATAGGTCGCGGCAAACGCCGAAACACTTCCTGTTGCCAACAGAACGGCGGCGGCAAGCTGAGTTCGTTTCATTTAAAATCCTATTTACTGCTGATTATCTTCCAGCATACTTTCTAGTTCATCCCAGCGCGCATATTTCTGGGAAAGTAATTCTTCTTTATCTGCCAATTCGGCTAATGCCTTGGCTGTGATGTCACTGTCTTGTTTGAAAAAGTCTGGATCGTTGACTTTCTCTTGCATAGCCTCAAGTTCTTCCTCAAGTGTTTCTAACTCTTTGGGTAAGGACTCAAGTTCACGCTGGTCTTTATATGATAGCTTTTTCGTCTTACGGGGAGAAGACTTAGCACTAGGACTGTCTGAAGCTGAATTAGTTTCATTCTTTACCTTGGCTTTTTCTTCCTTTTCGATTTGCTGACGTTTTTCCTGTTGCTCTTTATACCAGTTTTCTACGTCAGTGAAACCCCCTATAAATTCGCGTAGCAAGCCGTTACCTTCAAAAACCACGCTGCTGTTGGCTACGTTATCTACGAATTCCCTATCGTGGCTTACTAAAAGCACGGTGCCGGTATACTCGCTAAGCAGGGTTTCGAGCATTTCTAAGGTTTCAACGTCTAAGTCGTTGGTTGGCTCATCGAGAACCAATACATTGCTCGGTTTAAGCATTAGTTTAGCCAGCATCAAACGGTTTTTTTCACCACCTGATAGCGACTTAACCGGGGCATTCACACGCTCAGGTGTAAACAAGTAATCCTGTAGGTAACTTATTACGTGGCGCGGGTGGCCATTTACCATAAGATCGCGCTTACCGTCGCCGACAGCGTCAATTACTGTCTGTTCTAAATCTAAACCATGACGATGCTGGTCGAAATACGCAACTTCTAAATTGGTGCCTTGCTTGCAATAGCCTTGATCTGGCTGTAATTGGCCTAAAAGCAACTTAATTAGTGTACTCTTACCACAACCATTAGCGCCTATTAATGCTAGCTTGTCACCACGCAGTACATTTAGGTTTAAGCCTTTGACAATAGACTTATCTTCAATGCTGTAGCTTAAGTCTTTAACTTCAAACACCACTTTCCCAGAGCGCGCGCCCTGGTGTTGGTTAACCACAGCATTACCTTGCACCGCTCTACGCGCTTTTCGCTCTTCACGAAGTTTTTTCAGAGCTCTTACTCGGCCTTCGTTGCGTGTACGACGGGCTTTAATGCCTTGACGGATCCATACTTCTTCTTGCGCCAGCTTTTTATCAAACTCTGCGTTTTGCGACGCTTCAACTTCCAAGTCGTGCTGTTTTTTCTCAAGATAGGTTTCGTAGTTGCCGGGGTAGCTGGTAACAGAACCGCGATCTAGGTCAATAATACGTGTCGCCATAGCGCGTATAAATGCACGGTCATGGCTCACAAACACTATAGCCCCCTGATAATTGCTCAAACTCGATTCAAGCCAGCGGATCATCTCAATATCTAGGTGGTTTGTTGGCTCGTCTAACAGTAATAAGTCTGGCTGACGAACAAGTGCTCGTGCTAACGCGGCTTTTCTACGCCAGCCCCCAGAAAGCGTTGATAAAGATATCTCAGGGTCGAGCTTAAGCATGGTAAGCGTTTGCTCAATCTGCTGCTCGAACTGCCAGGCATCTCTGGCTTCTAATTGCTCTTGCAACCGCTGGAGTTTATTTAAGTTAGCTTCACTAGGGTCTTCACCCACAATGCGGGTTTGATGAAAGTAAGCTTTAAGCGTTTCACCTACGTCAGATAATCCTTCAGCAACGTAATCAAACAGTGTTACATCTGTCGTTTGCGGTGGATCCTGCTCTAAACGTGCTATAACGGTGTTATTTTCAATAATGCGCTGGCCATCGTCGGCAATAATATCGCCAGCAATAACTTTCATAAGGGTTGATTTACCGCTTCCATTGCGACCAACCAAACATACGCGCTCTTTAGGTTGTACAACCAGTTCTACGCCGTCTAAAAGCGGCGGGTTTCCATAAATGACAGTGATGTTTTTTAACTGCAAAATGCTCACTGAAGAAACTCCTCTAAATCGGCGGCATCAAAAGGCCATCCAATTTCTTTTTCATTATCGGCCCGCTTCAAAACAGGAATACGTGCACCATACAGGTGATAAAGCTCGGTGCTTGTGCGAATGTTCACTTTTTCGATTTCAAGTGATGAAAACGCTGATGTTTGCTGAAGTTCAACTTCCGCTAGATCACAGAGGCTACATTGTGGGCCTGTGTAGAAGATTATTTTCATGAACTTAAAATCCAACACTGGTGAATTTTGCCTTTACGTGCAAAATCTTCGGGAATAGTGTCGTTAGTAATGTTTTCTACTGATAAACCTATTTCATTCACTGCAGATTCGTCTAGCTTAAAACCACGTTTATTATTGGAAAAGATAATAATCCCCTGCTCTTTTAAGCAGGCTTTGGCGTCAGTAAGCATTTTTACATGGTCGCGCTGTACATCCCAAGTGCTCTGCATGCGCTTTGAGTTTGAAAACGACGGCGGGTCGATAAAAATTAAATCGTACTTTCCTTTGTGCGTGCCTAACCATGTGGTGCAGTCGGCCTGAATAAAAGCATGAGGACCATTTAGTTTATTTAGCGCTATATTTTTCTTTGCCCACTCTAAATACGTATTTGACATATCTACTGTAGTTACAGATTTTGCGCCGCCCTTTGCCGCAAATACCGAAACGCTGCCCGTGTAAGAGAACAGGTTGAGTACGTCTTTACCTTGGGATAAGGCTTGCACTTTTTGACGAGTATTGCGGTGGTCCAAGAAAAGACCCGTATCCAGGTAATCAGTAAGGTTAACCAGAAAACGTGCGTCGTTTTCGAACACTTCCATCATTTCGCCAGACTGGTTTATTTTTTCGTATTGCTTAGTGCCTTTTTGTTGGCTACGTACCTTAAGTGCTATGTGCTTAGGAGAGACTCCAGTAACTGCCGGTAGGTGTAGTAATACCTCTTGCAAGCGTTTACGCGCCTTGTCTTCCGAAACAGTCTTCGGAGGTGCATATTCTTGTACTACCAGCCAATCACCGTATCTATCTACGGCAACGTTATAATCGGGTAGATCGGCGTCGTAAATGCGGTAGCAGTTTGTGTTTGCACTTTTGATCCAGCTTTTCATGCGCTTGAGGTTTTTCTTCAAACGATTAGCAAACTCATGATTGCCGGCGTCTTCACTAAATTGAACCGTGTTTTGTTCATCAAGCACATAGTTAGCTAAACGACACTCTAACTTACCATTATTCATGGCGTAGTCTTTGGTTGCGCGAAGCTTTAATACACGTAGCAAATCACGGTTACTGCTAAGCAGCGACACGTGCCAGCCTTTCCACGCTTCTTTAAAGCGCTTACCCCAATCACTAAATAGCGGGATTAGCGATGTTAGCTCACCTAAACGTTCCCCGTATGGCGGGTTAGACACCACGTAGCCTGGTGTTGCGACGGGCGGAGAAGACTTTGTTGCGTCCTGTTGTGAAAACGAAATATCGTTAAACACGCCTGCAAAATCAGCGTTGGCTTTGGCTATAGCTACCATTTTACGGCTGAAATCGCCTGCATATATACCGCCGCAGCTCGGTTTTTGTTTCGAGATTGCGTGCTCTACCAAATCTTCCCAAACCTTTGCCTCGTGGCCAAGCCATTTAGTAAAGCCCCAGTATGAACGCTTAATGCCTGGCGCAATATTACGGGCAATATAGGCTGCTTCGATTGCGATAGTGCCTGAACCACACATTAAATCTACCAGCGGCGCGTCGGTGTTCTCTGTCCAACCACTGCGCATTAGCATTGCGCTGGCGATATGCTCTTTGAGCGGGGCATCACCGGTTTCGTGTCGGTACGCGCGCTGGTGTAAACTCGCTCCAGCTAGATCTATGCCCAAAATCACATTGTCACGGTGTAGTCTGGCGTATACAGAGACATCGGGGCTTTTACGTTCAACAGACGGGCGAGGTAACCCTTGCTCGACGAATGAATCTACGATGGCGTCCTTAACACGAACCGCGCCAAACTGGGTGTTTTTAATAGCAAAGCTTGTTCCGATAAACTGTACAGATAATGTATGACGTGAATCCATCTGCATTTGCCAGTCAATGCCCATAGCCGTGTTATAAAGCGCATCTGCATCGCCTGCTTTACCGGATGCTAGCACCCAAATTACGCGATTAGCTAGGCGTGACCATAGGCAAAGTTTATAAGCGTCTTCTTTTGACCCTTCAAACTGAATAGTACCAGGCCCCTGTTTGATTTGTGCATCAGGGCAAAGGCTTAGCACTTCTTGTTTCAATAGTTCGTCAAGACCGCGACTGGTCGTAACCAGAATAGTATTCATTCATGTACCTGTTTTTGATGTACGTGCTTTACGTAAAGCACGTACACGAGAGATTGGTTTCGGGTGTACTTTGTTTCGACTGTATTATAACGCGTTTACGATGCGTTTAACGAGAGATGGCCCTTGATAAATAAAGGCCGAGTAAACTTGCACCAGCGATGCACCTGCGTCTAAGCGCGCTTGCGCCGCTTCAGGAGAGTCGATGCCTCCTACGCCGATAATAGGTATAGTGCGGTCGAGTGCCTTATTTAGTTTACGGGTTACCTCTAGGCTCATGTCGGTCATCACAGAGCCGCTAAGGCCGCCCATTTCATCAGCGTGTTGTAGCCCTGCGACCGAGTCACGAGAAAGCGTTGTGTTAGTTGCGATGACACCGTCCATTTTGCTACTGATTAACGATGCCGCAATACTTTCGATTTCAACATCACTTAAATCTGGCGCTATCTTAATAAATAGCGGAACGTATTTTCCGTGGGTTTGCGTTAATGTTTCTTGTGCTGCCTTTAAACCAACTAGTAGTCTATCTAGCGCTTCACCATACTGAAGGTTTCGAAGCCCTGGCGTATTAGGTGATGAAATATTGATAGTGACATAACTTGCATAAGGATAAACCTTATTTAAGCAAATCAGGTAATCGTCGAGTGCATTCGCTTCTTCGGTATCTTTATTCTTACCAATGTTAATACCAATCGGCCCTTTAAACTGGGCTTTTTTTACTTGTTCGACAAGATGATCTACACCTTTATTGTTGAAACCCATGCGATTAATAATGGCGTGTTTTTCAGGAATTCTAAATAAGCGAGGTTTAGGGTTCCCTGGCTGCGGACGAGGCGTTACTGTACCAATTTCTACAAAACCCAAGCCCATGCTTGAAAACGCATCAATACAATCACCGTTCTTATCTAGACCTGCAGCCAATCCTACCGGATTGTCAAAAGTCATACCGGCAACAGTGATGGGCTTTTTGATCGTTGGGGTGCTGTACATCCATTTCAGCGGTGTATGTTGTGTCTTGTTTAACCAGTTAATGGTGAAATCGTGACTTTTTTCAGGTTCACACTGAAGTAAGAATTTTTGCACTAAAGATTGCATGGTTGTGTTTAACGCTCGCTTATTAAGGGTCTGTTGATTGTGAAAATAGATGCCGTAAGTACAAGAGGTTTAAAATAGATAACCCTGTACAACAACACAACTATAAACAATCGACCAATAAAAAGCCCTGATAAACAGGGCTTAAATCATTAAGATGCGTGTATTCTAATGGTTAGACTTCACGCTTAAAAGCATCAATTCACGTAAAGCGACAGAAAATTTCGCAAATTCGTGTGTTGTACTGGTCTTAAACTCTGACATCATGTGATACCAACGTTTGAGAAGCACCTGATTACTTTCAATCCACTCATCTAAAATTTGGTCCGCGTTGCTCACATCCTCGCGAGAAGCTAACAAGTTTGCGGCGATTGAGCGCTGCTGCCAGTCAAGTTCTTCACGGTATGAAGCACGTGCCAATGCTTGCCAATGGTTGCTAACCGCTTGGTTGTTAATTTGGTCTAAGAACCAATGGAGCTCTAAACGAGAACCCAACTGGTAGTAAAGCTTAGCGACAACATCGGTATCGTGTTTATCGGCTTCTACAATTTGCGCCAAATCAAAACTAGAGAACATGTTTGAGAAACTCGCTACTTGGTAAGCGATATCTTGAGGTACGCCCTCATCAATATATTCCTGCGTTGCTGCTTCTAATTGGGCATATTCACTTTCAACCAGATAATGTTGCAAGTTTTTCGACAATATATCGAATGTGCCGCGATAGCTCGCAATGGCTTCTTCAATAGACTGGGCTTTATTGCCGTGACGAATATACCAGCGGGCAGCACGACGCATAATTCTGCGCGCTTCATCAAGCATTGAAAGCTGAAGCTTCGCCGGAATTACGTTG
This sequence comes from Alteromonas sp. ALT199, assembly GCF_018619335.1. Lineage (GTDB taxonomy): Bacteria > Pseudomonadota > Gammaproteobacteria > Enterobacterales > Alteromonadaceae > Alteromonas. Next base: position 17,403 of record NZ_JAHHDX010000169.1, on the reverse strand, counting down.
TCTAATTCTTCAATACGAGCCCATAGCGTATCCATATTAAAGATACCGTGCACAATTGCGTAGGCATCTGCAATTTCGTTTACGCTTGCACCGGTTTCTTCCTGCATTCTGAATACAAAATTAAGGCCCATATCGTTAACCATATTATTGGTTAATTTAGTGGCGATAATTTCGCTTCTCAGTGGGTGCTGCTGCATATGTGTTGCAAACTTTTCGCGTAGCACTTTAGGGAAGGCTTCAATTAACAACTTACCGTGGTAAGGGTTGTCAGTGATTTCTGGAATATTCAGCGCATCTTTAAGCACCATTTTACCGTAAGCAATTAACACGCTAAGTTCAGGGCGCGTTAGGCCTTGGTCAGTTGCCACGCGATCGGAAATCTCGTCATCGCTTGGTATGAACTCTAACTCACGGTTTAACTGCCCTTCACGTTCTAGGCCGTGGATAAAGCGAAGCTGCTCTTTGAGTTGCTTCACACCAGCTAACTCGGTAATAGAGATAGACTGTGTTTGACGGTAACAGTCTTTCAATACAATTGTGCTAACATCGTCGGTCATATCGTAAAGTAGCTTATTACGCTGCTTTAACGTTAGTTCACCGTCGTTAACCAAACTGTTAAGCAAAATCTTAATGTTAACTTCGTTATCTGAGCAATCTACACCGCCAACGTTGTCGATGAAGTCAGTATTCACGCGACCGCCGTTAGATGCGTATTCTATACGGCCTAACTGGGTTAAGCCTAAATTACCACCCTCGCCTACAATTTTTGCATGAACGTCGCGACCATTTACGCGAAGGTCATCATTAGCGCGGTCACCCACTTCAGAATGAGACTCTTTCTTGCTCTTGATATACGTACCTATGCCGCCGTTCCAAAGTAAATCAACCGGCATTTTCAAGATGTTATGAATAAGCTCATTGGGTGTCATAGTGAGTTGGCGTGTACCCAACCACTTCTTCATTTCAGGGGTTAGCTTTATTGACTTAGACGCCCTACTAAATATACCACCACCTTTTGAAATCAGTTTACTGTCATAGTCTTCCCAGCTAAGGCTTGGGTTTTCAAATAGACGCTGACGCTCTTTATAACTTGCAGCCGCATCTGGGCTTGGGTCAAAGAAAATATGTAAGTGGTTAAAAGCAGAGATTAAACGCGTGTGCTTTGAAAGCAACATACCGTTACCAAACACATCGCCTGCCATGTCGCCCACGCCCACTGCTGTAAAGTCAGTGGTCTGACAGTCTATGCCAATTTCTCTAAAGTGACGTTTGACTGATTCCCAACCACCGCGAGCAGTGATCCCCATTTTTTTATGGTCGTAGCCGATACTACCGCCTGAAGCGAAAGCATCACCTAGCCAGAAACCGAACTCTTCTGCAATACCGTTGGCAATGTCAGAGAAGGTTGCGGTGCCTTTGTCGGCGGCTACAACCAAATACGGGTCGTCATCGTCAAGGCGAACCACATCTCTTGGCGGTACGATCTCTCCATTTACGATATTGTCTGTAATATCAAGTAAGCTAGTAATGAAAATACGGTAACACGCTTGTCCTTCGGCTTGAATAGCCGCACGGCCTTGAGCAACAGGCAAATTCTTACAGACAAATCCGCCTTTGGCACCCACAGGTACGATCACGGTGTTTTTAACCTGCTGCGCTTTAACCAAACCGAGTACTTCGGTTCTAAAGTCTTCTTGACGGTCAGACCAACGCAGGCCACCACGGGCAACTTTGCCGCCGCGAAGGTGCACACCTTCCACACGAGGGCTGTATACAAAGATTTCAAACTTAGGCAGCGGAAGCGGCATTTCTGGAATAAGCTCAGGCATCATCTTAAATGACACATAAGATTTTTCGTTGCCTGCATCGTCTGGCTGATAGAAGTTGGTTCGTAGGGTTGCCGACATCATATCCAAATAACGACGAATAATACGGTCGTCATCGAGGTTACTTACATTATCTAACTGTGTTTTTATCGTTTCTAGTATCGCGTCTTCTTTCTTTTGATTACGCTTTTTCTTGGGGTCAAAACGTTGGTCGAAGAAATCTACCAGTAAACGGGCAATATCCGGATAGTTAGACAGCGTATTTGCAATATAGTCTCGGCTGAACGAGCTACCTGTTTGGCGCATATATTTGGCATACGCGCGTAACACAGTCACCTTTCTGCCTGTCATATTTGCGCCTAAAATTAGACGGTTAAACGCGTCATCTTCTAAGGTTTTATACCAAACCTTTGCAAAGGCGTCTTGGAATAGGATTTGCGCATTTTCCATGTCAAAGTGTTGGCCACTTTTGTGTAACATGGTGAAGTCCATCACCCAATTGCGCTCACCTTCTGAACATGTGATTTTATATGGGCTTTCGTCAATTACGCGTAACCCAAAATTCTCAAGCATTGGTAATACGTCTGACAGATGAATAGGCTCTGCACGGTGGAAGAGTTTAAGCTTAACAACCTGGCTATCAGCGTCCTCTTCTTGCGGGCGATAAAACAACATATCCAACGTGTGGTCATCGTCAAGCGTTTCTAACTTGCCAATATCTACCAACGCAGCTGACGGCAGGTTATGTTCCATGTAACTACGAGAAAACGCGTTGTTGTATTTGCGCTCAAGCGCCTTGCCCGACGCTTCGCCGTGAGCCGCTGAAATTGCTGACGCTAGCCTGTCGTTCCAGGTTTTAGTCAACTCAATAATATTTTGCTCTATTTCCTTCACATCGAATTCCGCGTTGTTGTCGTTGACTCTAGCAATGTAATGCGTACGGGCATATACAGACTCTGAAAAGAAGGTAGTGAATTCCACTTCTTCCGTGGCCCCTAGTGATGCTTTAAGGAGCGCCTGTGTTTCTTTGCGCAACTGGGTGTTATAGCGCTCTCTTGGTACAAATACCATGCAAGAGAAGAAGCGGCCAAAAGTATCTTTGCGAATGAATAAGCGTGAAATTCCGCGCTCTTGCATTTGGAAAATGCCCATCACAATTTGCGCGAGCTCTTCTGCGGGGGTTTGCAGCAATTCATCACGTGGATAGGTTTCTATAATATTCGCGAAAGCTTTGTATGCATGAGTTCCAGGCTCAAAACCAGATAGCTCACAAATGCGCTGAATTTTTTCGCGCAAAATAGGTAGTTGAGTAACGCTATGATTGTAAAAAGACGCTGAATATAGGCCTAAGAATCGATGTTCACCAACAACCTGCCCATTCTTATTAAATACCTTAACACCTACGTAATCCATATAAGCTGGACGATGTACGCGAGCACGCGAGTTTGTCTTGGTTAAAATTAATGGATTTTTACTTAATGCTTCAGCTCTCGCCGAGGCAGGTAGACGTGATAACAAACGCTCACGGTCGTTTACCGAGTTTTTAAGAAGGCCCAAGCTTGTATCATTTTTTGGGATCCATCTGTGGTCGCCTTCAATCGCCTTCACGTCATAATAACGATACCCCATCATGGTGAAGTTATGATCGCCTAACCATTCAAGATATGCTTTGGTCTGTTTCTTTTCATCCGCAGACACTGGCCAATTATACTTCGCGTTGTTCTTAATGACGTCTTGCAGGGTGCTGGTCATATCTTGCCAATCTTCAACAGCTAAAGACACTTCATCGACAACCGAGAAAAGCTCTTTGGTTAAAGCGTCAATATCTTTTTTCGATGTCTGTCTATCGACTTCAATGAAAATGACCGTCTCTTTTCTAGCGCCTTCTATGGTTTGGCCTGGTTCTGCAAAGGCTTCAAGTTTGTTTGCTTTGTCGCGCTTAACGCCGATGGGGCTATGAAGAAATAAGTGCGCGGTAATGTTCAAGCGATTTAGCAACATACGGACAGAGTCAACTAAGAACGGCATGTCTGACACAATAATCTCTACTATTGTGTGGCTTGAATGCCAGCCGTGTTTGGCTATTTCTGGGTTGAAAACGCGAATGTAAGGCGAAGTGTATTCAAATTTTGCCAAACCATTCCATAAACTAAGTGTTGCTCCATAAAGGTCGCTGTCGTTGCGATTTTCTAAATCATCGCTTGATATATTTTTATACAACAGACGTCCGAATTGCTGCACAAGAGACTTCTGCTTTGTATCTACTTTTTTATCAATAAGTGCAAATACGTTGTCTAGCAGTACTGAGTGTCGCTGTGTGGTGACTGTCATTTGTTAACCTTTTTTGAATGTCGTGATACCAATCCAACTTGGTATAAGTGCCGAGTACCTAACTATTTTCTCTAATAAATGATGCTAATGAAAGCCCATTTTTAACCTTATATTAACAGCATAGATAACTATGCAGAAAACGCACAAAAAAAGGGCCTAAAGGCCCTTTTTTATGCGTAGCTATGCAAAAATATTTTATGCATCAGGGTCATTCTTGTTCCACCACAAGAACCTGGCCAAGGCAGGCAGTACAATTATTGCCCCAAGCATGTTCACAACGAACATAAATGTTAGCAATATACCCATATCCATTTGGAACTTAAGTGAAGAGAACACCCAAGTACTCACGCCTATTGCCAGTGTAATGCCAGTAAACAGTACTGCACTTCCACGCTCCTTCAGAGCAGCAAAATAAGCCTCTTGAACAGTCGCTCCCTTTTTCAGCATTAAGCTCTTGGTAGACAGGATATAAATACCATAGTCCACCCCGATACCCACGCCAAGTGCGATAACTGGTAATGTAGAAACGGTGAGGCCAATTTGTAAGTAAGTCATTAGCGCTTGAGCCAATACAGATACAACATATAGCGGTATGACAACGACCAATGTGGCACGAATTGAGCGGAAGCTTATTAAGCACAATGCAATGACAGCGCCAAATACGTAAAGCATCATTGGATCTTGCGCCGCACTTACCGCTTCGTTAGTTGCGGCCATTACGCCAACCGGGCCAGAAGCAAGGCTGAACTTCATATCATCGGTTTGGTATTCATCGCGATATGCTTTAACCTCATCAACCACGCGAGAAATGGTTTCCGCTTTGTGATCTTCCATGAACAGGATGATAGGCATAACAGAACAATCGCCATTAAGCAGGCCTGAAGAAGTAGGTACACGAGAAATAGCTTGAACCAGTGTTTGTTGATTACGCGGGAGTACCTGCCATTTAACGTTACCTTCGTTGTACCCTGCATTAACGATTTTCGCAACTGACGCAAGTGATACTGCCGACTGGACTCCTGGCACGTTTTCCATCTTCCATTGGAAGTCATCCATGGCTTTCATCACGCTGTGTGAAGTACAGGCTTCTGACGTGGTTTCAACCAAAATAGAAATGTAATCTACCGTGACCTCGTATTTATCGGTGATTAGAAACGTGTCTTGGTTATAGCGAGACGTTTCATGCAGCGCTGGTGCGCCTGCGTGTAAATCCCCTATCTTCATATTCTGGGCTTGAAAATGTCCGAACACGAATAAGATAGCAGTGACAACCAAAATAAACGCGGCAGGCTTTTTACGAGAACAAGCCGCAATTACTTCCCAAAACTTTGAATTGGCGTTTTCCTTACCCGCAAATTTTTCAACGTATTTCTCGTCAAGTTTTAGGAAACTCATCAGTACAGGAAGTAACAGAAGGTTAGTAAGAATAATTACCGCTACACCCATACTCGCGGTTATCGCCAATTCTCGGATGATGCCAATATCAATAACCAGTAACGTCATGAAACCCACGGTATCAGATAGCAGCGCAATTCCGCCCGGAACCAGCAAGTTTCTGAATGCGGCCATAGATGCGCGTTTTGCGCCTATCCCAGTTACCGCTTGTTTTTCTACTGCGTTAATCATCTGCACACCATGACTAACACCAATAGCGAACACCAGGAATGGCACTAGAATTGACATAGGGTCCATGCCAAAACCGATAGAGGTCAAAAGCCCAAGCTGCCAAACAACGGCAATGATTGAACAAATTAACGGTAGAACGGTAAGCATGATGCTTCGTGAAAAGAAGTAAACCATAACTGCAGTAATCGCGATGGCGATGGCAAAAAATAGCAGTACGTCTTTAGCACCGTCGGCTACATCACCAATCATTTTCGCAAAACCGATGATATGGACAGATGTGCTTTCATTTTCATACTGACCGCGTAGTTGCTCTTCAAGCTCAGCGGCTAAAGCGAGTGTATTTAACGGTTCACCAGTTTGTGGGTCAATATCTAGCAATTGCGCTGTAACCATTGCACAGCTGTAATCACTGGATACTTGTCTTCCGACAATATTGGCTTTCTCTACGTTCGCAGCTACAAGCTCTAACGCTTCAGGGCTCGACGAATTAAAGTCCGCAGGAATGACTGGACCGCCGGCAAAGCCGCCTTCAACAATTTCTGTAAAGCGCGTTGACGGAGAGAAAAGTGAGACAACCAATGAACGGTTGACACCATTAATAAAGAAAAGCTGGTCGTGAACATTTTTTAAAGTATCGAAGAAATTCTGATTATAAATATTGTCGTTTTTATCGCATACAGAAACCAGAATATTATTGGCTCCACCAAAATCTTGGCGGTGCTCAATATAGGTTTTCATGTATTCATGATTAAGCGGAATATTTTTTTCAAAACCTGCATCTAAGCGCATATGTGAGGCTTGGTAACCTAGAAACACGGTTGCAATGGCAAACAATGCCACCACAATTTTACGGTTCCCAAACACTAATTTTTCAAGAAAATGGGTCATTGTTTTTATACTGCCCTATTTTAAATTCAACGTTTTAATGCCATTAGCGGTAACAGCAATGCTTGCACCGTTAAACTGAACGGCATTTAAAAGCGCGGCTTTATCTTTTATCTGTGATACGACAATGCCGTCGTCTACTTCGCAATCTGAAGGGTTGGCATATGGATCACGCATACTGGTAGGAAGTGGACGCTCTGCGCTTACCATCATACCGTTGTTACCTAAAGCATAAACCTTTGATTCAGAGCCAATAAAGATTGAGTTAAGCGTACTGGTTGAGCAAGTTTGAACGTATTGCCATTCCCCTTGGTTTCTATTCACAAAAATGTTACCGCGAAGCCCTACTGCCAACACTGTGGTTTTATCTAATGGTTTAATATCGAAAAATGACCCAGTGTAGTCTACAAAATAGCGCTCCCAAGACTCTCCCATATTTGTACTTTTTGCTAACAGACCAGCTTCGCCAGCCATGTAAAGCGTATCGCCATCAAGGGTAATGCGGTTCAAGTGAGGTAAAATAGATTCCAGTTCTTGTTGATAAAAATCTTCGTCTTCCTTGCGGACTTCTTCAAGGTATTCTTGATCCATTGGATCAAGGAGACTGGCATGACGTTCTGCAGTCCAGGTTTTCCCACCGTCTAAGGTACGGTAAAACAGGCCATAAGCGCCTGTCGCAATTCCTTGTTTTTCGTTAAAGAACAATATATCTAAAAACGGGCGTTGAAGATCGGGCTGATAGTTTTGTATCTCCCATGTTTCGCCCCTATCTGAAGAGTGAATAATGACAGCGTCATGACCCACTGCCCAAATGTTCTCGCCTACAACCGTAGTTGCAGTAAGCGTAGATTGAGTTGGCACAGCTTTTTGAGAAAAGCTCTTGCCATCTTCTGACACTAAAACGTGACCGCGTTCACCGACAATAACGACAAATGAATCAGCGTCTATGTCCAAAAGAACTGATTGCTCAACCAAAGGTGCCATGAAAGCTTCTTCGGCAAGTGCAGCTGTAGAGTAATTAACTGCGAATGTGGCGGCAATGCACGCTGCAATGGTTTTTTTCATAATTAACCATTCCCCCTATTTATAATTGTCTGTATACAAAAACGGCTGGCAATTGCCAACCGTTTGTTGTGTAAGGTGATTAGCGCTTACCTTCTCGTCGTAACGCTTGAGGCGTGAATTCAACGTCTCGAGGGCGTACGGAGAAGTCGTACATTTGCTCTTCGTTGTCTAGGCCAATGGCCAAATAACGACGAGAGTTTAAGTCATAGTACGCATCAAGCGTTGACCATTGTGTAGGAACTTCATAGTAGTTCACACCATAAGCTACACCAACACGGTAAAGTTCGCCACGATTATCATACATATCAGCAACTTGAATTTGCCAGCTATCTTCATCTATGAAGAATACGCGTTTTTGATAAATGTGACGGAAGCCTTCTTTAAGTGTAGCTTCGACCACCCAAACACGGTGCTTTTCCCAACGAGTTAGATCAGGATTAACGTGATTTGGCTTTAGGATATCATCATATGAGGCACTGTCTGAATGAAGCGCATAGTTGTTGTATGCAACAAACATTTCCTGCTTGCCAACAAGTTTCCAGTTGTAACGGTTAGGAGAACCGTTAAACATATCGAAGTCATCAGTAGTACGAAGACCATCGGCAGCTGTTCCAGGCGTATCATAAGCGATATTTGGTGCAAGACGCACGCGACGTTGACCTGTGTTGTAGGTCCATGCTTTACGCGGTTCCTTTACCTGATCTACTGTTTCATGAACGAGTAGCGCCGTGCCCGCTAAGCGAGCAGGTTTTGTAACCTTTTGCTTAAACATAAACAAAACGTTTTCATCGGTAAGCTTTTCTGGCGTAGCGCCTTCTTCGGCATATTTGATAAGTAACTGCTCATCAAAACCAATTACGTTGTAATCACCACCGGTAGTAACCGCAGCTTGTCCACCGTTACGCTGAACAGCTTCGCCACGATAGCGGAGAATGTGGTTCCAAATTGCTTCAAGACCGTTTTGTGGTATTGGGAATGGGATACCCAAAACAGCACCTTTAAGGCCATTACCATCGTCAAGAAGTTCGGCGCGGGTTGCATTTGCCTTAGTTGCGTCATATATAGCCTGCGGGTTTGATGCAGAGCGACGTGTTTGGTAAACCGGCATACGGAAAGTTTCAGGGTAAGCCTCAAAAAGCTTCTTTTGACCTTCCGATAAGAATTCCGCATATTCTTTATAGTTCTGTGCTGTTATTTCGAACAGCACTTTGTCTTCTGGGTACGGGTCTGGGTGATGGTCTCCAACCGTGTAACCTGCAGGCGCTGCGGTAATACCGCCCGTCCATGCCGGAATACTGCCATCGGCGTTACCTGCTTTCATGGCGCCTAACGGAGTTAAGTCACTGCCCAATTTATTTGCGTCTGCTTCAGACACTTTAGCCAAAGCGCTTGCACCAGATAAAGCTAGTGACAAGGCTGCAGCGATAATTCCTACTTTTCTAATCATAAAAACCACTCTTAGATTGCGTATTTGATGTTAAATGAAATGAAGTCTCTGTCAGATAGCGCATTAGTTGTACCAATGCCGCCCCAGAACGCACTATAAGACGCCGTTGCAGACCATTTGCTTAAATAGTCGAACGTGAAAGAAAGTGCAGCAGACTTAACATCTTCTGTGAAAAGGAATAATGGATCTGGCGTAGTACCTTCAACATCATGCGAGAATGTACCGCGAACGCGAAGGTTCATACCGGCGAAAATAGAATTGTAATCAGCAACCGCCAATAAGCGATAGCCCCACGCATCGTCGGTAGCAAACGGGTTGGTTTCAGGGCCATCTGAAAGCGCTTGGTGCAAGCCTTCACGAGAATTGCCATTAATAGGCTCAAGTGACGGCGTACGAGCAGTGCCTGGTGCATTTAAGCGAATAACATCTGGGTCAGGCATATCAACAACGTTTACGTAACCCACTTCACCTAAAAGAACAAAGTTATCAGAGCCAAATTTAGGTCCAAATACATGTGACGCAGTAAACTGCATTTGCCATGTATCAGAGAAAAGGAAACCTTCTGCGGTTTCACCTGGCCCCACAGCGCGACCAATGTTGTTTAGCTGTGAAATGCCTTCTAAGTCAGGACGTAGACCAGCATTTGCTAACTGCTCAGGCATCCCCATATAAAGCAACTCAACATCATCTATTTGAAGCGGTTCGTCTACACGGTAAGCAAACTCACCTGCAAGGGCTGTAGTACCAATATTAGTGTTAAAGCTCATACCGTAAAGCTTGATGTCTTCTGGATAGTAGAACTCAGACTGCGTGAATGCCCCTAACTCAGTAATGTTGTCACGAGTAACGGTATTTGTCGCTAGGAATGCTAAGTCTGCACCAATACCTTCAGCAGTAAAGTCTGACGTTTTGCCCGAGATAAGCGGACGCTGACTATGGTAATTAATATGGTAGAAACTAAACTCGGTTTCGTTAAAGTCCTCAGCAAACCACGTTAAACGCAATCCGTACTGACCTTGGTCGTCTGCATCGTTATGCGCCTCATCCGAGAAGCCACGAATCGCAACCTTGGTTGGGTAAGCAAGGTAAGCCTGAGAGATATCAGCGGCATCGGCGCCTGATCGTAATAAATCGCCATAGCCATTTAAAGCGGTTAATAGATGGTCAAGGTCGATGTCAGGGTTACCACTGAAACCTAACTGGATGTTTTGGCGTTGACCGCCCTCGCCCGCAAAATCATTACCAGCAAAGTAGCTGCCCGAAACAGGAAGCCAGCTGCGCTGCCATTCGTACTGATAATAACCTGAAATACTCACCGTATCGGTTAGACCTAACGACGCATAAACCATACCTACTGGTAAGAATACTTCTTTTAGTTCAGCACCTGGTGCACGAGCACGGGTAACGTCAACAGGGTTGGTCGTGTTAATACCGTGTTGGATGAACGTACTTTCACCCCAACTGATTACTTGACGACCCACGCGAATTGTAAGTGGCTTATCGCCAATCCACCAATCGCCATAGAAGAATGCATCATATAAACGTACGTCGGTACACAGAAGATCCTCTGCCTCTGGGTCTTGACACAAATCGTATTGATTGCCCGTTATCGGGTTAGAATACGGACGGTCGCCATCCATCTGTTCGAAATCATAGAACCAAAAACCCCGTGCGAAGAAACCATAGTCGCCAAAGTTAATATCTAGCTCGTGTGTACCAGATACTTGTGTAGCAAAGGCGTCGCCTGGATCGTGCGCAAGATTACCAAGGTCACCATTTGTTGAATACGCGCCATCTGCTAGACCCCACACGTCTCCACTTGGGTATAAAGGATTGAAAGCAGCATGATAACCGCTCCAGTCGAATTGAGGGTGGTTACTGTTACCAATAAGGTCGTAATCTCTTGCCTCTGTTCGAATACTTGTAGCTAAAGTAAATGTCGAATCTAAAGATATACTTACATCACCCACTTGCCAGTTTGCAGCGTGTGCTGGAACTGCAGCGGCACCTAGCAACGAGAGAACTCCCGCCGCTACCGGTGATATCTTAAAAGCGCTAGGCCCATTTTTCATATTTTTATACTCCCAAGTCGATGTGACTTAATGCGTGACATCATGACCAACCATAACGATTAACAAAATCATTACATCATTTTGCCATAACCGCAAGAACTAATCCTACCAGTTAACAAAATTTACAACATTAGTCGTATCAAATAGTTATTGCTTTATGGGGAGTATAAAAGCTATTTATAAACTTGCAGGAATTTTGTACAAATTCACTTGTAAAGTGGATTGTTTTAACTGGTACAGGATTTATGGAAACAATTTGACGGAGCCACTACTACATATGTAGAGCAAATGTAGGTCAAAAGATGTGTATCGAAATTATCTAGTAAATAAAAGCAAAGCCACTATGCGAGCCTTTCAAAAGATTTAATTTTTTTATTAGCGTCGATGACCATCCTAAAGCGACCTTTAATACCATCTGAGGTTACAAATTGTCGAAGCCGGTTAGTAGGCACTTGAACGCTGAGACCTGCCTCACTCACCATGACCACATCTGGCATAGCCGGGACATAAAGCACCTCACATTGTTTGTAAGGTGCGTTTATTGAAAAGTAAAAAACAGAATCCGTCGGACTAATGCTTGTCATAAGCAAGGCTTTTACTTACTTTTTCGAACAAATCTTTACTTAACCCTTTATGGTTGATTAAGCGCCCAAGCTGCTGTTTCATATGAACTTGATGTTCGCTAGCAAAACCCTGCCACTGGGTTAACGGTGTTACAATTCGTGCTGCGACCTGAGGGTTAACAGCATCTAGCTTAAGCAAGTAGTCAGTCACGAATTTGTATCCGCTGCCGTCAAGCGCATGGAACCTTTCACTATTATAAAAAGCAAAACTACCAATGACTGAGCGAACACGGTTTGGATTACTCATAGCGAACTGAGGGTGCTCACAAAGCATGGTGATAGTGGCAAAAATGTCGTTGCGATTTTGTGTCGCATGAAGCGCGAACCATTTGTCTAGAACTAGAGGGTCGTGTTTCCATGTTTGTTCAAATTGAGCCATCAAGCCATCGAATGTGGCAGAACTGCAGTGTTGAGCACTTCTAAGCGCCCCCAGCGTATCGGTCATGTTATCTGCATCATCAAATTGCGACACCACTAGCTCTTCATGTTGGGGCAACCGGGCTAAGTGAGCAAGCACGACATTTTTGCAGCGTCGTCTATTTATCGCATCTTGTGTGTAGCTGAATGCGGTTTGTTTAATGTTATTAAACACTGCTAATAGCTCTTTCTCTAGAGCACGAGAAAACTGATTGCAAAAAGCTTTTCTTGCTTTTGACAGCGCGGACACATTTATATTGCTACGAGTTTGACACAAGGTTTCAAACGAAGGAATAACCAAGCATTCACCAAGTAATTCAAGGTTATTTTGCTCTTGCGCAATAGCTTGCCTGATACCGTTCCAGATATCGTTACTAATGGCAGAACCTGGCGATTCTTCCAATTGTTTCACACAGCGGTCATATAAGGTTTGCATTGCATCCCAGCGATTAAATGGATCTTTCGCATGTTTAAAGATGGTCAGCAGTGAATCTGTACCTAATGGGTTTTCTACCTTTGCTGGCGCTGAAAAGTTACCTAATAACACAGGTGTTAACTCTTCACACTGGGCATTAACGGTAAGATGTATTGACGGGTCTTTTAAGATAACCATACCGTTTTCGATAAGAGATTCGTTGTCCGTATAGGTATTCCCTTCTCCATCAATAATTTCAATGTTGACCGGGATATACAGCGGAAACTTTTCACTCTGGTCAGAAGTTGCAGGCGTTTGCTGTGACAATGTAAAGATATGCGTATAGCTACCATTACTTGTAGGCTCACAGCTATGCTCAATCGAGATAACAGGTGTCCCAGACTGACTATACCAGCGAGTAAACTGGGTTAAATCTAAATCGGTAGCTGACTGCATGGCTGAAATAAAGTCATCACATGTTACCGCCTGACCGTCGTGTCTTTTAAAGTATTCATCCATACCGAGCCTAAAGCCATCAGGCCCAAGCAATGTATGGAACATACGAATGACCTCTGCCCCTTTGTCATACACGGTCACCGTATAGAAGTTATTCATTTCAATCACTTCTTCAGGGCGAATTGGGTGGCTCATTGCACTGGCATCTTCAGCAAATTGATGCTCACGCATTACGCGAACATGCTTTATGCGATTACTTAACGCCGAGGTCATATCAGCGCTGAACTGTTGATCTCTGAATACAGTAAGGCCTTCTTTAAGGCTTAATTGGAACCAATCGCGACAGGTAACACGGTTGCCTGTCCAGTTGTGGAAATATTCGTGTGCAATAACAGATTCCACATTGAAAAAGTCATCGTCGGTTGCGCTTTTTTGATCGGCTAAAACAAACTTACTATTAAATACGTTCAAGCCCTTGTTTTCCATCGCCCCCATATTGAAGAAATCGACAGCAACAATCATGTAAATATCTAAGTCGTACTCAAGACCGAAAACATCTTCGTCCCATTTCATCGCCCGCTTAAGCGATTCTAATGCGAAAACGCCCTGCGACTTTTTACCCTTATCAACATACAGTTCTAGCGCAACTTCCTTTCCGCTTGTCGTAGTGTAGCTATCGGTAAGTAAATCAAAGTCGCCGGCAACCAAAGCAAAAAGGTAGCAAGGTTTTGGGTGGGGATCATGCCACTTTACAAAATGTGTGTCGGCGTTGATATCACCTTTGTCTACCGGGTTACCATTAGCAAGCAACATTGGCACTGATTTATCAGCAACCACAGTGACTGTATAAACTGATAAAACGTCGGGACGGTCCAAAAAATAGGTAATCCGACGGAACCCTTCTGCTTCGCACTGGGTGCAATAGGCACCGCCCGACAAATATAAACCTTCAAGGGCTTTGTTTTGTTCAGGCGCAATGGTGTTAGTAATTTCTAAAACAAAATTGTCGAGACTTGTGACAACACTTAACGACGCATCGCTTGTCTTGTATTCGTTGCTCGATAAAGGTGTACCGTTAATAGTAATAGCATTTAGTGATAAGTTATCGCCATCAAGCACTAACGGGTCGTTATGGTTGCCATTACGGGTAACAGATAATGTGCTGATAACCTTAGTTTGTGTTGGGTGTAGCGTAATATGTAGGTCAACTGTTGCTATTGAAAATGCGGGCGGCTGATAATCCGCCCGACGTTTAGCTTGAACTGACATAGATCCTCCTAGAAGAAAGCCTACGTGGATTTATTTGAAACGTTTGGTTAAACCGTTTCTTTGCTGTTAACTTCGACGTGTGGAGGCGTAATACGTAAAATCTTAATACCTAAATACGCATAAACAACAGCTAGAATCGGGTTGATTACGTTAAAGAATGCATAAAACACGTAGTCAAAAGGGTTAACAAGCAAAACACTGTGCATGTAAGCACCACAAGTGTTCCAAGGGATAAGTGGAGACGTAAGCGTACCACCATCTTCAAGACTGCGAGATAGATTTAGCTGGTCTAAGCCGCGCTTTTTAAACTCTTCTTTATACATGCGACCAGGCATCACGATAGAGATGTACTGATCGGCAGTAACTAAATTAGTACCAAAACATGTAAGAATAGTACGGCTCACCATATCGCCCGCTGATTTTGCACCAATGAGTATGGCTGACACTGCACGTTTTAACAGACCAACACGCTCAAGTACCGCACCAAAGGACATAGCGCAGATAATAAGCCAAATGGTATTTAGCATAGATGACATGCCGCCACGGGACAGTAAGCTATTTAAATTTTCATCTGGTGTAGAGAAGCTTACGCCATCAAACAGTGCGGTCCACACGACTTTTAGTGCGCCAATATTTGCCGAATCGTCACTGCTAGCCATAGATGTAACAACGTCCCACTGAAAAACTACCGCCCAAATACCGCCTAACAATGCACCAATAAAAACTGCTGGAAACGCGGGCATCTTTTTAATTGCTAAGGTAAGTAGAACGATAAGAGGAATAAGCAAATGCCAACCCAGATCAAAAGACTCATTAAGCAAAAGTTGCATTTGTTCAATACGCTCGGCTTTTGCTTCGCCTACTTCACTAAAGCCAAGTACAGTAAACAGAATAAGTGCAATGACAAAGCTTGGAATAGTTGTCCACAACATATAGCGAATGTGTTCGAATAAATCGGTTCCCGCAACCGCTGGCGCCAAGTTAGTAGTTTCTGACAATGGGGAAATTTTATCGCCGAAATAAGCACCAGAAACCACCGCTCCTGCTGTAATAGCAGCCGACATTTCCATGCCTGCTGACACTCCCATTAGCGCCACACCCACTGTTGCTGCGGTTGTCCACGAACTTCCGATACTCATAGCGACTACGGCACAAATAAGGCAAGCAGCAGCATAAAAAAACGAAGGATTAAGTAGTTCTAAACCAAAATAAATTAGCGTGGGGACAGTCCCTGCTAGCATCCATGTTCCAATCAAAGAACCTACCGCCAATAGTATCAGGCAAGCACCTAACGACATGGAAATACCGTCTACAATGCCCTTCTCAATAGTTTTCCAACTATAACCATTTTTCATACCGATGATAGCGGCGATTCCCATGGCCAAAAGCAACGCAATCTGATTCGGCCCATATGAGGAATTATCGGCAAACAGATAAACCGCACTTCCCATCATTATCACTAGCGCAAGAATAGGAAGCATTGCATCGAGAAGTGACGGCGTTTTTAATTCTTTATTCGTCATTGTCGTTTTTAAAAACCTTTTTATTGTATTTATAACGCGTTAAGCGAGCTGTTTGCTTTTACTAGAGCGATTAGAATACTGACCGGTAGAACATTAAAGCAATGATTACAGGGCAAACAAAGCGCACGTACCAAGGCCAAATCTTCCAGAAAATACTGTGCTCAGCAAATTGGTCACCTTGTTTAAGTTCCTCGAGTATTGCATCTCTGCGCCAAACCCACCCTGCGAAGATACATAATGCTAACCCTAATAGCGGCTGGCTATATTCTGTAGTTAATTGAATTACGAACCCGAACAAGGTGTCAAAATTGAATATTATGACGCAGCTTAATGCGAAGATAATCGACGCCATCAATAGCACAGCTTTCTTACGTTGAAGGCCTTTACTTTCCACCATGAATGCAACAGGAACTTCTAACATTGAGATAGAAGATGTCACTGCTGCAATTGCCATCAGTGCAAAAAAAGTAAATGCAACAAAGAGCCCTACAGTACCAATGGTATCAAACAGCGCCGGTAGCACTTTGAATATAAGTGTATCACCTTGTATTAACGCGCCCTCTGGCGTAAAAATTTCAACACCGTTATTCAGAGCAACATACATAGCTGGAATAATAAGCATACCGGCAATGACGGCAACACCAATGTCAACCAACGCAACCGAAGCACCAATACTTGGTAAATTTTCGTTTTTACTTAGGTATGAGCCATAAACTAGCATGGTACCCACACCCAGCGACATAGAGAAAAAGGCTTGGCCCATTGCGTTAATGAGTAAGTCTGGGTCTAAGACGCGTGAGAAGTCAGGCACTAAATATGCTGACCACCCTTCAACGGCCCCGGGCTGCAGGCTTACATATACAATCAATGCAAGGATGAGAATAACCAAAGTAGGCATAAGACGGACTGACCATTTCTCAATACCGGACTTCACGCCACCAACAACAATAAATGCGGTTAAGCTCATGAATAAAAAGCAAAAAATAACGTTACGCGTAACTGATGATGTAAGTAGCCAGTCGCTTGCACTGGTTAGACCCACCATGCTAACAGCAGAATCGACGAAATAAACTAGCATCCATCCGCCTACAATAGCGTAAAACGCAAGAATGAGAGAAACCGTAACACAGCCCCAAATACCCGTTAGCCTTCCAACAAAATTGCCTGATATTTTACCTAAGGCGTCAACCATATTTGAACGTGAACTACGTCCGATAATAAGTTCAGCCATGAGAACGGGGTAAGCAAGTACAAAAGCTAGAAGTAGGTACACGAGAACAAATGCAGCGCCGCCGTTACTCGCGACTTTTGTGGGAAACCCCCAGATATTACCAAGTCCAACTGCTGAGCCTGCCGCTGCTAGCACAAACCCTATACGAGAGGAAAATTCGCCTCTGATAGCCATGTTATTTCCCTTTATTATTGTTTTAATAATTTATAGACACAAA
>NZ_JAHHDX010000077.1 GCF_018619335.1 Alteromonas sp. ALT199 | reverse complement strand
AAACCTCAATTAAATTAAAATTTTAAGTGTTTCTATCGAATCTTTGATAAAAACTTGTTAATTTTTTGGTTGACGAGGGTAACAAATAATGGTCATATTCTCGCATGTTGAGCATTTGATCTTTGTGTGAGCATTTGGGTTTTAGTGATGTTTTTCCCGACCTCTCCAAGATACGAAGACTCTTCAAAAATTACACTCCACACAATTACGAAAGAATAAAAGAGGGTTCACAATGGGACTAAATACAACGAACGACATGGCGCAACTAACCAAGTACTCGAAACGAGCATCTCTGAGTTTGATTGCTGCCGCTGTAATGGCTGCAACCGTGCCGACGTTAGGTATAGCGCAAGAGCTAAGCCAAGAAAAGCCGATGTATGTACCACCTAGTGAACCCAACGAATTTCTTGATGGTCGAGTTCAAGTTAACTTCTTAGCTATGCAGAATTATCAGGCTATCCAAGCCAAAGACGGTGCGTTCCGCCCAGAGGATGAAACCCAGTCTGACGGTTTCGGTCGTCTTCGCGTTAACTTAATGTTTAAGTTCAAAATTACCGAAAATATTACTGCCGATATTGATATTGCAGAAGAGCCTAATGACTTCGGTAATAATGGAGACAGAGACTTCTCATTTCACCAAGATTTTGCCGGTGTTGAATTTGATATGCTTGGTTTGACTGGCTATGAAAAAGAGAACGCTAGCCTTATTTTACGAGTAGGCAACATTGGTGCTTCTCCTTTCCAGTTTAAAGGTTTCCAAGACGGTGCGGACAACCAAGGTAACGCACTTATCGGTAACGGCATTAACGACTACGCCACTGCCGAAAACGGTATTCAACTAAGCTATACCGAAACCTTCGATAGCGGAATTCTTCGCTCATACAATGTGGCGGGTCACATGACTACGTCAAGCTTTGGTGAAGCTTTCCAAGAAGAGCGTGGTTACAACTACCGCTTGCAAGGTACCTTGGAATTTGAGGGTGGTTTTAAAGCCGGACTTAACTTCTTCAATGCTAATCAAGGGGATCAACTTGTATTCGAAAATGGTTTAGCCAGCTTAGATGGCGTTACCACGACCAACTATCGTTTTGGTGACGGTGAAAACTATAACTTTTCTGCGTCTGCCTCCAGTGAACGTGATACTCACGTAGGCGCACTACCTGGACTTAATCAATCAATTATGCAGCTTAACTTGGCGTATCAGCCAAGCGACCAAACCAGCGTTATTTTAATGCTAGGTAAAGCAACTGATGATTATACATTTGCAGACGTAGACGGTAATGCTGTTGCAGGTATCACTTACTTCGGTAATGAAGGCGTGTTAGACCCAACCGGTACTACGTTCGATTCTAACCAAGTCATTGAAGCTGATTCGTCAGTCGAGTACTGGGTTGTAGAAGCGCAGCAGTACATCATTCCAGAGAAGCTCTATGTTGCTGCACGTTATGCAGAATCTGAAAATACGTCAGACCTTATTGAGCAAACAGATAACGACGTAACCCGTTTACAGGTATCTGCGGGCTATTGGATTAACGACCGCACCCTTTGGAAAGTGGAATACGTAGACCAAGACGAAGGCGTTAATTCTGGTGGTCAGATTGGTGCTGGTTTCGACGGCCTAACTTCTGAAATTTCAGTTAAGTTTTAATCGCTAGCCGAGTTTTAACCAAAAAGGTTAGGCACTGAGTTGCTTCGCTGTCTAACCACCTAATTTACTTTAATACCTCTGATTTTCTTATCCCCGCGTTAACCCAATTTGGGCGGGGAGGGGAAAGTCATATCTGAAAAGAGTACAAAGGGGAGAGACCCGATGTTAAAAAAACTATCTTTGATAATAGCCAGCGCACTAACTATTAATGCGGCAGCGCAGGCAGAAACTATCACTATCGCTACAGTAAATAATGGCGACATGATCACTATGAAGTCGCTTAGCAGCGAGTTTGAAAAGCAGCACCCTGATATTGACCTTAAATGGGTAACGCTAGAAGAGAACATTCTTCGTCAGCGCGTTACTACTGACGTTGCTACTAGCGGTGGTCAATACGATGTAATGACGATAGGCACCTATGAAGTACCGATTTGGGGCAAGCAGGGTTGGCTTACTGAACTTAACGGGCTAGGTGACGATTACGATATTGATGACTTATTGCCCGCAATTCGCAGCGGTCTTTCAGTAAACGATAAGCTTTATGCTGCGCCGTTTTATGGTGAAAGTTCAATGGTGATGTATCGCACCGACCTAATGGAAAAAGCGGGCTTAGAAATGCCAAAAGCGCCTACATGGAGCTTTATCAAAAAAGCCGCTGCAGCAATGACCGATAAAGATGCTGGTGTATACGGCATTTGTCTTCGCGGTAAAGCCGGTTGGGGCGAAAACATTGCGCTATTAACCTCAATGTCTAACTCCTTTGGTGCTCGCTGGTTCGATGAAAACTGGAAGCCGCAGTTCGACTCTAAAGCGTGGAAAGATACGTTAGAGTACTACGTAGATGTGATGGATAAATACGGTCCTCCTGGCGCTTCAGCCAATGGTTTTAACGAAAATTTAGCGCTCTTTCAAACCGGCAAATGCGGCATGTGGATTGACGCTACAGTAGCGGGTGGCTTTGTAACTAACGAGAAAGACTCTGAAGTTGCCGACAAAGTAGGTTTCGCGCTAGCGCCAGATAACGGTTTGGGTAAACGCGGAAACTGGCTATGGGCCTGGACTTTAGCAATCCCATCAAGCAGTAAGAAAACCGATGCGGCAATGAAGTTCATTAGCTGGGCAACATCAAAAGGTTATTCAAACCTTGTTGCAGACAAAAAAGGATGGGCGAATGTCCCTCCGGGCACACGTACCTCACTATATGAGAACGACGCTTATTTAGAAGCTGCGCCGTTTGCACAAATTACCTTAGATTCAATTAATTCTGCAGATCCGAAAAATCCAACAGTAGAGCCTGTACCCTACGTAGGTATTCAGTTTGTCGCAATTCCTGAGTTCCAAGGTATTGGCACTGCGGTAGGTCAGCAGTTTAGCGCAGCACTAACCGGTCGTATGACGGTAGACCAAGCTCTGCAAAGCTCACAGCGTTTAGTTGAACGCGCTATGCGCAAAGCACGTTACCCAAAATAACCAGCGTTAACCATAGGGAAAGTGCTCTATCGCACTTTCCCATTTAATAATTATAAGAGGGCTAGTCATGGCGACCACACAATCTCGTACTTTAGCCAAAATCATGCTTTTCCCTTCGGTCTCTTTGCTTTTAGCATGGATGATCGTGCCTCTATGCATGACCCTTTATTTCTCGGTATTAGACTATAACTTGCTAATGCCGGGCGATAACGAATTTATCGGCTTTCTCAACTACGAGTTCTTTTTAACTGACCCCGCGTTTATCGAGTCATTTTTTAACACCCTGCTGCTGGTAGGCGGTGTGTTGTTTATCACTATTTGTGGCGGAATTGGCTTAGCGGTTTTATTAGACCAGGCAATATGGGGGCGAAACTACGTACGCATTATGGTACTTGCGCCATTTTTCGTTATGCCTACAGTATCGGCGCTGGTATGGAAAAACATGTTCATGAACCCAGTGAATGGTCTGTTTGCTCACTTCGCTGAGTTCATTGGCGTAACCCCTATCGACTTTTTTGCACAACTGCCTTTGCTATCAATAATTATCATTGTGTCGTGGCAGTGGCTACCGTTTGCTGCACTGATTTTACTTACTGCTATTCAATCGCTTGACCGAGAGCAACTAGAAGCGGCAGACCTTGACGGTGCCGGTCCATGGAGCAAGTTTGTATATATCGTGTTACCTCACCTTTCTCGCGCGGTTACGGCAGTAATTTTAATTGAAACGATTTTCTTGCTATCGATTTTCGCTGAAATTTTAGTAACGACCAGCGGTGGCCCTGGATATTCATCGACCAATATTACTTACCTTATTTATACCCAGTCGCTTCTTCAGTTTGATGTAGGCGGTGGTTCTGCAGGCGGCATTGTGGCAGTGGTCATTGCCAACATAGTCGCTATTTTCCTAATGCGCCTTATTGGCAAGAACTTAGAGGGATAAGTAATGGCGATTAAAGATACGAATAAATCAAAACTTATCTACACCCTTGCGGCGTGGACAGTGAGCGGGATGATTTTCTTCCCCATTCTTTGGACGATTATTACAAGCTTTAAAACTGAGTCAGAGGCCATTTCTGCTTCGCCTCGTTTGTTTATGTTCGATTGGACGCTGGAGAACTATGCTGAAGTACTTTCTCGGTCTCCTTATTTCGACCATTTCATGAACTCGGTTGTGATTTCGCTTGGGGCTAGTCTTCTTGGGTTGCTTATTGCTATTCCAGCAGCTTGGTCGATGGCCTTTGTTCAAACTAAGCGCACAAAGAACCTACTTAAGTGGATGCTCTCTACCAAGATGCTTCCACCGGTAGGCGTGTTAATTCCTATTTACCTGCTATTTCGCGATTTTGGATTACTAGATACACGCATTGGTTTGGTCATTGTAATGACGCTTATCAACCTGCCTATCATGGTGTGGATGCTTTATACCTATTTTAGGGAAATCCCTAATGAAATCTTAGAAGCTGCACGTATGGATGGCGCTGGAATAAAGCAAGAGATCTTTCAGGTGCTGTTGCCGATAGCGCTACCAGGGATTGCGTCAACATTATTGTTAAACGTTATCTTGGCATGGAACGAGGCATTTTGGACACTCATTCTTACAGCGGCTAACGCAGCGCCTTTAACAGCATTTATCGCCAGTTACTCAAGCCCAGAGGGGTTATTTTACGCAAAACTATCAGCCGCCTCAGTCATGGCCGTGGTGCCAATTCTTATTCTTGGTTGGTTTAGTCAGAAACAGTTAGTGCGCGGCTTAAGCTTCGGCGCAGTTAAATAGGAGAGCTTCAAAATGGGAAGTATTACCTTAAAACAAGTAACAAAGAGCTTCGGCGACGTTAACGTGATTAAGCCGCTGGATTTAGAAATTCGAGACGGTGAATTCATCGTGTTTGTTGGACCGTCGGGTTGTGGTAAGTCAACCTTACTACGTATGATTGCGGGCCTTGAAGACACCACAAGCGGTACTATCGAAATTGATAACCAGGACGCGACAGACATGCCGCCAGCTCAGCGGGGTTTGGCTATGGTGTTTCAGTCTTACGCCCTTTACCCTCATATGTCGGTAAGAAACAACATTGCGTTTCCACTAAAACAAGCGAAAGTGGAGCCTGCAATCATTGAGCAGAAAATTGAAAAAGCGGCGAAAATGCTTAACCTTACCGACTACCTTGACCGTAAGCCGGGTCAGCTTTCGGGCGGGCAGCGTCAGCGTGTTGCTATCGGTCGAGCTATAGTACGCCAGCCTTCAGCGTTCTTGTTTGATGAGCCACTGTCGAACCTAGATGCGTCACTTCGCGTGAACATGCGCCTTGAAATATCTGAGCTTCATAAAAGCTTAGATACCACCATGATTTATGTTACTCACGATCAAGTTGAAGCCATGACCATGGCCGACCGAATTGCGGTATTCAATGGCGGTATTATCGAACAAGTAGGTACGCCTTTAGAGCTTTATCAAAAGCCAGTAAACCAATTCGTGGCAGGCTTTATCGGCTCACCAAAAATGAACTTTATTAGCGTAGATGCTAAAGCGGGCGACCCAACGTGCAGCTTGGGTGTTCGTCCAGAGCACTTCAAGATAACAGAAGAAGAGGGCTTGTGGACCGGCAGAGTTGGCGTGATTGAACACTTAGGATCTGAAACCTTTTTACATGTTCATGTTGACGGTGTCGGTACATTAACAGTGAAAGCTGATGGAGATTGTAAAGTCGCTTATGGTGATATCATTCACTTGGCGGCAGCTGAAGAAAAAATCATGTACTTCGACAAAGATGGCGTAACAATCCCCGAGTTGTCGTGGGGGGAAGAACACCCGTCTTCAGCAGCATAGTGGTATTGCTTGGAAATTGAATATTAGGCCCTAATTTATACATCGCAAGTGCTCTATTTTTTGAGCACTTTCATCATATGCGAGTTTTTGTGTAAATAAGGCCTTTCACCTTTTCACATCAATATATGAAACATCGAAAACACGGTTAACAACGCTATTGAATAAATAACGGTAGCGCGTAATGGCACAAGATATATGTGTAACAACGGTTAGGAAAAGCAAGGAATAAACATGGAACAGAAAAAGCCAACAGCAACATACACCGATATAGAGTTGGTTATTTTTGACTGTGATGGAGTACTTATTGACAGTGAAATTTTGTGCAAGAGCGTGCTTATCTCTATGCTACAGGACCTTGGCGTAAAAATAGATGGCGATTACTTTGATAGGCACTTTTTAGGTAAAAGTTATGATTCTGCAAAAGCGCAAATTGCGGAAGATTTTGATATCAGCCTTCCCGTAGCGTTTAGGGATGATTATTTAACTGCGTTACTGGCCGTATTTGCCGAAGAGCTTGCGCCAACTAATGGTTTGGAAGATTTATTGCATCGTCTCGTTTTGCCCAAATGTATAGCGACAAGCAGCCATCCCGAGCGAGTGGCTTTTTCTTTAAAAACAACGGCACTAGACAGCATTTTTAATAGCGATATAACCACAAGTGCTGAGGTTACAAGAGGGAAGCCTGCGCCTGATATTTTTCTATTGGCGGCAAAGAAAATGGGCGTATTACCTGAAAAATGCCTAGTCATAGAAGATTCTGATGCAGGAATAATTGGAGCGTTAAGCGCTGGAATGAAGGTTGTAAAATACACCGGCGCCAGCCACTTTGAGGGAAAGCAGTCTAATTCCTTTGGCGAGGTTCCAGTCATTAATAGTTGGTGTGCGTTGCCTGAGCTTTATCCAACTTTGTTTGATGATTACAACAGGGGCCGTTGAAAGTTCCCCCGTTTCTATATGGCTTCCCATTCTTTGTTTGCTGCCCACTGTTGTAACCATATCGATAAGTTGTTAGCAGGCATCGGGCGCGCGATACCGTAGCCTTGAGCGAGTTCACAACCTAAAGCTATTAATGTTGCGCCATGTTCACGGGTTTCTACACCTTCAGCAATAACGTCGCGGTTGAAAGATTTAGCCAATGCTATTACCCCCTTAACAATGGTTTCGTCTTCAGGGTCTACCAGCATATCGCGCACAAAACTTTGGTCAATTTTGATAACTTCAGCAGGCAAACGTCTTAAATAGGTAAGAGATGAATAACCCGTACCGAAGTCGTCTATGGCAAATTTAACACCTAAACATACACATTTATCCATTATTTCTGCTACACGATTGATATCGCCTAACTCGCTGGTTTCAAGTACTTCCAGCTGTAACGATGAGGGGGGAGTATGCAGCGTTTCAGATAGTAAGTGGGCGAGACGAGATGGAAAATTTCGTTGCTTAATCTGTAACGCAGAAATATTGACACTAATTTTGAGGTCGATGCCTTCTCGTTTCCATAACTCGTGTTGACGCAGTGATTCTCTTATAACCCACTCCCCAATTTCAATGCTAATTTGGTGGTTTTCGATAGCCGGTAAAAATTCATTGGGAGCAAGTAACCCGCGTTCAGGGTGCTGCCAACGGATTAAAGCTTCTACTCCAATCACAGCTTTCGAACGCATATTCACTTTGGGTTGATAGTAAAGTTCAAATTCTTCTTCTAACAGCGCTCTAGATATACGCTGAAGTAATTCGTGCCGCACTTTAATCGCGTCTTCTGACTCTATATCGAACAAGTGAAAGCAGTTCTTTCCTTTTTGCTTTGCTAGATACATAGCTTGATCTGCGTGTCGAATTAGCTGGTCGGCATCAGTGTTATCAGTGGGGTAAACAGTAACACCTATACTTGCAGATACTTTTAATTTGTGGTCTTGGTAAATTACCGGCTTAGAGGCCTCTTTTAGCATATTTCTTACGATATTCATAAAGTCGTTAGCTTGCTCTAGATTCGCAAGCACGGCCACAAATTCATCGCCACCGAAGCGAGAGATTGTATCGGTATCGCGCAAAGTGCTTTTAAAGCGTTTTGAGAGGGTAACAAGAAGTTCATCGCCAATACTGTGGTCAAAGTTATCATTTATTTCTTTAAAGCCATCTAAATCAAGGAGAACAACCGCAACAAACTTACAGTCTTTCTGGGAATCAAGCAGTGCTTTGTCTAAACGTTCAGCCAGAAGGGAACGGTTGGGTAGGCTAGTGAGCACGTCATAATGTGCCATTTGCTCTAAGCGATATTGCTGCTGTTTAGACTCAGAAATATCGCTGAAGATAGCAATGTAATTTTGCACATCACCGTGAGCGTCTTTGACGGCGCTAATCGTCAACAGCTGGGCGTAGATTTCGTTATTCTTTCTCCTGTTCCAAATTTCTCCTGTCCAGTAACCCTCATTGGTAATTGACGCCCATAGTTCAGCATAAAACTCAGCAGATTGTTTGTCCGACTTAAACATATTTGGGTTTTTACCTAAAACTTCGGTGCGCGAGTAACCCGTTATTTCCTCGAACGTTTTGTTTACATCAATAATGTTGGCGTTACCGTCTGTGATAAATATGCCTTCTTTGGCGTGCAAGAAAACGCTAGCCGACAGCCGAAGTTTGTCCTCCATACGTTTATTCTTTGTGATGTCCTGCACTAGAGACATTACACTTATGGCATTTCCAGAGAAGTCTA
Organism: Alteromonas sp. ALT199; assembly: GCF_018619335.1. Classification (GTDB taxonomy): domain Bacteria; phylum Pseudomonadota; class Gammaproteobacteria; order Enterobacterales; family Alteromonadaceae; genus Alteromonas. Next base: position 47,622 of record NZ_JAHHDX010000077.1, on the reverse strand, counting down.
AAATTGGCGTGCTGTACCATTCACAGGTAATGGTTTCTAGCAAACGAGTAACATTGTCATTTACTTTGCGAACCGGTTTTTTTCCCTCAAGCAATAGCGTGAATACACTATCAATTTCATCTCGTAGTTCTGATGGTACAACTAGTTCAGATGCATGCTTTCCTATGGCTTCATTTTTGCTAAAACCAAAAATTGATTCAGCCGATTTGTTCCAATCAATACAAATAAAGTCCGTGTTCCAAGTAACGCAGCCCAAGGGCGTATTTTCAATATGACTAGCCAACATGTCTCTACTTTTCTGGAGCGAAACTTGACTATCCACCATTTTTTTTTCTGCGTCTAACCGCGTTTTAGCCATCTGTGTAAAACGTTGTTGTAATTTTTTTAGCTCTATACTGCCATTAGGTGTGGTGTTATTAATTTCTTTGCCTTGGGCAAGTGCTTTAGTGGACTGAAGAAGCGTTTTTATTGGTATTAAAACATTCCTTCTTATGAGCCAAACTGAAACGCAGACGAAGAGTAAAACGACAGAGGTCAAGATTAGAGAGGTTTTTAAAAGTCTTTTATCAATATTCTCAAATACATGTTTTAGCGGAATACCAATAGTAATATTGATATGTTGACCATTATCAAACATGGGGTGCTTTACGAAAACTCTTTGATAAGGGCCATCGCTTAAGAAAGCGTAGCCTTCTGACACCGCATTTTTATATCTACTCGTGTTGTCTTGAATGTCCAGCGCCGTGCCTAAAAGGTTATTACTTGTTGGAAAAGTCGCTAAAATTTTATTTTGGCTGTCGGTTATATAGGCAACTGTATTAATAGGTAGGTAAGACTCAGAAAGTATTTCATTCCACCAGTCTAAGGATATAACGGCTACAGCCACGCCAACTAAATTACCTCGCTTGGAATCCAAAACGGGATAGGCAAAATTGATACTCGTTAACTTGGTCGCACGGTCTATTTGAAACTCGCCAATTGAAAAACTTCGAGTGGTGAGTGCTTTTTTTATGTATGGGCGGTCGTATACGTTTACTGAGTGCTTTAAGGGCTGTGCATTACACAGTAGGTTACCGTTTTTATCGGGAACGCCTAAATTAACATAATTGCTGTTTACTTTAATTACGTTAGCTAGAAAACGGCTGCATTGTTCAGAGCTAGGTTGTTGTACTGCATCAAATTGCGCTAAGTTATGAAGGAAAGCACGCGTTTCATTTATTATTTTTGATTGAATTTTAGAGTGTGTTCTTGCGGTATTAATTGCTTGGTTTATGGCTGAGTTTATCGCTTTTTCTCTTTCAGCATAAGCGTTGTAGAAGATGCCAAATAACCCAGGTATAGCGGTCACTACGATGAGTAGGATTATACGTGCCTGAAGTGTTTGAAAAAGTCGCAACATGTAATTTTATTAAATCCGTTTAACGAATGTGGATAAACAAACACCAGTATTTACGATACTACTAACCCAAATAAAAACATCGTTAATAGCGTGCTAGTTTCTGTTAGGTTTGAGTATAGTAAAAATACAATAAATGAGTAAAGGATAACTAAATGTCTATTTCAACAAAGGGTTAACTTTTAATGTATAGGCTATAAAGCTTCATTAGAATTGCTCTGTAACCTTTATTTATTGATGATGTTTGTCTTAGTTAGTGGTTTTTTAGTGTCTGTTGCATTGTTTCCTGCACTAGGTATTCCATTAAATATTCAGGATTTCTGGTCGAAGATGCATCATGATTCAGCCACGTTAATCATGCCTATTTTAGGTTTACATTTAGCATTTCATTTTCGTTGGATTAAAACGCTCATTGTGCAAATGAAGAAAAAGGCATTGTAATGAAGTTTATTAAGAAAGATTGGAAGTCTCGAACGGCTATCGTTGTTGGTATATCTGTATGCATAGGGTTGCTAATGATAACTCTTGAGCAAACTCAATTTGCTCAAGACATTAATGCTGCGGGTTATCAACACGGCGGCGAAGGCAAACCCGACATTCCAGCAGCGATTCTCTTTATATTGCCTTTTATAAAAGCCTTAGTGTTAATAGGTGTGCCGCTACTGATTGCTCGCCTCTTGGCTAGTATTTTGCGCCTAGTTTCACGCAAGGGGTCTCGGAAAAATAGTGGATATCAGCAAACTAGATCTTAACCTTCTCATTGTTTTAAAAACGCTGCTCCATGAAAAGCATATTAGCAATACTGGGTTAACGCTAAATATGAGCCAATCGTCGGTGAGTCGAGCACTTAAAAAGCTGCGCGAACTGTTCGATGACCCTTTACTTACGAGAGTGGCTGGGCAATACGTGCTCACAGAGAAGGCAAAGTCTTTAGAAGGAGAATTAACCCACCTATTAGCAATGGTAGAGGGAATGCTTAACAAGCAGAGCTTTACCCCACTAACCAGCCGAGCCACTATCAAACTGTTTGGCTTACCACCACAAATGAGCGTGTTCATAGAGCCCCTTATTAGTGAAATCAGACGCCAGGCCCCAGGCCTCTCCCTTGACATTGATTCTACTCCCAAACCTCAGTTCAATGGATTGATAAACGGAGATGTCCACTTCGTTGTTAGTGGTCATTCTCCACAGAATGCGGAAGATAAAATTCACAGACTACCTCTTTTTAAGCGAAACTTTGTGCTGCTAATGGCGCAAACTCACAGACTCGCCACCAAAGACATTACCATTGAAAGACTGAAGGACTGTCACTTCGGACAAATATCGACCCAAGGGGAAAGCGTACTTCCCATAGCAGAGAGTCTGGAAAGCTTAGGCATAGGCAATGTATCTACGCCTGTAAAATTGAAACACTTCTTTAATATTGGTGGATTAGTAGAGAAAACTGATATTATTTTTTATCTACCTGAACACCTTGCAGAAGACATAGCAAAAAACCATAACGTAGCCATTCGCAAAGTACCTTCCTCTATAAAGTCAGAATACTCGCAGGTTTATCTTTATTGGCACCAGCGCGTCCATACAGACCCCTTATGTTTGTGGTTCAGAGAACTCGTTAAAAGTCGCTTTCAGTACTGAAATACTCACTATGCATGTTGTGCATAAACTATTGGTTGCCGCGGTCCTCTCAAAAGCATTTAATGCAAACCATTCTTAATAGCATTTGAATTTTTAACAGGGGATATGTTTTGTCGCGTTTCGAATTGAGCACACTGAGTTTTACAATTAGCGCTTTACTAACTGGGGTGTCTTCTACAGTAAACGCTGACACTAATGCAGTAGTGTCTGTAGACGATAAAGAAGAAACCGAAGTCATTGAAGTGTGGAGCACAAATATTATCAACTCAGCGCTAATAGAAGATGATATTGAAAAGAAACAAGCGGCACACCTAAGCGACCTATTACGAGATCAAGCCGGTCTCGATATTGGTGGCTCACACTCTATTGTGCAGGGAATTAATATTCGCGGTGTGGATGATTTAGACCTGAATATTACTATTGATGGGATCTCGCAAAACAATAATATGTTCCATCACGCTGGCAACCTTTTAGTGAATGCCGATATATTGAAAGCCGTAGATATCAATGTCGGTACCAACTCGGTGCTAACAGGTGGGTTATCGGGTGGCGTGGCTTTTGAAACAAAAGATGCCAAAGACTTATTACTACCTGGCCAGGAATTTGGAGCCCGCCTTCATACCGATGTTGCTTCAAATGACTACTGGGGTGGCTCAGGTACGGTTTTTACACGCATTTCTGACAACGTAGACGCTATGCTGTATTACACCTATACCGATAAGGATAACTTCGATTCGGGAACTGGTCGCGAAGTGACCGGGAACGAAGGGCGAACTTATAATGGAGTATTAAAGTTAGGCTGGGACGTTAATGCGCATAATCGCCTTATTTTTTCATATGATAAATATAACGACCGCGGCGACTATTACGTAAAAACCAACTTCGGTGCTGAATTTGCTGAAGATACTAACGCTGAAACTCAAGACATTGATTACACAAGAACAAGTACCTCTATCGCTCATGAATTAGACTATGGTGATGCCATTACCATGAGAAGTACACTTTATAAAAACGAGTTGAGCTACGTGACCTTGGGAGTTGAGGGTAACTCGGAGCACACTGGCTATAATGTGCTAGCTACGTAGACTACACCACAGTATTCGATCAAAGCCTTAAAGCTGAAACCGGCATTAATAAAACGCTGGGCGTTGCTTATTTAGAAAAGGACGTCCAGTGGGTCTATACGCCAATTCAGGCGACTATGATATTGATGGATTCGAGTCGTCTATCTCCCTTCGAAAGGATCTGTTTAATGCTCGATTAAGTTACTCAAAATCAGATTCTAAACACCTAGAAACAGTTGACCAGTTGCGTTACGAAGTGGGGGATAGTATTGCGCTAAACCTTGGGTACGACATGCCTGATTATGACTTGAATGTTAACTGGACAACACTTGTTACACTAGCTGATGATTCAGTATTCAGTGGTGCTGATATCCACAAAGCTGGTTACCAAGTTCACAATATCACCATGCAATGGCTACCTAGAGATATAAGTGCACTTACTGTAACCCTTGGGGTACAAAACTTATTCGATAAAGCCTATTACTCCCATGCATCTTATAGCAGCGATACAGTACAAGATTACGAAACAGGGCGGAATTTTAAATTATCGGCATCTTACTTATTCTAATAAGACGATATCTAACTACAAAGGCCTCAAATTGAGGCCTTTTTTAAATGACTTAGGGGGGCGCCAAAAAAGTGAGCGCTATTTATAAAAATATGGCCCACTCCAGCTGTATTTTTGACCTTCAATAGTGACAGAGTGCTCAGAATCTTTATCGCTGTTGCTATTGGCTATGATAAATAGCTGTGTACCGCCCTTTACGTCGGTAATACGCACGCCTGTGTACGCGTCGCTATTTAAAACCACCTCAAGATTTTTGATACTGCTTCTTGAGTTTATCGACGATTCGCTCACCGGACTGTAAGAACCATGTGGTTCTACTACAGAAACAAACACCGTATCCTGGGTATCATTTCGCCTAAGCGTAATAGCTGCATCGCGACGCAGGTTGAATTCTGGATCGTTTGCGCCAATACGAGTTAAGTATACCTGGTCGTCTGCTTTAGTAACCGAAGTCAGCGTGTAGTACTTCCCATGCTGAAGCCATTGGAACTTAGTATTGCCTTCACTTGCGTTACCCTTGCCCTCTACAAATAAATGTTGATAGCCATTTTCATCACCAAATGGTGCCAATGTGGAAGGTGATTCGTGAGTAAAGCTCTTATCAATTATCTGACCCATGTAATAGAAGGGCAGGTCGTATTGATTTTTCTTATCAGAATCAACGCGTAAAATGTCTAGTACAAACGGCTTTTCAAAGTTTTCGTCTTTGATCACGGCCATAGTACGGTGCATTAACGTACCCGGGTAGGCATTTTCTTCTGTCGCACTAACCACTTTTACATTGTCATTTTCTGCGTCGAAAGTGAAAAGATCAGAGTGATGTTGGCTGGCAACCTCATACTTCCCGTCAAAATGCTTTGTACCATTTATTGATAGAGTATTATGTGCAATGGTTGTCTTAGCCCACGTGGTGTTTTCTTTTAGATAGTTACCACCGCCTTTTTGACCGATATTCACAAAGCGAGCTAGTCCATAATCTTGCAGGACTTCCTCACCTTTTTCGTACAATGAGAAGGATAACTTATCGTAGTGACCGTGACTTAAACCCTGCGCAGCATACTTAAACACAAGCGTTAGGTCTTCATTGCCATAACGCAAAATGCCTACACCTCCTTGGTCACCGTTAGGTCCGTCACTTAAATTCACGGAAGACTTTACAAAGGGAACCGCTTTGCCATCTCGAATATCAATAGCGGCTTCAAGACCCGATTCTTGAAGAAGTACTTGTCCTTGCTTTTCTACCACGCTTAACAAGCGAGGATCTTTCTCTCCATAAAAGTAGGCGAGGTCTACTGCGGTAACTAATGAAGCTTTCTTATAAGACATGCCCTTTTGAGCATCGTTAAGCGGGAAGAATTCGCCATCTGCGTCAGAAAGGTTAAGAAGTGCATCGATACCTTTTAACAACACATTGTCTTTATGCTGTAGTACTTTTAAGTCTGGACGATTGTTTTCCATCGCCAGCGCAAGTATTAGGAAAGGATACATTGCATAGCGCTGATAGTAAGGCCCTTCGGTATAGTAGCCATCTGGAGAGAAGGGCTCTTCTAAATTAGCAAAAAAGCCCTTACGCTGACCTTCTACTTTAATAGTGCCGCCATCGTTGTCTTTACCGCCTACTTCTAAGCCGTCGTCTTCAATACCATAAAGCGCACGTTGTATAAGCTCTTCATCGTTCATAACAAGGCCAATCATGCCTACGGCAGCAATGCCCCAGGTACTGTGGTTGTGAACGCGATTAAAAAATTGTGGGTTTTCTAATGAAATAAAATCGGCAAACGGACGGAAGAGATTGTCCTCCAGTGTTGTACGTTCATCAGCAGATAAATAATCGTAAATAGCATCATAAGCTTGGCTCATATAAACCAGCCAATTGCTGTCGTTTAGGCATTGCCAGAACAATTTACCCCGCGAATATGAGCGCTTTTGCGGGTGAAGGGGTAAGTCTTTGTACATGGCTTCATATTGAAACAACATGTCACGAATATATTTAGCGTACTTTTCATCTTCTAACACTTGATAAAGTACGCCAGCTTTTTGCGCAATGAAGAAGTTTTGTTTATGGCGCTGGTGGGTGTAGCCACCTGAGAAATCCTTTGGAATGGGCGTATCAATACCCATTGCAATTTCGGCATCTACTTCTTGCTTAACGGTTGCCAAACTTTTATCAAACAGAGGAACTTCACCCAAATTGTCTCTCATTCTTTCTACGCCAGGCTCGGTAAGAATAAGACTAGGGTGACCTTTTGCTTCGCTAGCAAAAGACGACAGACTGATACCAACAGCTAGCATGGTAAGGCTAAATTTCTTAATGTTCATTGTATTTATTTCCTTGTTATCAAATAGCCATTGATGAAAACAGGCAACAACGGATGTAGGGTAAAAATGTTGTTATTTAAAAATGACAATTTGTAATAAACACAATAACAGAAGTGAAAGAAGAATGGAGCAGACCAATTAAATATTTTGGTAAATTTTGTAATTTAATTGGTAAGACAGGTTTGGTGGTCTATTGCTCGGATTTAATAGCTCTGATTCTATTTACCCTAAAAGTTGTGATAAAGACGATTGCAAAATAGAGCTATTGAACAAGGGCTAGAGCGTATTCGTCACACCAGCTGTAATTTGCTTAGTATTCCAAAGGCTAGGGCGGTAATAGGCAAAGACACTAATGTGCTGACTGCGATAATGCTTGCCGCTAAGCGATAATCACCGCCCAAGTTTCTCACCATTACATAGCTTGCCGCCGCCGTGGGTGAAATCGCGAGAAGTAGAACAATGCCAAGCTCCATTCCTTTAAAACCGAAAGCATAGGCAAGAGCGACCAATATAGTTGGGTAAACCACGCATTTGCTAGTTGTACTAAGCACAATATTAAACCAGTCACTGGAAAACGAGCGGAACTGAAGTGAGGCGCCGGTACATATAAGTGCAAGTGGCAGGGTAAGTTGAGCGAAATATTCTCCTGTTTTAACGACTGTATCCGGGAGCTGCCATTCAAAGTATGAGAAGGGCAGAGCGGCAGCGATAGATAAGATTAACGGGTTTTTCGCCATGCCGGTAACTTGGCCCATTAATGATCGCGAGGTACCTTGGTAAAAGTTCAGAACAAAGACCGAAAGTACATTAAATAAGATGGTAATACACCCCATGTAGACAGACGCTACCGCTAGACCCTCTTGCCCATAGGTGTTAGCGCAATAGGCTAAGCCAATAATACCCATGTTGGCTCTAAAGCCCCCCTGTACAACTACACCTCTGGCTTTGTAAGGGTGTACTGACATGTGAGAGATAATCATGAGCGCAGCAAATACAATAAGTGTTCCTATCACTCCCACGCTTATAAGAGATAAATTAGCGGCTTTGGAAAAGTCAGCCCGCGCAATTGATAAGAACAGTAGAGCAGGGAGCGCAACGTTAAATACGAGTTTAGAGCCAGCTTCAATAAACCCTTCATTAAGCCACTTAATTCGGAAAAAAAGCCAACCCATTAAAAGAAGGATCAATACAGGAATAAGCGTACTGGTAATAAAGCTAAGCATAAAAAGAACGAATGCCTTTAGGTTTATGGGAAATAGAACAGTAAATTGCTGCTTTGTGAATAGGCAGAACGAACTATAGTATGCCAAGCTTCTGCATCTATGCATAAAGTAAATGTGTAATTAACCAAAGAAAAAGCGGTTACATTGTTTTCTAGCCAATAAACTTATTCACAATCCTTGTTAATAAGCGTAACTTAATATTGATGTTAGCAAGGGTGGACCTTTTTTATTGTCGGCCCTGTATCTGAATCCCCTATTAGAAAGAGCTGATGTATGAAAGCATTTTTTTTCTTTGTCGGCTTGGTAATAGCACATAGCATATGGGGTTGGTTTTCTGACGCTTACGCGCAGGAAGCTGTGGCATTAAATAAGATGGAGTTGGTTAATCACAAGCTTTGGATGTACTTAGAAGACGGTAGTACGTTATCTGCCGACGCTATTTTTGACAAATATAAGCAGAATGATTTAGTTAAAAATACTGACGGGCGGGTTAGTTATGGGTTTACGAGTAACACCATCTGGGGCGTGTTAGAAATTGATCAAAATAATTATAGTGGTTTTGCTAGTCGCGCTACTGAACACAGCCTAGTAACAGTTCCATTCCTTCCTCTCAAGATAGAGGTAGATAATGCGTGGCTAGATGACATCGACATCTATTTCTTTGAAAGCGGTCAAAGAAAACATCATGTTAAGCTTGGTGACAGTCAAGCGCATAGTGCTCGTTTTGAAGATGCTCGTATGCCATCACTTTTCTATCGGTTTACCCAGCCAGATACGTTAGTGATATTTCGGTTTGCTTCCCAAGACCCAATGACTATTCCCATTTATGTCGGACCTTCCGGCGCGGCAAAAGACAAGTCTACGGAAAATGCATATTTTTATGGCGCTTTATACGGTGCGCTTGTCATTCTACTGGTATACAACCTAGTTTTATATTTTTACCTCAAAGAACGGCGCTACCTGCTTTATTCACTATATCTTTTGTCGTTTCTGGTCTTTAATTTTACCTACACAGGCCACGGTTTTTGGTGGGTTTGGTCAGAGTCAGTATTCCTTCAGCAGTGGCTCATGCCATTGTTTATGTTTTTGTATCTATTCAGTGCGGTCAGGTTCACCATTGAGTTTCTCAATACCCAACTTTACTTACCTAGGCTTTATCGGATTAGGAAGTATATTTATAGCGCACTAGTAGCTCTTGCGGTGATAATCGTGTTGGTGGGCAGCCGCTCTTTTGCGGTGATGTCACAACTGGTGGTACTGACATCAATTGCGGTTTGGATGCTGTGTATCGGAATACTAGCCTATCGAAATGGGGACACCCTTGCAAAGTTTTTCCTCCCCGCTATTTTGTGCGGAACGGGTGGCGCAACGGTGTCGAGTTTGGCCACGTGGGGTCTTATTCCCTATTCAAAGTGGGCATTCAGAGGTATTGAAATTGGCATGGTATTGGAAATGTCTCTACTGTCTATTTCACTGGCGTTTAACTACAAGCAAGTGCAGCAAGCACGAAAAAATGCTGAGCGCGACGCAAGGCTCGACCCACTAACCTCTCTTTATAACAGGCGCGCTTTTGAAGATTTGGTGTACCCGATTTGGGAGCTCGGAAAGCGCAGCAATAAATTTATGTCAGTTATGCTTATTGATATCGACTGGTTTAAAAAAGTTAACGATAAGTATGGTCATGACATGGGAGATAAGGTGCTGCAAAAAGTCGCAGAAGAAATTAAAGGGCAGGTCAGAGGCTCTGACATTACTTTTCGCTGGGGCGGAGAAGAATTTTTAGTCTTTTTACCTAATACGCGTGTTCAGTACGCTAAACAAATAGCCGAGAACTTACGCATGCATCTATTTACTCACGATATCAATAAGCTGCTGCGAGTGACAGTAAGTATTGGTGTGGCAGGCACCTCTCCGGGCGAAGAGGATATCAACGTTCTAATTAAAGAATCAGACCAAGCCTTGTATTTAGCAAAAGCGAACGGACGAAACAGGGTGGTGTTATGGAACGAAGGAGTGGAAACATCCACTCCTTAAAACTTTGCTATGCCTTTCGCCGTTGAGCAAGATTCCCTGAGTACTAGCTCACAGGGCACTAAAGTACGGGTGTTGAAGGCTTTTCCGCTTTTAATCTTGTTCAGCAACATACTCGCAGCTTCACTACCTATTTCGTAAGGTTGTTGTCTTACTACTGTTACGGGAACCCTGAAAAACTCTGCCATAGGAATTTCTTCAAAACCTAACAACGAAACGTCATCGGGAATATTAATATTTGCTTGCTCTAACGCCTTTAGCACATCAACAGTGATAGCAATTTGCTGAGTGAAAAAAGCAGTGGGCGACAGATCTGATTTAAGAAGCTCTACAGGAGAAGCGGCTAAGCCCTCAGTTCTGCTCCAATGAAGGATCAGTTCTTCCTTAACCGGCAGGTTGTGCTTGTTATGAGCATCTACAAATCCTTGATATTTTTCTTGGCGTGACTTTACCGTTTCAAACTGCTGGGTGACAAAGCAAATATCTTTATGCCCTAATTCGATGAGATACTCTGTGGCTTCAAATGATGCGCGTTTGTAATCAGCAACAACAATACCCGTATCGCAGTCGTCGTGCTCAAGCTGAAACTGAACTACTGGCACAGTATTTTTAGAAATATCTTCGATTAACTTCGCGTTGTTGCCACACGAGGCAATAATAACGCCGTCTACATTAAGCTGGCATAGCGTAGTTAGCGCACTCTTCTCAGTTGCGGGGTCGAAGTCAGAGTTATAAATAAATAGGTCGTAGCCATGCTTTTTACAATAATCGTCCATGCCTCGTATTGCTTGGCTTGTGTAATAACTCGCGATATCGCGAACAATAACCCCCAATGTACGAGTTTTATTGGTTTTTAAACTGCGCGCAATATTGTTAGGTACATAATTTAATTCCTCGACTGCTTTTTGCAATCGTAAGCGGGTATCTAACGACATGAAGTCGAAGCGTCCATTTAAAAATTGAGATGCGGTACTTTTTGAAACGCCGGCTTTTGTCGCAACGTCTACAAGTCTTACTTTGGTTTTATTCATTTAATGTTCTCTAACTGCTTACGTATCAAATGGTTTTCCGCATTACTTAGGTGCTACCGCGTCACCCAATTGTAAAGAAGAAAATGAAACACTGGTATAGTTACCTGCTTTTTTATCTACGTCCCAATTACCTGTACCGGGGCAAGCTGGATAGCGAAACGTTGGCGCATCCTTTGTGCTGCATTGGTTATACGCACCAACCTTGAAAAACAACCAGTCGTTTTTATATCCAATAGGGTCGTCATACTCATCAATATTTCCAGAAGCATCTACATTATCTGCAAGATTTATTTGATGCTTCACCGTGGGGTGATTTGCAGCAGAAAAGGTAAGGTACATGGTATCGCCATAAACATTAATCTCGTAGCTAAACGATTCACCTAAGGCTATGCCGTCACTGCCTGGATCGGTGTTAGTGTTCCAGCCATCTCCCCATACCGGGTAAGCAATGTCGATGCGCTCTGGATGGCTTTCAGGAAGGTTTCTTTCGTAGTTCCAAAAAACAGTTCCTGTTTCGTGGTTAGGGTACTTTTTGTAGTAAATTTTAAGAGGCTCATTACCCCAGCCAAAGCCAGCGTCTTCCGTTTTTTCATCATTTAATTTTGCAGCATGAATCTGACCCACTACCACGGAATAAGCGGGTGGTTTGTCGGCATACTTTGCATTTAACGACACGTGATTAACTTTAAGTGTGGCCTGCATTCGCCCGCCTACAGCAGCAAAGTTTTCGTTATTCGGCGTGGAGGATAACGCGAAGTAATTACGAGGGCTTTCATAACTAGGTACTTGCCCATTTTCGCTTGTATAAACTTGTCTAAGTTCACTACGCGTGTTTGTTGATGTGGGCGATGTAAAGCCTTTGTTAGGAGCAACAAATACCATATTGTTGTCTGCATCTAAGTAAAAGAACGTTTCGTGCTGATAGTATTTGAGTGCGTTGTTTTTAACCCGATCTGCTGCTCCATCACCGTCTTCATCAACAGGAAGCATGATATTCCACCCACTCAAATCGAATTTATCACCGGGTACTTGGATGGAAGTGCCTTTTTCTTCAGGTTCTGATTTGCCGTTGCATCCTACAATAGTGAAGGCAATTAGGATGTTAGCCGCAACTAATGGCGTTCTTGTTTTCATAGAATTAACCTAGGGAATTTGTTATAGATTGGGGTAGAGAAAATAGCGCTGCAGCACACTACAGCGCCATTAAGAGAGGCGGTACGCTTCTTACCAGCGCCCGCGCACTCCAAGGGTAAAGCGACGATCAGATTCGCTGTAAAGCCAAATGCTATCCAGTTCAGAAACTTGGGTGTAGGGTTCCGCCGTAAGGTTTACCGCATTGGCGACTAAGGTGATGTTCTCGTTCACGTCATAACTTGCGGAGAAGTCAAATTGACCCCGTGCATCGCGATAATTGTTGCCAAGTGTTGGGTCAAAGAACGGCTCATCGGGGTTAGTTCTATTGTAAATACCTGTGGCTAGCGCGCCAACTGGACGAACCCGTTTTTCGTCCTGTGAGTCTAGATATTTGTCACGCCAGTTATAGGCTAAACGAACTTGGAAGCCCCCGTGTTCCCAATAAATTTGACCATTGAAAGTGTGATTAGAAATATCCAATAAGGGGTTGCCATCAGGCTGTTCACTGTCTGCATACGTATAGTTTGTGCTTATGCCAAGCCCAGACCACATGCCAGGTAAAAAGCTGAACTGTTGTTGATAGGCAAGTTCTACCCCAGCAACTTCACCACTCCCGCCGTTTACGTCAGTATCGATAACAATGCCCGTGAGTCCTGCATCACGTTGGGCTTCAACGTAGGCAAGGTCCTGATCGCCCGTGACATAATTCACATCAGCTTGGCTAACACCAGCCGTGTCGAGTAGGCATACATTGACGTATTCAGTAACATTCTGCCCCTCTACTGTGTCTGGATCTGCTACACAAGAGCTGCTCGCGACGGTGAATGATTCTACGTCTTTATAAAAAATAGCAGCTGATACCATACCACCTTCGCCAAAGTAGTGTTCAGCAGAGAAGTCGTACTGGGTCACTCGATACGGGTCTAGCTGATAAGAGCCTTGCGTGCCTGTTACGAGTGAATTATCAACGCTAAGTGCTGGGCTTAATTCTCCAAACTCAGGTCGCCTCATTACTTTAGCCGCAGCGAATCGCAGTATTGTATCGTCGGTGAGCGTGTACGTGACGTTTAAGCTTGGTAGAAAATCTGAATAGTCGTACTCGCCGCTTTGGTCAAAGGTGTTAGAGGTTAAGTCAGTTTTAACATAACGCGCACCTACCACAGCAGTTAGAGCGTCAAAGTCTAAATGAAACTGCGCATATAGGGCTTGAGTTTCTTCGTTAATCTGCGCGTAAGAACCCGTGTTTCTTACCATGTTGTCAGCTAACGAGCCCGTTAGCTCCATGTTACTGCCTTCCAGCATTTGCTGAACTCGGGCATAGGTGCCGTCAATATCGTACGCTAGCGCTGCCCCGTCATAAACATAATAGTGGGTAAGTGCATTGTTGCCGGCAATCCCGCTTTGGTCGAAGGAATTACTGTGGTTAATTTCTTTAAATCCACCAAACGCTTCATTGAATTCATCGACCCATGTAGGGGTAACAACGCCATCATAAGAAACACTGGTTTGCAGGTTCTTTAGCTCGCTTCCATTATTCCTAAGATCAAAGCGGTCCAGTTCATAGTCTCGGTCTGTGGTACGAACGCCAGCTTTAACCTTGGTTAAAAAACTTAAGCTTGAAAAGGGTTCTAAGTACTCAGCATCGAAGCGAATAGCCGTTTCTTCATTTTCTTCATAGTAGCGTTGGTGCGTAAACTGCCTAATTGCTAGGTTATTTGGATCTAATAACGCATCTGGGTCGGAAAAAGCGATTCCTGGGACTTGGTCACCGTCACCAAGCATGGTAATGGTAAAAAGATGTTCGGTAATTGTTCCATCTTCTTCATATTGAGAGCGGGATATAGGGCGAAGGTTAAATTCGGATTTTGTACGCAAGCTCTCAGACTTAGTATAGGCAATTTCTCCGGATATCTTAAGCTTATCGGTAATAAACCATTCACCGCCTAATGCGTTAGATGTTGACTCGTTCGTTGTGAAGTCAGCCCAGGTTTTCGGCTGAACAAATACGCTGCCTGAGCCAAAGTTTTCCAGCTGACCCTGCGCATCGTCGTAAGCATCATCAAGTATTAAGTCACCATAATCTTTGCTGTCGTTGAGAACAGAATAAGCCTCTTGTCCTCCATCAAGTTCGGTGGTGTTAATGTCTAGATAAACAAATGCATCAGTATCTTTAGGCGCCCACTGCAACGAAACGCCATAAGCGGTTCGTTCTCGCTGCTCTGTTTTTTGCTCTACTGTGTTTTGGCTGCGAACAAGGTAATTTCCACTAGGTGTATTGGCTTGATCACTTGTTCCATCACCATCTAAATCTAACTCAGTAGGCGTTACAAGATTAAAAAATTCATCTCTTCTTAGTGTTCGATCTTGATAAGACATGAACACCGAAGCCCCAAAAGTACCGGCATCACCCAAATCCCAGTTGGTACCAGCGGCACCAGAAAAAACCGGCGCCCAGTTCTTGCTTTATCCGCATATTCGCCGTCAAGCGTAAAGGCAATTAAGGGCTCAGAAAGCTCTAACGGCCTAACCGTTGTCATATTAATGGTGCCGCCCAAAGCGCCCTCTATCATTTCTGGCGTGGGAGACTTCACAACTTCAACGGTTTTTAGAAAGCTTGAAGGGAAATCAGCTAAACTTATTCCACCACGCCCGCTGCCTGAAGTAGAGCGTCCATTCAACTCTACTCGGTTTTGCGAGATACCTCGTATAGTGACAGATTCACCTACGCCAAATTCACGGCTTATTGAAACGCCAGTAATACGCTGTAGGGCTTCGGCAATATTGTTATCAGGCAGTTTACCAATATCTTCTGCAACGATAGCGTCAACTATACGAGAATCGTATCGCTTAAGACGGGCTGACTCTGCAATACTGCTGGCAATGCCTCGTACTTCAATAACCTCTACATCGCTGGTTTTCTCTGGCTCTTGCGCTTCTTGAGCAACACTCGCTGACGTGAAGCCAACACTTGTGGCAGATAAAATGGCAAGGGTGAGTTTAGATAATTTCTTGTTCATTTCGCTTCTCCGAAAAGCTGGTCCGCTTAATACCTCACAAACCCCGAATTAAAATTTCATGTGAAGTTTTATTTAACTAAACCGGTTTAGTTTTTGTTTTTAAAAAATCCCGCTTTGCAGGATATTTACAATAAAGTTACATTTGAGGTGGGTTTAGTCAACATTATTTTTGTTTTTAGCGCGTTTTATTTTCGTTCCCACGTTAGTTTTCTTTACTAAATGTCTGATTTTAATGTTTATTTGTATTTTTTTGACGGTTATAAAAGCATCAAACTTAATGGCTTTATCCAAAAGTCTAACAATATTAATTATTTTTCCATAAATCTTTTTCATTTTTAAGTATATGAATTTTATGCATATTCGTCTTTCACCAGCCGTTTTTTTATGTTTCTTTAGTGTTGCTTATGTGTTGTCATTTTGTTGACATGGCATTTCGCTGTGTTAATTTGAATCTATACTAAAACGGTTTATCAAGTGGATTTTCAATGATAAATAAGGAGTCAATGTGAATTCTTTATCTGGTAAGAAAGCATTAGTTACTGGCGGCGCTAGCGGAATTGGTGGGGCCATTTCTTCTGAGTTAGCAGCCCAGGGGGCAACAGTAATTGTGCATTACTATCGTTCCGAAGACGCGGTAAAAGAGTTGCAAAAAGAGGTGTTGGAATCGGGAGTTGGAGAAATAATCCCTGTTCAAGCCGATTTAACAAAAGAAGAAACAGTGAATGAGTTTGCTAAAACCATCCTGGGTTTAACGCCTTCTTTAGATGTTTTGGTAAATAACACCGGAGATCTCGTAGAGCGCCATACGCTAGATGATATAGACAATGCGTTCTGGGAAAAAGTAATGGCGGTAAATGTCACCTCAACCATGATGGTTAGCCGTGTTCTTTTACCCCTTTTAAAATCTGCAAAAGATGGTGCATCGATAGTGAATTTATCATCTCTGGCGGGGAGAAAAGGGGGGCATGGCGGCTCGCTTGCGTATTCAACGTCCAAAGGAGCGGTACTCACGTTCACTCGTTCATTGGCCTCTGAACTTGCGGGTGATGGTATCCGGGTAAATGCGGTTACACCTGGCCTTATATTGGGAACGCGCTTTCATACAACCCACACCACCGACGAATCAGCGAATAAAACCATTAGTGAAATACCTTTGAAACGTGCGGGAAATCCGCGAGATGTGGCTCGCGCCGTGGCCTTTTTGGCATCGGAATACAATGGGTTTATTACAGGCGCCACCTTAGACATTAACGGTGGTGTATACATGGCGTAAGCCTGTCTAAGCTTTATGCGTGCCGAATAAATTATAAAAAGAGGTATACAATGTTGCCGATTCTCAAAAAGCTAATGGCATTCGGGCCGGCGTTCTTTGCAATAGGTTACACCATAGGAACTGGTAGCGTTACATCTATGATAGTGGCAGGTAGTACTTACGGAATGTCGCTATTGTGGGTTTTGTTTCTAAGTTGTTTGTTTTCAGGAGCGCTCATATATGCCTATGGTAATTACGCCATAGTCACTGGCGAAACAGCACTTTACGCGTTTAAAAAGCATCTCAAGTTTGGGCGTATTATCGCTATCTTAATTATAGTTGGTGTGACATTTGGGCAATGGAACTCACTAATGGGTATCCTCGGCATATCTTCAAATATCATATTTGAGATGCTTGCGCTTTATTCTCCCTCGCTTAATCAATACAAATACGAGTTGGTATTGGGCATAGCTGTGTCAGTCATCGGCATTATGTACGCCATTATGCTTATTGGAAGGTATTCTCTTTTTGAAAAAATACTGGTGATGTTTGTATCGTGCATGGGGCTTTCTTTCGTATTCTCACTCATTGTGGTGCGCCCGCTTCCTGTCGAGGTCGTTGCTGGGTTTGTTCCTTCAATACCCGATGTGCCGGGCGGAAAGATGATGGTGGCGGCGTTCGTTGGCACGACAATGGCCGCTGCCACGTTTTTATCTCGCCCCTTGTTTATTCAAGGAAAAGGGTGGGGCATGGCTAATCAGGGTCAACAAAAGAAAGATGCAATTGTTGCTGCTATTTTGGTGTTCATCATTAGTGCATCGGTCATGGCGGTTGCCCATGGTGCACTGTTTCACGAAGGGAAAAAGATTACTCATGTATTAGACATGGTAAATGCTCTGGAGCCTATAGCGGGAAAAACGGCGCTGACTGTGTTCTTTTTCGGTACCCTAGCGGCAGGGCTTTCCTCTGTATTCCCTTGTTTGTTGATAGCCCCCCTTCTTATTGCAGATTATCGCTCAGGAAAGCTAGATACCAAGTCAACACAGTTCAAAGTGATAACCGGAATTGCGTGCTTGGTGGCGCTTATTATTCCTGTTTTCGGTTTTAACCCGATAAAAGGGCAAATACTTTCTCAGGTATTTAATGTGTTCGTACTGCCCTTAGTGACTTTGGGGATCTTAATCCTGGCTAACAAGAAAGTATTAATGAAAAACCACGCGCCAGGTAAGTTGCTTAATACCCTGTTAGTGATGGCATTTATTTTCGCGGTCGTCATTTCAGCGAATGGTGTAGTAGCGCTTTTTGAGCAAGTATAGGATTTTTGTATGTTGATTCTAGTTGCAGGCGTGTCAGGTACAGGTAAGTCTACTGTCGGTAAAGCACTTGCCGACAATTACTCACTTCCGTTTTTCGACGGCGATGATTTTCACTCTAAAGCGAATATAGACAAAATGCAGCGGGGAAAAGCGCTTAATGACGAAGACCGAATTCCTTGGTTAGAAGCGCTTTCCGATTTACTTAGTGAACATGATAAAGCAGAGGGAGCGGTGCTGGCGTGTTCGGCACTCAAAGAAGCTTACCGCAATATACTAAGCGCGAATAAAACTTTGCCTATTCATTGGATAGTGCTTACTGGCAGTGAAGCTTTGTTGGCTTCAAGGCTTTCTTCTCGTAACGACCACTTTTTCGATCCCAAATTGCTGCGTTCACAGCTAAATACTTTTCAGTTGCCTTACTATGGAAAGCATATAGATGTAGCAATGCCGGTAGATGAAGTAGTTCATAGTGCTATTGAATTTATAAATCGAAATGTTTAACGCCTCAACCATTTAAGGCTGTCAGCGTTGTTAATAACAAGGTTAAAAAATGAATCATATATTGGTAAGTAAACTAAATATTCTGGGTGTGGCGCTGATGCTGTTTTTTAGTAACTCAGTATTTGCCACTCTTGTTTCTAATATTGAAGAGTTTAATCAGACGGTAGAAACGGCAAAGCCCGGCGACACTATTACCCTTGCTAACGGTGAGTGGGCAAACGTTGAACTTGTATTCAAAGGCGAAGGCACTGAAAGGAAACCTATAACCCTAAAGGCACAAACGCCGGGAGAGGTGATAATCACCGGCCAGTCTAACTTAAGTCTTTCAGGCAAATATCTAGTGGTTGATGGGCTGGTATTTACTCGGGGGTATACACCCACAGGTGAGGTAATTGCATTTAAAACCTCGCCTACAGAGTTGGCGAGTTATTCTCGCTTAACGAATGTTGTTATTGACGATTTTAGCCACCCCGAGCGCGAGCTTTCAGATTTATGGCTTGCGATTTATGGCAAACACAATCGTATCGACCATAACTCGTTTATTAATAAGCGTAACCGTGGGGTAACGGTTGCGGTGAGAATGAACTCGAAAGAAAGTCGAGAGAATCACCACGTTATAGAGTACAACTACTTCGGCCCTAGACAGGTTCTAGGTGCTAATGGTGGCGAAACCTTACGTATAGGCACCAGTCACTTTTCTCGCGAATATGCCAATACACTAGTGCAGTACAATTATTTTGATCGCACCAGTGGTGAACATGAAATCATCTCTAACAAATCAAGTGGCAATACCTTTTTAGGCAACGTGTTTTATGAAGCGCAGGGCACATTAACAATGCGTCACGGGCATTACACACGAGTTGAAAATAACTACTTTATTGGAAATAGAAAGCCAAATACGGGGGGAATTCGCATCATTAACGAACACCAAACCGTAAAGAATAATTACTTATATGGACTAACGGGCAGACGCTTTCGCGGTGCGCTTGTGATAATGAACGGTGTTCCCAATTCACCGCCGAATCGATACGACCCGGTGATTGAATCTGTTATGAACAACAATATCGTTATCGATAGCGACTATATTCAATTAGGTGCGGGTGCAGACGAAGAGCGTTCCGCTCCACCGAAAAGCTCTGAGATGCAAAACAACATTATTTTGGGAAAGTACAACGATACACCAATTACGGTATTTGATGATGTATCAGGCATAAACTTTAAAGGTAATGTGTTAACGCAGACGTCTGAAAACCCAATTGGTAAAGGCTTCACAAAAGCGCCTTATAAAGTAACAAAGAACGAATACGGCTTAATGACACCTGAGCAAAGCTTAATTGACGATATCGAATTTGGGGAAATAAAACTGCCCGTTACGAAAGATGAAGTCGGTGCACCTTATTACGATAAGAAAGAAAGTAGAGTTGCATTTGGAAGCGGCAAAGACATTATGGTTAGTCCAGGTATAGACACCCTTGCTAATGCCCTCGAAAATAGCATGCCAGGCGACACGCTTGTGCTGGAAAATGGTGGAGAATATTTGCTAACCCGTTTCGCCAATATCAACCACCCAGTTACAGTGATGGCAAAGCAGGGCGCTAAACCTGTTATCCGTTCTGAGAAGCCAAGCTTTATCGTTATTCGCAATGGTGGAGCTTTGAACCTAAATAATCTTTGGTTTGATGGCGCCGCTTCGCCTGACTACAAAGGCAATAGCATTATCAGAACCAGTCGTTCTTCAATGAATATCAACTATTCGTTACTTGTCGATAATGTAAAAGTGACAGACCTCAACATTAACGGCTACTTCTACTTTTTTAAAGCCTACCCAGGTACATTTGCTGATGAAATAGTTATTGCGAATTCTGACATGAGTAACATCACAGGCGCCATTCTTTCGCTTAATAAAGAGACGGAAGATCTCGGCGTTTACAGTGTTGAGAACCTTACGATAGAAGGCAACACCTTCACCAATGTAAAAGAGGAAGTGGTGACAGTGTACCGCGGGGGCTTTGATGAAAGCACTTTTGGCCCTATGGTAACGGTAAAAGGTAACAGGCTGAAAAACGTTGGTAAAGGTAAAACCCATAGGACTGGCGCTTCTATGTATTTCCACGGCGTGCAAAACCTTCATATCGATGATACGACTATTACCGACAGTGCACCAATTTCGCTTTACTTAACTAACGGTGAACCCATTACCGTCATTGAAAATGTATCACACATAAATACGCCTAAAATTAAGGCTAACAACACACAATATAACGTTGATAACGTTAGCTACCAAAAAAGCCAATAAAACCAATAAAAGGGCTTTTATCTAAAAAGCCCTTTTATAATCACAACTTGTGAATTGCGGGATACCTGACGTAGTATTGCTGTTCCTAGTTTTCTCAGAGTATCCTTTTCATGTACCAAGATTTTCAAGCAGAGTTGGCGTGGGCCAGCCTGCATATGCCTCGTACTCGTAAGGCTATCGCATCACTTCCTGACCTGTCTAATATTAGGCTTGCCTGCAACATGCATTTAGATTTGAAAATGGCGCCTTTAGTAGAGGGGCTGCTTTCAGGTGGCTGTAATATCTTTTTGACCACATGCAACCCTACTACAGTGCAAGATGATGTGGTGTCCTACCTTGTGGATAAAGGTGCAACAGCCCATGCGTGGCGCGATATGAGCGACGCTGACTGGTCTGAATCATTTGATAAAGCGTTGGCTTGGCAACCCACCCATTTATGCGAAATGGGTGCGGATCTCACCACTCGACTACACGAAAATATAAAAGTAAATAAACCAGTACCAAACATAGTATCGGGCTTGGAAGCAACAGGCTCTGGCATCAACCGGCTAAACGGTATGGCGCCAAACTACCCCATTTTTAACTGGGATGATTTGCCAGTAAAAGAAGGGCTTCACAATAGACATATGGTGGGCTTAAGCGCTTGGCAAACCTTCTTCCAAACTACCCATCTAACCCTGCACGAAAAAGTAGTGGTTGTTATTGGTTATGGCTTGGTGGGGCAGGGCGTTGCTGCGTCGGCGAAAGCTTACGGGGCGCAGGTCCAAGTAGCAGAACTGGACCCAGCAAGAGCGCTCCAGGCGAAATACGACGGTTGGCCAGTGGTTGATTTAAATGAGGCTGCTAGCCAAGCCGATGTTATTGCCACTGCTACTGGCGCCTATGGCGTAGTCAGTTCAACTCATTTAGACAGTATGAAAGACGGGGCGTTTATTTTGAATGTGGGTCACGTAGCACAAGAGATTGATGTGCCATACCTAAAAAATAACGCTACCCACAGTGAGCCAATGCCTTATGTAAATGCCTATAAACTGGGCGATAAAACACTGTATCTACTCGCTGATGGCTCTATGTTTAACTTAACCGCGGGCTATGGCGACAGCATCAATGCGTTTGACGTAACCTTAGCCGTTATGGCTGCAGGCATTGGCTTTATTGTGAATGAAGGTGCGACAAGTGAGAAAGGTTTGTACTTACTTCCAGAAGCCGCGTGGAAAAGTGTTCTGTAAAAGTATAGCGGATAATAAGCAAGTGTTTATCTTCATGTACACTGTATAAAAGGTCTAGCCACCTTGGCTAATCTCGACATTCCTATTGAATGTTGTACAGTGAGCCCGTTTTAATAAATCTATAGTTAAGGCGGGCTAATGAGCACTCCGATAGAAACACAGCTAGGCGAAAAAATAGGTACGGGAATAGGTACAAAAACACCACAGCAGGCACTAGATAGCCTTAGCGACATGGCAGGCGATCTAAGTCCCATTTCACTTTCAGAACATAAAGCTCGCATCGCCAAAGCCCAGCGTTACATGCAACAGCATGATATTGGCGCGTTATATCTAAACGCGGGTGCTAATTTAGCGTATTTCACAGGCATGCAGTGGTACGCCAGCGAACGTTTAGTCGGTGCGCTTTTGCCTGCAAAAGGTGACATTGTATATCTTGCCCCTACGTTTGAAATCGACTCGTTAAACGAGCTTAAATTAGTAGAAGGCGAGATTATCGGTTGGCAAGAACATGAAAGCCCATACGCGCTTGCCATCTCTATGTTGAGCGAGCTGGATACAGCGGGTGGCAGCAAGCTGGGTGTTGATGAGTCTACGCAGTTTTTTATTGTAGATGGTCTTAATAAACTGCTGGAACAACCATGGCAAATCATCAATGGTGCTGAGGTAACAGCGCACTGTCGCATGTATAAATCTAACAATGAACTAGCGCTCATTCAGCGTGCTATGGATATGACTCTTACTGTGCACAAAGCCACTGCCAGTATGCTTTATGAGGGCATAACTACGACAGAAGTTGAAGCATTTATTAACGAGGCGCATAAAAAAGTAGGCGCCAGCGGTAACTATTTTTGCATTGTGCTTTTCGGAAAAGCGACCTCGTTTCCCCACGGCGTTAAAGACCCACAAGTATTAAAGAAAAACGACTTAGTATTGATTGACACTGGTTGTAAGGTACACGGTTACCTCTCTGATATCACGAGAACCTATTGTTTTGGTGAGCCAACCGATAAACAACGCGCAATGTGGGAAAGCGAAAAACGTGCGCAGCTTGCTGCATTTAACGCTGCAGAAGTCGGTGTACCCTGTGGCGATGTGGATAAAGCTGCCCGAGATAGCTTAGCGAAAGATGGCTTAGGGCCTGACTATAATTTGCCAGGCTTACCTCATCGAACGGGTCATGGTATTGGTATGGATATTCACGAATGGCCGTATTTGGTCAAAGACAATCCCCATCCATTGGCATCTGGCATGTGTTTCAGTAACGAGCCTATGATAGTGGTGCCGAACGAGTTTGGCATACGTTTAGAAGATCATTTTTATATGACCGAAGATGGCCCTGTCTGGTTTACTGAGCCCAGTGAATCTATCGATTCACTGTAACTAGACTGAATTGAAGCTGCTCTTTGTTACGAAGAGCAGCTGTAGTGCGCAACACCGCCAGCACTGAAAAATTCAAGTGGGCGCAGTTGGTAATACTTATTCTCTACCTCTTCAGTTTGCTCATCATAAGGCGCGGTAAGTATCTTCTGAAGTTCGTGAACTTGGGTAAAGTCACTTTTCTCGGCGGCTTTGTAAGCAGGCACAATAAGCCACTCGCGCCAAGTGAATTTAGGGTTAGCTTTGCGCATATTCTTTGCTATCGCAGCAATAGCGTTCTCCACATCACCTTGTTCTTCTGCGTCCGTTTCAATGCGCTCACGCCAGGTTTGTAGCCACGCTTCCCATTCTGTCATTACCTCTGCTTTAGGCGGGTAGTAAAAGCTCTTCGTCAAACCTGCCATATCTTCAGGTATCGAAGATAGCTCTCGGAAAAACATATTGTAGTCGGTGCCTGTGCGCAGCATTAATTGCAGAAGCTTGATAAGCAAGTCGTGGTCGTAGCTCGCAAGGCCGAGCTTTGTTGCCCACATGCTTTCCATTGCGCTTTCCATAACGCCAGAAAAACCGTCGTTAATATTGTTAAGCTTAGAGAGCTGTTCACTGTTGCCTTCAAGTAGCGTCATCAGTGAGCGACAGAACATATCAAAATTCTTTTGCGCGGCGATGGGCTGGTTTAAAAACGAGAAGTGACGCCCCCCGCCTGTCCACGGTTGGTAGTCTGCTTCAAAAAATTCACAAAAGCCGAATGGCCCGTAATCCAGTGTAAAGCCGCCTGCGGCGCAGTTGTCGCTATTAAAATTGCCCTGACAGTAACCTACTCGAACCCAACCAGAAACAAGACGAGTTAATCGGTCTCTGAATAGCGCAGCCAGCGTTACCACTTGTTCGTCAAATGGTGCAGTTGTGTCTATTTCACTTGCGTATTCTCGCGCAATAAGGTGTTTAACAATGGCTTCTAGTTCGTTTAATGCTTCGCTGTGTTCGTTACATCGTGCGCGCCTAGCAAAAAGCTCAATTTGGCCAACGCGTAAAAACGAAGGGGCTACGCGGGTGGATATGGCTGTTATGTTATCGACCATCACTTCAGGTTCATAGGAATGAGAGCCTTCGCGATACCAGGGTCTGTCTACAGTGTCTGTTTCAGACATAAACAAACTAAGTGAGCGTGATGTAGGGATGCCTAGCGCGTGCATGTGCTCTTGCACTAAGAATTCGCGCACGCTAGAGCGCAATACGGCTCTTCCATCGGCGCCGCGACAATAAGGCGTGCGACCCGCGCCTTTTAACTGCATTTCCCAACGCTTGCCGTTAAATACCGCTTCAATGATAGAGATTGCGCGGCCGTCACCGTAGCCGTTACCCGTTCTAAACGGGCATTGCTGTGTGTACTCCGTACCATAAATAGAAAGTGCGTAGCCAGTTGCCCAACCAAAAGGCTTCATAGGTTCAGGTACTGCTGACATGTCGCCTGAAAACAGCTGGGTGAAATCTTCAGATGTAGCTAAGCTATCGTCTAAGCCTAGTTCGGCAAATAAGATCTCGCTGTGCGCAATATATTTGGGTGAAGATAATGGGGTCGGAGTAACCGGCACATAGTGACCCGAGAAAACTTGGCGCGGACCATGGTCGTTACCATCACACGTCGACTGCGGGTCTGGGGTAAGGGTATTTAGTAATGAATAATCCACGTGCTTTGCAAATTCATCTAGCGTTTTGATACGTTCTGTCACTATGCCTGCCTATTTCACTAAAGCGGAAGTTTGTTCTTTGGCGTCGAGGCTTCACCTACCTTAGTATGGCTGAAGCACTCGACGCTCGGTACACGACAATTGGTACGGTTACACAATGATTATTGTTTAGGTCGAAGCGCAAGTTTTCCTTGCTCAACGGTTAGCTGTAAAGGCACGGTTGAAAGTACGTTTACCGCTTTGTTTGCAGGGTCTAAGCGATAAACCGGGTTCGATGCTAAATAACCGTTGATTAGCTGCATAAATTCGCCACTTACAGGTGCTAAGTTACCTTTAAAACCGCCTGCATCAATGGTGCTATCAAGTAGCGACAACGAGCGCACAAATATCGCCTTTTCCTCACTGTCGTAATAAGGCGTGCCTTCTAATGAAAGGCTGACCTTAGCTGGGTAGTTCAAACCGAAGGCACTTACGCGAGCCGTGGCAATTGCGCCTAGCTGAACCACGTCTCTGCCATCTGGTCCAATGGTCGCTGTCATATCTTCCACATCCAAATAAAGAGGGATACCAGCAAGTGAGGTTTGCTTTTGTAGCTTACTCAATTGGCTATCAAGCACTTGTTCTAACTCGGCATTAGAAACCGTGTAAACCGCTAACTGAGAAAGGGTTGCACAGCCTGTAAGCGTAATAGCGAAAGCTATAGAAAGTAGAAATCTCATAAAAAAAGTCTCTTTAGTAATTAGGTGTGGAATAACACAGCGCGAGTCACTAATGCTAACGCTATCACAACAGAATGCATTCATTGTAAGGGCTGAGGCAACAGATGAACAACGAAATCGTGAAAGAGGTAAGAAAAAGGCACGCCGGACAACCAGCAAAAACTTTTGCCATAACGCCTGTAACAAAGCAGTATAAGAAACTCTTCTTATTAAAAATAAAAACACGACAAGGCACTTAATATGGTTTCTAAGAGACTGGTTTCTCGGAAAATGGTGGCCGCTTTTGCTATTTGTGTAAGCGCACTTTCTAGTTTCTCGCATTCTGCATTCGCACTTGAAGATACGGTTAACCCCGAACTTTTCGATAAAATGGAGTATCGCTTTATTGGGCCTTATCGCGGTGGGCGCTCGGTGGCGGTTACTGGGGTTGAAGGTAATACCAACCTTTATTTTATGGGCACCGCAGGTGGCGGTGTTTGGAAAACCGAAAATGCCGGTTTATCTTGGAAAGCTATATCCGATAAAACATTTAAAGTAGGTAGTATTGGCGCTATAGCGGTTGCCCCGTCAGACCCTAACGTCATTTATGTAGGCACTGGTGAAGGTCCTATTCGAGGTGTAACTACTAGTCACGGAAAAGGTGTTTATAAATCTACAGACGGCGGTGAAACCTGGAAGCTGGTGGGTTTAGATAATCGCGGGCAAATTCCTAAAATTCGTATCCATCCTACCAACCCAGATATAGCTTGGGCAGCAGTGCAAGGCAATATATGGGGGCCGAACGAAGAGCGCGGTATATTCAAAACGACGGATGGCGGTGAAACATGGCAGCATGTGTTAAAAGTAAATGCTGATACCGGCGCTGCCGATTTGGCGATAGACCCAACTAATCCCAGAATTCTCTATGCCAGCATGTGGCATCACGGCAGAACGCCTTGGTTTATTAAATCAGGCGGTGAGGGCGGAGGTCTATACAAATCAACAGACGGCGGCGAAAGCTGGGACAAGCTAGAAAAAGGGTTACCTAAGCTTATTGGTAAAGTGGGTGTTGATATTGCTGCGTCTAACCCTAAGCGCCTCTATGCCATTATCGAGGCTGATGAAGGCGGCTTATATCGCAGTGACGATGCGGGTAAGTCGTGGTCGCTAATGAACGACGACAATATTCTTAAAGCCCGCGCGTGGTACTACAATCATATTAAGGTTGACCCTAACGACGAAAATACCCTGTATGTGATGAATGTGCAGCTGCATAAATCCATTGATGGCGGTAAAACCTTCGAAATCAAATCTTTGCCCCACGGTGATACCCACGATATGTGGATAAACCCGGAAAACAGCTTGAACATGATAAACGCTAACGACGGTGGCGCAACCGTCACCTTCGACGGTGGTGAATCCTGGTCGAGCATTTACAACCAGCCAACGGCGCAGTTTTACCGCGTTATTACTGACAACTTAAACCCTTACTATGTTTATGGCGGGCAGCAAGATAACTCGACCATGGCAACGCCTTCTGAAACCTGGGGTGACGGTATAGGAATTGAAGATCAATTTGCTGTGGGCGGCGGTGAAAGTGCGCATATTGCGTTTAACCCTGACGATCCCACTCTCATTTATGCTACTACTATTAACGGAACATTGACCGAATATAACCGCGATACTGGGCTTACGCGACCTATTATGCCTTACCCTGAATATGTGTTTGGCAGAAATGCTCGTGATCAAAAGTATCGCACCAACTGGAATGCTCCAGTGATAGTGTCAAAGCACGATCCTGACACAGTCTACTACGGCACGCAGATGATCTTAAAAACCACAGATCGCGGTGTTAACTGGCAAGAAATCAGCCCAGACTTGACCCGTAACGAGCCTGAAAAGCAAGGCTTAAACGGCGGGCCGATTACCAATGAACAAGCTGGAGCTGAATACTACAATACGGTTTTCTATATTGCAGAATCAGCGGTTAACAAAGGCGAGCTTTGGGTGGGAGCCGATGACGGTAAGCTTCATATTACCCGTGATGAAGGTAAAAACTGGAAAGATATTACTCCTCATAAAAAAGAAGCGCAGGTAAATGCTATTGAACTTAGCCCTCATGCACAAGGTAGAGCTTACATTGCGGTAGCAGGTTATAAGTTAAATGACTATACGCCATACATTTACAAAACCGACAACTACGGCAAGCGCTGGAAGCGTATTGACGAAGGGCTACCAAAAGAGGCCTTTGTTCGTGTAGTGCGCGAAGATACAGAGCGCGAAGGTATGCTGTTCGCGGGTACAGAAAGCGGCATGTTCATTAGCTTCGACGACGGTGAACACTGGCAAGAATTAGATTTAAACCTTCCGCCTGTGGCGATTACAGATATGCAGGTAAAAGGTGACGATCTAGTTGTAGCAACCCAAGGGAGAGGCTTTTGGATTTTAGGCGACATTAGCCCATTGCGTGAAGTGCACAAATCTCTTGATGACGAAGCACTGTTTCAGTTTGAGCCCGTAGATGGCGTTCGTTTGCTATCTGGCGGCGGCATGACCGACCAGCCACAAGCGAAAAACCCGACACGTGGCGCTACATTCCGCTATTACCTGAAAGATGCGTTAGAAGAAGAGCAAACGCTGCGAATTGATATATTTAATGCAGATAACCAGCTAGTTCGCACACTGTCAACGGCGCCTAGTGCATTTGAGAAGTGCGCGAAGGGTAATGAAGACGTTCGTAGCCCTATCAAATTTAAACACCCTAAAGCAAAAGCGGGTTACAACGAATTTGTATGGGATCTTCGCCGTGAGCCATTAAACTGTATTGAGAACGTAAAACTGTTTGGCGGTTGGAACGGCGCCCGTGTTATGCCTGGCGACTATAAGGCGAAAATCACAGTAGGTGAACAGGCACAAACCCGCGCGTTTAAAGTGCTTCCAGATCCAAGAGAAGAAGCAGATGAAGCGCAGCTTCAAGTGGTTGAAAAGAGTATTCAGGCTACAGAAACCTTACTGAATGATTTGTTTGCATACCTGCAAAAAGCCCGTGACGTGCGAGCACAATTAAACGGCGTTTCGGGTAATAACGTAATGCTGGCAAGCGATGTATCGGCTTCAATCGAGCGCATTGTTAGTGCAATCGACGACTGGGAAGCTTTAGTTATTCAGCCTAAACACCAAACCTTTGAAGACGACATTAACTGGCCAAATATGCTCGACAGACAAGTACGTTTCTTGATGGATAACTTCGACAGAACAGGGGCGCCTGCACAAGCTGGTGCGCTAAAACGGTTAGAAGACTTAGAGGCAAAGTGGCAGCAGTATAAAGTACAGCTAGAAACCTTGTTTGGCGAAGAAGTGAAGCCATTGAACGAAAAGCTCTCAAAGCAAGGCGCGTTTGATTTAGAGAGTTTGTAGACTTGGGGCAAACCCATAAAAAAGCCCCGTATTACATAGTAGTAATACGGGGCAAAAAGCATCTTTAACGGGAGTTATCGATACTTGTTACGGGTCAACTGTTTAACTCGGGCGAATACATCGACACCAAGCTGACGGTATACGTGAAGTAAGTCTATTAGCACCCAATTCTCGCGTATTATGCCGTTCTCATTGCGCCAAAAATCTAAGCTGCGCATAGTGATAGGCTTATCGTTTGGCACAATACCCAGCCATCCATCGCCTGAAATAGTCATGCTCATGCCAGGCCAGCCAGTGAACCCGACGTAATTATTTTCGGAAAACAAATGGCCGTTTGCGGGGTCGCCCACGCGGTTAGGCATGCCGTTTAAAAATGCTTCTTGATGGGTATTGCGAAAGCCTTGAATACCGCGTCCAGTACCAATACCAGAAGGGCCATACCAGTTTGATTTAGGGTGCCAGTATTTGCCTAGGTTCATGGCTGCAACACCGCCTTCGGCGAATTTTCCTAAACTATTTAGCATATCAAGCACAAGCTGATGGCTCTGTGCGGTAAGTACCTTGTTTTCTTCAAACAAGTGTATTCCGTCTTGGGTTGCTGGCCCCGGCACATGCCACTCGGTGCCTAAGCTTGGACTAAATGGCCAGCACTTTGCCTGCATCATGACTTCAGGCAAATCCCAAATGGCTTGAACTTCTACTATGGTGTCGCCTTCAAAACGATAGAATTCATGAAAGCGCATGTGAATTTGATCGCCAGTGGCAGGGATGTCTAACCAGGGCTTTTCAAGACGCCCAGTGTAGTACCCACAGCATCCTAACCAGCGCAATTGCTTGTCGTCCTCGCCAACCATTATTATGGTATCGCGTCGCTCAAGATCGGGGACAGATTCCAGCAGTGGCGCATACACCTTGTCTAGCATTTCGCGGTGGCCTGTCATGTCATCAAAAGGCACACAAAACTTAATGGCGGCGTCCCTTGAAAAAAGCGTATCGCCAAGCGTTTTTAGCTTTTCGAGGTCAAAATCGTACTGTGCTTCTCGAAAAGAAAGGAACGCTTTTTTCAGTGCAATATTTGAAAAAGTAGACATCGAATTTGCCTCTAATCTATAAATTGTGGGGCTTTGGCCGTGTCACCACGTCGGGTTACATAGATTAATGCTACCTCATTACCTTGCTGGGCAAAACTGCGTGCTGCGCCTATAGGTGTGGTAAATGTATCGCCCTTATTAAGAGTAAGCGCTTCGCCGTCGACAAGCATTTTGATGCTGCCGTCTTGCACATACACCACTTCTTCCTCAAAGCGTTTATGCGTAGTAATAAAAGCACCCGGCTTGAATTTGAGGGCGCGAACGCAGAATCCATGAGACCAATTTAGCTTTGTTTCACCAAGCTTTTCATCGGCACTGGTAGGGCCAATAAGCGGCGCTTCTAATACGTCGGTTCCTTGAGTTAATGCCGTGTTGTTGCTAAACGGAAAATCAGCTAAACGCACTACACACTGCTCTAACGCTTCATCATCAATTACGCGGTGTTGCGCTATTTGTTCTGCCGATGTTTTTGGCATAGGCGCAACGCCTTCAGGCATTTTTTGCCCCAGAGTAGTATCAACTAAACCACCGTTTTCGAGCAAGACAAGCCCATAGTCGCTGGCCATATCAAAAACTTGAGGGGCCCAAAGCACACGACCTGGATCGTCTTGTCCCAATACTGCGTAAAGGTATCCCGTGCCGTCGCCTACATTTTCAAAACCGCGAAACAAATCCATAGGAATAGAAATAATATCGCCTTCTTCCATACGCACTACAGCATCGGTACCTTCTACGCCAGTAGTAAAGTGCCAACTACCTTGAGACACAACAAATACTTCTTCGGTTAGGTGGCTATGCTGCGAGTTAAGGCAGCCAGGAGGCTGACGAGCCCCGCCAATATTAAAGCCGTGTGGAATAGCAATGTGAACATGTTGGTCCGGGTTTTCGGCGACACCAGGGCCAATTATAGTGAAGTTCTCTTTTTGATCACTGCCTGGCGAGCGCGTATCGATAAACGCGTTGCGGCATGGGATTAATTCTTCATAGCGGACTAAACGCTCGGATAATACTGACACAGTGATACCTCGTATTTAATGGGCGGTCCAACCGCCATCGACTTTAAGACAACTACCCGTGGTGGTCATAGACAATTCACTAAGTAGAAATATGCACGCGTTAGCAACGTCTTCGACGCTGCCTAAACGTTGTAAGGGAATGTTGTTCATCACCATTTCAGCAAACGCTGGTTCTTGAAGCATGGGCTCGGTCATTGGTGTTTTAATAAACGTTGGTGCTACGCTATTGACGCGAATGTTATTCGGCGCCAGTTCCACAGCCATGGCTTTTGTTAAGCCTTCAATTGCGTGTTTGCTTAAGCAATAAAGCGTGCGGCCAGGAGAGCCGACAAAGCCCATTTGCGATGACATGTGAACAATAGATGGTGCCTGACTTTTAAGCATTGGCGTAATGGCTGCCTGCGCAACTTTGTATGCAGAGCGAATATTTAAATTCAAAATATCGTCAATATGCTCATCGCTCTGTTCTTGCATTGGTGCAACGCGGTTCGTTCCGGCGTTATTGATTAATCCGTGAAGAAAGGGAAGTGCACGGATCTTTTCGTAAAGTGCCTTATCTTGAACATCTCCCACCCAAAAGCTAAGTCTTTCTGAGCTCTCGTCCTTAAGCGCCACAAGGTCACTTTCGGTTCGCGCCACAGCAATAACATTTGCACCACATGCGTCAGCCAATAAAGCACACGCTTTACCAATACCTTTACCCGCACCTGTAACCAAAATTGTCTTGTCTTTTAATAGGTCATGAGAGAAAGCCACATGTCACCTCAAAATAATAATTGCATTCGAAGTCATTCTTATGTAATTTTTGGTGAAGATCAAGATAAATGTTTGTTCGATTAATGTAACATCTCATTCACCTTTGTAGAGGAATAGACCGTGATCAAGTACTTGAAGCAAGGCAAGCAGGCTGAAGAAAAAGCAATTGATAATCAAAAAGTTAAAGGTATAGTTGAAAATATAATTAGCGATATCGAAAAGCGTGGAGACGAAGCCGTTTCGCAATATTCTGGTCAATTTGATAAATGGACTCCGGAGTCTTTTAGGTTGAGCCGTGAGGAAATTGATGCATGTTATGAGCAGTTAACCGAACAAGAGATTAGCGATATCAAATGGGCGCAGAAACAAGTTCGAAACTTTGCGACCATTCAGCGTGAGTCAATGAAAGACGTTGAAGTTGAAACACTGCCCGGCGTTGTGCTTGGTCACAAAAATATTCCGGTAGATAGTGTGGGTTGTTATGTACCAGGTGGTAAATATCCGCTGGTGGCTTCAGCACATATGAGCATTGTTACGGCAAAAGTGGCTGGCGTGAAACGGGTTATTGCTGCTACTCCTCCATTTCAAGGTAAACCTGCACCAGCCGTAATTGTAGCTATGGACTTGGCGGGTGCTGATGAAATATATACCTTTGGCGGCGTACAGGCTATTGCCGCTATGGCAGTGGGTACAGATACTATTGAACCGGTAAGTATGATAGTTGGGCCGGGCAATGCCTTTGTGGCGGAAGCCAAACGCCAATTGTTCGGGCGCATCGGTATTGACCTTTTTGCGGGCCCAACAGAAACGTTAGTTATTGCTGATGACAGTGTTGATGGCGAATTATGTGCGGCGGATTTGCTAGGGCAGGCTGAGCATGGGCTTAACTCTCCGGCCGTGTTGCTTACCAACAGCGAGCAACTTGGTAAAGATACCATAGCCGAAGTAGAACGCCAGTTGACTATTTTACCTACCGCAGATGTAGCCTCTGTCGCATGGCGAGATTACGGTGAAGTCATTGTATGCGACACCTATGATGAAATGTTAGAGGTAGCGAACGACCTGGCATTTGAGCACGTTCAAATTATGACGAAAGACGTTCCGTACTTTCAAAAGAACATGCGTAACTTCGGTGCACTGTTTTTAGGCCCTGAAACCAATGTATCTTACGGCGACAAATGTATTGGTACAAACCACACTCTACCCACGAAGGGCGCAGGTCGTTATACTGGAGGCCTATGGGTTGGTAAATTCTTAAAAACCTGTACATACCAGCGTGTTACACAAGAAGCCTCAGTGATGGTTGGCGAGTATTGTTCACGTTTATGTGCAATTGAAGGTTTTGCAGGTCACAAAGAACAGGCTGACATTCGATTACGTCGTTACGGAAAAAAATAATTGAATAAAAAAAATAGGGTGACGTCATATGACGTTGCCCATGCAGCAGGAGTCTCTCAGTCGGCAGTGTCGCGGGTATATCGCCCGGGCGTTAGCGTATCTAAGAAAACCCGTGAAAAAGTGCTAAAAGCCGCAGAGGAGTTAGGCTACAAACCTAACGCCATTGCACGCATGTTGATAAACCAAAGCACGGGCATGATAGCGGTAATTATTTCATCGCGAGCCAATGTGAACTTCCCCGAAGTATTGGCACAGCTAAATAAACACATTGCTGAGAAAAACAAGCGGGTGCTGTTATTCACCCTTGATGACGCAGATCAGCTAGAAACGGTTATTGAGCAAATATTAGCGTATCAGGTCGACGGTGTAGTAGCGCTTACAGCGCACTTCGAACCCGACAGTGTCACGCAGTTTGCTAAACACAACATTCCAGTGGTGTTGTACAACCGTGAGCTTCCTGATCACAGTGTAAGCTCGGTATGTTGTAACCATGACCAAGGCCTTCGCATGTTGGTGGATATTCTAGTCAATCATCATCACCAGCACTTTTTAATTATGGCTGGGCCAAAAGATTCTGATGTGGCCCGCGCAAGGTTAAGTGGTGCGAGGAATGCCTTACTATCTCATGGGTTTACCGACACTAACGTGGTTTATGGCGACTATAGCTATGACTCGGCAAGAGAGTGTTTAAGTGCATATGCTGACAAAAATGCACTTCCTACTGCAATTATTTGTTCCAACGACACAATGGCAATTGGTGCCATTGACGAAATACGGGAAAACCTGAATTTACGGGTACCTGAAGATATTTCAGTTGTTGGGTTTGATGGTATTAGTGCTTCTTCGTGGCACAACTACCAGCTGACTACCGTAAGTCAGCCAACCTATTTCATGACAAAAGCAGCAGTAGAAACCCTGGTTAACTTAATTGAGAGCCCTGATGTACCGCCAGAGACACGCTACTGGCCGGGCAAGCTCATTGAAGGAAACTCAGTGGCCGCTGCGCCAAGAGACAATGAGTAAACTATTATTTATACCCGGAACCCTTTGTAACGGAAACGTTTTTACCAACCAAATAACTACCTTAACTAATGCTGGTCATCAGTGCATTACCTTAGAGTATGACCAGCATGACAACCTAAGCGATGTTGCCAGTCACGCGTTACGTCTTTTTGATGAAGGCGAGCCATTCAGCATTTGCGCCTTTTCGATGGGCGGTATGGTGGCGTTTGAACTTTTAGCGCACGTTCCCGAGCGAATTGAAAAAATAGCATTGCTAGACAGCAATGCGCACGCTGATAAACCTCAAGGAAGAGCAGTCAGAAGCGAGCATTTAAACTATGCCATTTCGCATGGTCTAGACACACTTATTCACGACCAGTTTGGCGCCGTATATCTGCATAAGCCCAATGAAGCACTGATGAGTTTAATTGCTCAGATGGCACTGGATACGGGAGTTGAACGCTATAAAGCCCAGCTCGAAATTCTTGCAACACGCCCTGATGCTAGCGAGCTTTTAGCTAATTGCGCACATCCAATGCTGATAATTGGCGGTTGCAACGATGTGCTTTGCCCGCCTTCAGAACAGCAAAGAATGCATAACCTGGCGGCAAATAGCGAATTGGTGCTGATTGAAGACGCGGGTCATTTCGTAATGCTTGAGCAAAGCGCAAAAGTGAACCTGCATTTATACAATTTTTTCGGAGGTGCGGCACATGCTTAAACACACAATTAAAAGCAAGCAAAGCCTTTTGGGTACGTTCATAAAAACGCCCCATTACAATGTAATTGAAGTATTAGCGCACTCTAGCATGGACGTATTGTGTTTAGATGCTGAGCATGCGCCATTTGCAAGACACGATTTAGACACCTGCATTCTTGCGGCTAGGGCAGGGAACATGCCTGTTTTAGTAAGAACACCAAACGATGCGCCAGAAACACTGCTAAATGTGCTGGATATGGGCGCAGACGGTGTAGTTGTGCCACATGTGAAAACGGCGGAGCAGCTAAGTGCCATCGTAAGGCATTGTCACTACGGTGCAGGTGGAAGAGGCTATGCAGGCTCAAGCCGATTTGCAGGCTACACGACAAAGCCACTGAGCGAAAATCTAGAAGCGGGCGAGAACATTACCATTGTTGCTCAGCTTGAAGATTTAGACGCGATTGACAATATCGAAGCGATTGCCCACGTTGAAGGTGTCGATTGCTTGTTTATAGGTCGAATGGATTTAACCGTAGCGCTAGGCGAAACCAGTGCAGACGCCCCAAAAGTTAAGCAAGCGGTTGAGCACTTAGTTGAAGTGAGCCACAAAGCTGGAAAGGCCACGGGCATGTTCGTGGGTAACTTAGACGAGCTGGCCTACTGGAAAGAAAAAGGCGTTTCTCTGTTCTTATTAGGTTCTGACCACGGCTTTATGCTAAGTGGTGCCAAAGCATTACGCGAGACGTTTGATAAGGCGTAAAAAGTCGGAGTTATACTTTTTATCAAGCGAGAGTGCACTATGAGGACTAAAATAAGTAAATTTATATATCTAGCTCGGTAGGTAGATATTTAACTATTGCCGCTCTATTTCGATTGTTATATGGTAATTCTTTGTTAATTATAAAAATTCAGGGAAGATGCTATGACTCAATATGACGAATACAAAGTAATTCACGTGGTAGAAGGCGGTTGTGGAACATTATTACTTGGTTCCAGTGGATTGCCTCTGAAAAAGCTTGAAGCAACGCTTAATATGGAAGCGCAAGATGGCTGGCAGCTTGTTTTCCAAGTTATCGAAAATAAACGATTCCTGCTATTCTGGAGCCGAGAAGCTGTTATTTTAACTCTCGGCCGTAAGCGTGTTTAAACGCGTTGCACTTTCAGCCATTCGCCGATATCAAGCGAATGGCGGTTCCCAAGCTCATTTCAATATAAGCTGCAACTTTACTCCAACGTGTTCCGAATACACGCACCAAGCAATCGAAAAGTACGGTGTAATGAAAGGCATTTATCTCGGTTATTCTCGTATCCGACGATGTAATGATCCTGATTGTATTACGGTAAAACCAGATCCGTTAAGGTAACGTCATGGACGATTTAGCATTTAGAGAGCAAGAAGAAGCACTTAGAAACAAGGCTGCACAACTTAGTTCTGAGTTAAGAAAGCAGTACTATCAGCTTGAAGAGCAACTAGTCAAAGACCCGGATACCTACGCTGTACTTAACTATTTTTTTGCAGCTGGTTTACATCACTTCTATCTAGGCAAAATAGCTCGCGGTGTCGTGAATTTAGTATTAATGCTAATTGGTCTTGCACTAATTCCCTATCATGGTTGGGTATTGATAATTTTCGTATGCGTTATTGAATTACCTCAATTATTCAATAGCCAAAAGATAGTTAGGCAATACAACATTGACGTGATGCGAGAAGTATTAGATGAGCTTAACAATTCAAAGCAGAATCAAACAATCTCAGACGACTAAACGAGCACAATGGTTTTTAATTTTTGCGGCCACAATAATCATTGTGTTGCTCAGTGGTTATCAGTTTTACACCAAAGGTGTGCCTTATTTTGCGGAAAAAATATCCGAATCGTTACCTGATGAGATCTACCAAGTTATTGACGAAAGTAGCTTACAAGAATTAGATAACTCAGAGTTTAACGCTTCTCAATTAAGCATATCTGAGCAAGAAGAAATACAGGCTCTTTTCAAATCATTACTCAAGGGAGGCACTCACGGCAATCGAGGTTACAAGCTTGAATTCAGACAGTGGGATGGAAAAGCAAATGCCATGGCGTTGGCAAACGGCACAATAATTATAACTGATAGTATGGTGACTCTTTCTGAAAATCCGCAAGAACTGAGCGCAGTCATGCTTCATGAAATTGGTCACGTTAGACATAACCATGTTATGGAGTCTCTGGTGGGTTCTTCTATTGTTTTCGTTAGCTTGACTATAGTATTTGGCGATGTCTCTGCGGTTTCAGACATAATAATGCAGGGAGCAATACTTGGGCTAAATCGAGGTTACTCTCAGCAAGCCGAATTTGAAGCCGATTTTTATGCTAACGAAAAAATGAATGAAATGTATGGTGATAATACAGGAATGATTAGCATTTTTGAGAAGTTAGCTGCTGAGACAGACGACCCGCACAGTTGGTTGAGTTCACACCCAAGTTTTGAAAAACGGATAGAGAAAATCAAGCGGGCGGATTGATTCGCCTCGTTAACTCAGATTATTTGCACATGCTGTCTTTACCTTGGGCTACACACTTCCGGTGAAAGCTAAATTAAATCTGGCGGTCTGTTGTGTACGTGAAGCCGCCGTTCACGATTTTTAATTTCTAATCAAACCTAAGCCAGTCTGAGGTTTGCATTTTTTATTTTAAAACGAAGTACAACAGCTAAGTAAATGTTTCCAGTCGCAAGTTTTCAGAAGAGAGTAGAGCAAATCGTTCTTCATCACAGAATGGTGTTACGCTAACGCGTAGATAAAAAATAAATATGACAGTGGAGCGTCAACCAAGTGAATCAGAAATCAACATTAGTTTTTATCCTATTTTTTTCCTTTTGCTCTTTTGCTTTTGGTGACGAAAATGACCAAAACGCAAAGAATACGACTCTTACTGCAATCACGAACGACATCGCAACGCAATTTCATGATATGGGCTGGTTTTCCGGAAGTGTACTGGTAATACAAGATGATAAAGAAATATTTGTATCGTCTTATGGTTTTCAGAACATTAAAGAGCAAATAAAGAACACGGGGCAAACTCGGTTTAACCTTGGTTCGATCATGAAGGACTTCACTAAAGTATTGGTATTACAACAAATTGAAAAAGGCAAGCTTAGGTTGAACAGTCAGCTGATTTCCTTTGATTTGGGTTTCAAACAGTCTTTTACTGAAGACATAACAATCGAACAACTACTAAATCACAGCGCTGGGTTTGACGATATCTTTGTCGCTGAATATCGGGAAAACCCTCTTGCATTTGATACTCTCGATAAGAAACTGAGTATATTGATCGATCGCCCTCTCATATTCAAACCCGGTACTGACAATCAATATTCGAACTACGGATATATCGTATTGGGTAAGATTCTTGAAAAAGTTACGGGTGAGCCATTCGAAGAACTACTGAAAAATAAGATATTCTTACCGACGGAAATGACAGACACCACATTCGAGCCTTCTAATTCACATGATCACCAGTCGGTAAAATATACTTATCAATACGACAGCACATTGAGGGAAGTGGGTGTTGTTGAGCATCCAAGTCCAGATGGCGGTATTGAGTCAACTGTAAGAGACGTACATCGATTTTATAAATCGCTCTTTTACACCGATAAACTATTACAAAATTCAAACCCAATTAATCGCAAAGTATTTGCTATGGATAAGCCTCATTGGGGGGCATATGGTGGCGGACTTGGAGTCAGTGCCGCCGTGGAAATTGACCTAGCTAGTAACTATCAAATTGTGGTTCTTGCAAATAGTGACAACTTAGTCGCGGAACTCATATCTGGTCGAATACTCTCGTTTATCAAAAACGGGGAGTATGCGCCAGTTAGGCAGTTGGAAAAGAATTTTGCTTACGAATACTATAAGACCAACGGGAAAAAGAAGTTTTCAAAGCAGTTTAAACTGGCTTACAGCGATGAGGGATACGGGCGATTCATTGGCAGAACCATCAATGAACTTGGAAT
Source organism: Alteromonas sp. ALT199 (assembly GCF_018619335.1). Classification (GTDB taxonomy): domain Bacteria; phylum Pseudomonadota; class Gammaproteobacteria; order Enterobacterales; family Alteromonadaceae; genus Alteromonas. The sequence continues at coordinate 8,471 of NZ_JAHHDX010000077.1, read as the reverse complement.
GGAACTCCTTAGGGCAGAATCATTTACGGAGGCATTTGACATGTTCTATTATTTAGTTTCACTTTTTCCAGATGCACCTCAGGTATACGACAGTCTAGCCTTTGCCTATCTATATAAAGGGGATGAGACGACTGCGAAAGAGACTTTCAATCAATCTTTAGCGATCAAAGCTGATTTTGAAAGCGACTACGTGAGTGATAATTATGGTCATGATGACACTGTAGTTGACTGAGTGCACAGTATTTCTAGCTTTAAGCACTGCATTGCTCTACTTGTAACTATCCACACGAAGCTTTTAATTTGGGATGTAGTGGCATAATTTTTTTGCAATTAACTACCCAAAGGTTAGTCAATTTTCTGCATGCTGAATGTCCGCTCCTTGTCTCAAGGTGCAGCTAGCACTTAGGGGCTGAAACTTACATTAAGCGGTCATTGGCGCATTGACAATAGAGCGGCGACACAGAGCGAGAAGCAGACGGTCGATAAACTTGTTTTTGGGCATAAACGCCTCAGTGTTTTTACTAATTTAAAACAATTCGGACAACCTCAGGTATTGCAAAGCCTCTAATCGAGTGGCCAATTTAACTATGCCACTACACAATGATGGTTTGATATTGCCGTGGCGCTTTATGCTTCAGAGAGAGTCTATTGCTCTTAGTATGGCTCACCGTTTTTTATAGGATGATCTTCTTATATCGGTTCAAATGAGATTACACGGTGCAGGAGCTGCGTATTTGCCTACTGGATTAGTTCAACGGTATATCGATGAAGGAAAACTAATAAGCTTTTGTGAGGAATGGCTCCCGCAATGAAGAAAGTTGTATTTGGTTTGCACCGGTAAGCAGCACTTACCTTCAAAATCGAAGAAGTTCAATCACTTTATTAACAGCCAACGTCAGGAAATTACCGTATTGTTAAATGGTAAGCCTGCTTAACTCCGAGAACTCTTCAATAACGAAAATCATTCAGAGCTAAACATTCATTAGTTTGTTGGCTCCCTATCAAAGCATGGAGAGAGCTACCTGCAATATTGCCCGAGCATCCTTACCGGACTCGCCTTTCATCATTTGTAATTGCGCAAAGCTGATTTGGGCATAAATATAGATAGCAGCAAATCGGCTATCCATAGCTGTCGTTTTGAACTCTCCTTTCTCTTTTGCCGCATCAATCCATAGCTCTAATGCATTTATGACATTTTCATAGGTTTTATCGATTTGTTCGATTGTTGAGTCGCCCAAGTTCAAGCGTGATTCTTTCATATTTGCAAACAGGCACCCTTTGGGCATTTCAGAGGTTTCATCTTCACTCGTGCTGTAAAGTGCAAGGTTTTGTAGTGTCTCATGAAATGGAATGTCCAAACTCAGAACGCTGAGCATCGGGCTAAGTATTGTCTTCTCGTAGCGTTCTAGCACAGCATGCTTCAGTCCATCTTCATCGCCAAACTCTCGATAAATACCTGGCTTAGATACGCCTGCCAGTTTGCACAATTCATTAATCGACACCTGATTGATACCGAGTGTCCAATAGCTTTCCTGTGCAATATCTAGCACATGGTTACGGTCGAATTTTTTAGGCCGACCACGAGATGCTTTTTTTTCTTCGTTCATATTTAAGTACCGACTGGTATTTTATTGTTGACAGCTGAATAACACAGAATTAAGATACCACCCAGTACTTAATTATTCAAGAAACAAAAGAGGCAACTATAATGGTTAAGAAAACCGTTCTACTGACTGGTATTTCAGGCTTTATTGGTCTTCATATTGCAAAACAGCTTTTAGACCAAGGCTTTCATGTTCGAGGCTCTATTCGTAATATGAAAAAGGCACAGAGCATCAAAAAAACACTAGAGAAAGCATCAACCAATGTAAGCGAGTTGTCATTTGTCGAGCTAGATCTGACCTCTGATGAAGGATGGGATAACGCCGCCGAAGGCTGTAACTATGTAATGCATGTTGCATCTCCGTTTGCCGCTGCTGAGCCGAAACATGAAGATGAAATGATAAAACCTGCTGTTGAGGGCACACTTCGAGCACTTCGAGCAGCTAGAAAGGCTGGAGTTAAGCGAGTTGTATTAACTAGCTCTGCGATGACTATGATGGCAACAATGAAGAGTGGCACAATTGGACCAGATGATTGGGCAGACACTAACGCTAAAGATATTGGTACCTACGCAAAAAGCAAGACATTAGCAGAACAAGCGGCATGGCAATTTATAGAAAAACAAGATTCTGCTATGGAGCTTGTTAGTGTCCACCCTGGTGGCGTTTTTGGTCCGGCTTTGGGTGATGATATTAGTGGACAATCGATGTCAATGATTGACCAAATGCTACGCGGAAAAGTCCCAATGCTCGCTAATGTGGCTATTCCAATGGTCGATGTTCGTGATGTAGCAAACGTCCACGTACAAGCAATGACTCACGATAAGACTGCCGGTCAGCGTATTATTGCTTCTCGACCAGAGGCAATCCACCTTAGACAAATTGCAAAGGTACTGAAAGAGCATGGCTATAAAGGTCCAAGCACACGCGTCGCTCCAAACCTATTAATTCGTATTATGTCTCTTTTTGATAGTGAAGCTAAGGGTATGCTGGGCTTCCTAGATATGAATATCAGTGCAGACAATAGCAAAGCACGTGAGCTATTTAACTGGACGCCACGCCCGTTTCCAGAAACTGTACTTGATGCGGCAAAATCTATTAAAAAGATTCAGAAAAAGTCATAACCCGCTTGCTATATGGGTCTTCGTTGATCACCATTTACATGCACCCATAAATCATAGCTTAGAGAGAGCTATTTAGCAGTCTCATACATACTAAAATGCCCAAGGTTATTACCAGCTTTGGGCGCTTCTTTTTAGCAAAATTAAAAATAGCTTTCCCATAGCTTCTGGTCATGAATGTATTCGACTAACAATTAATAAGTTAGCTTAAAGATGCATCAAATAGCCACCATTTACAGCTTAGCTTGAGAGCAAAAAACAATAAGAGTAGTAATGGTTAGGTAGTGTCTATTTGGCTCACTTTGGGGCATAAACGAGTTAGTTCCACAGTCCGCATGGCACATAACGGAATTATAAGCAGAGAGTATTGAATGTCCGTTGCTTGTCTATAGCTGCCCCTTAAAACTCAATGCAGCGATAAAAAACAAACTAACCCTTCAACCTCTCAATCACTACTAATAGAAAGCCAAAAAAAACGCCTCTACACACAAAGAGGCGCAAAAATTCTAACGTATCAAATTTTAGTGACTGGAAGCTGATACGTTAGCTTAAAAAAGTTGTTTAGAAGGGAAGGAGGGCACCAAAGCGTTTTTCAAACGCGATAGAATCAACTACCCAGTACTCATTAGTAATTTTATTATCGTTAAACGTAAGCATGGTTGCTATGGGCAGGCGCACGCGTATAAGGCCGTTATCTGTCTTCAGGTCTGCATCTATTCGCCATCTAACTAGCGCATTGCTTTCATCAGCTATTACTTGTTCAAGTTGACAGTAGCGGCGGTGTAATTTGCCTTCAAGTTGAGTTAGCCAGGATGAGATAGAAGGGGAACCTTCTTTGTTTAACACTTGGCTATTTACGCTAATATGGGTAGCGTCACTGTAAAGTTCCTTGATGCCAGCCGTGTCGAAGCCCTGCCACACCTGCCACCATTGTGACAGTAGCGCTTTGCTCTTATCGCTAGTGTTACTTGCAACTACATCGCTAATGCCCGCATGAGTTGTCTTAAGATGAAGTTGAGGGTCGAATTCGCTCAGCTGTAATGGGTCTGGCTCGGGCCAAAAAGGTAGCGACATCGAGTTGTCATAGCCTGGGGCTTCTTTCGTATTATAGTGCCCCGCAAGTGAAGCACTGTCTACCCATTGAAGCAATTGCTTGATAGCGTCATTGCGATGTTCGCATTGTGCAATAAAGTAGGTGCTGGTCGATGCTGATGAAAGACAAAATACGCCTGCTTCAACATCACCACTTTGCACCTTCGCGCATAGTTCAACGGTCTCAAAACGCGTTGTAATATCAAGCCAGTTAGCCATTAAACCCCGCTGCTGAATAGGCCCGTAATGCAGCCTTTCTCCTAAAAGCCAGCGGCTTGAATGAAGCAAGGCAGCGGTAAGTGTTTGTGTGTCTTGTTTTTCTAGCAACTGTTGAATTGTGCTTAACATGCTTATGCCTCCGTCGCTTGTGGTAGTTTGCGCATAAGGTTTGCTAACGCCGCTACTTCGTCAAACACCGTAAATTCCTTGACTATTACACCGTCTTCAATCTCAAAGTGAGTTGCCCCTAAAATGTAATGGGGTTGCTGATTAAACTGCGCATATTTGCTTTGTGTAGCATTGTAATGACCCGCCAAGCCCCATCTAAGCGCAATATTCACGCGATTGTCGTCGTAATGGGTAACGCAAATATGATCCACAACCATGTTGGCGTCTGGGCAACTGGCCAAGTATTTTATGAACATGCCGCCAATAGCTGCATTGCCAGTGGCTTGGCGACCGCCCGGCCATTGCACTGACGCATTGGGTTTGTAAAAGTCAGACAGCTTATTGAACATGCGCTTATTGAAGATTTGGTCGGCCCACGATTTGGCAAAGTCGCCCCACTGCTTGTCTTGCTCTGGCAATACTTCCCAGCGCGATGCCTCGTTAGCACATGTTCGTGCGTACTCTTCATTTAGCCATTGGGTAAACGTGCTCGACACAGGAAACTTGGCTTGAAAAGCAGCTGCATCGTCTAGCTCAATACCAAGCTGAGCAATAAGAAAGCTATTGTCTCGCATTAGCCATTCGTAAAAAATCTTATTGTCTCTACACATGCAGTCTGCAATGGTGGTTACACGCCCGGTTTTGCCTGTTGGCGCACCGAATTCAGAGGGACCTTTATTGGTCATAATACTGGTGATACGGTGCGACGAATAATACACATCGTTGGCTTCTTCGCGGTAAATAACGTCTTCACCAATAAGCGACCTGTCAGGGAAGGCGGCAATGGTTTTTAACGTGTTTTGAACCACCACATCAACACTGTCGGCATAACCGCCAAGCGTATGTACCGGGCAGTAATCAGCATAATAATCGTAGCAAGCGCCAATATTTTTCTGCTCCCAAATACGATGGGTAATGCGCAATATGTAGTCTGCTAAGTCAACAAACTCTTCATCGAAACCCGCTAAGGTTTGCGTTTTACTTCGTGCAGGGTCCAGCATGTCATTCAGAGGCTGCCAATACACCGTTTTTGCTATGGATGTTTCGCTCATAGAATCTCCCTCAAAAGCGCTGAGTTTGGCTTTTAAAACATAAATTGAATTGAAAATAAGAACACGAGTGTGAGTAAGAAGAACCCGAACAATATGTAGTTGATTGGGTCTACGCGGCCAGGTACGCGATACCATCCTTGCTCTTTCTCATCGAGGCCTTCGCGCGCGAAGTATTGCTGTTGCCCTTTAATGGTATACGCGTTGTACTCGGTTTGAACGCCATCGATAAGGCGGCTAGCAATCATAGACACTACAATGTTGGCGCTTGCGCCTATGATGCAGTACCACGGCCACGCGATATCTGTATTTAAGGCCACTAAGGTCACAACAATAAAGCCGCTTAATGTGCCAATGATCAGGCCATTTTCGGTTGTCTGCTTAGAGAAGAACCCTAAGAAGAACATGCCCATTTGTGCACCCACAAAATAGGAGCCTACTTTAGACAAAATCTCTAAAATTGAGCCTTCACTGAATAGGTGGTAGCCAATTGCTGGAAAAATAATAAGTACGGCGAAGAACAAGGTGAAAATACGCGAAGCTTTAAGGTAATGGGCATCTGACGCGTCTTTCTTAAAGTATTTGATGTAGAAATCGATTGTTGCCACTGTCGATAGCGAGTTAAATGATGAGTCTAGGCTAGACATGGATGCGGCCATAACTGCGGCTGCGATGATGCCCATTAAACCCGGTAAGCCGTAATCGGTAGCGAATTGCAGAATAATTGTGTTGCTGTTTTCGAAGGTTTTGCCTTGATAAAAGTCGTAAAACAACACGCCAAGTACAATGAAGAAGAAGTAGATAAAGAACGCGCAGAAACCCATTAACAGATACGATTTCTTAGCGTCACCAATATTCTTGGCTGCCAGCGTTCGCTGTACCATCATTTGGTTGGTGCCGTAAACGGTGATATGGTAAAGCGTCATAGCAATAATGCCGCTCCACACTGTGGTTTCTTCAGTAAAATCGAAGTCCCAGTTAAGTGGGTTTAATTTCCCTTGCGCTTTAAGCTCGCTCATTGATGATGACAGTGTAGTGTCGCCGCTATCAAGCAGGGCGTACATAATAATGCCTGCGCCTACAAACAATATCACTGACTGAATAACGTCAGTCCAAATTACGGCGGTAATACCGCCCATCATTGTGTAGATAAGTGCTATCGCGGTAACAATAACAATAGACCACACCACAGGTACGCCAGTAATGAACGACAAAACAAGAGAGGTGGCATAGAGAATAGCCGCAGAACTCATAATTTGGCTTAGCATAAAAATGCTAGATACCATGGCGCGGGCACGTTTGCCGAAACGCCGTTCCTGATAATCGTAAATGGACGCTACACCCGCGTTATAGAAGAATGGGAAAAAGAATATGATTACGGCCATGATGACGAGAGGGTAGTTTAAATGAAGTGCTATAACGGATAGCCCCTCTGAATAAGCCCAGGCTGGTGCCCCAAGAAATGTCATGGCGCTAACATAAGTGGCAATAACCGAAATACCTATTGCCCACCACGGTGTTTGTTTTTGACCGAGATAGAAATCGTCGGAATTTTTTATATTTTTACCAATCACCAAACCCAGTAACAGGTTCGCAATGATGTACCCGCCTAAGATGGACCAGTTTAAAACGCCAAAATTTTCAGTCATATTGTTTACTCTGCCTGCTTAATAAGCGCGCTTTCTATTTACAATAATACTCAACCTAATACATAATGACTTCGAAGTCATTAATTATTTCAGGCCAGTATTAACAATTTTTTAAACAACGAGGCATAAGTCATGAGTTTTAATAGCGAAAAAGCAATTGTCAGATCTTATCAAGCCGCTTTTGATGAAGGTGAGGCAAGTGATGTTAAAGACGTAGTTAAATCATATGTCGATGAAAATGCGAAGGTTTATGCCTGCTATCCGTTTGATGAATGTTCGACTCCAGCAGAATTAGTGAAGGGTTTGTGGGAGCCGTTGAAGCAGAGTTTTACACGTATGAAGCGCCGTGAAGACGTATTCATGGCCGGAAATAACAGTGCAGGCGAAGGCAAGTGGGTTATGTCAATGGGTCACTTCGCTGGGCTGTTCGATAAGCCTTTTCTTGGTATTAGAAGTACAGGCAAGTTGGCCTTTTTACGATATGCCGAGTTTTTTGAAGTGCGCGAAAATAAGATAGTTAGCCACGCTATTTTCTTCGACTTAATTGCTCTAATGCAGCAAGTCGGGCTTAATCCTCTGCCCGTAGAAACAGGCCATACGTTTGTTTATCCAGGGCCATGCGATCACAACGGTTTATTGTTTGAAGAACAAGACCCTCTGGAATCTAAAAAGACCATTGAGCTGGTTGAGGAAATGGTAAGAGATCTGGATTCTTTGAATAAATCGGGTAACGATAACTGTCCGCCAGAGCTTCTAGCTAAATGCTGGAGTGAAGATATGGTGTGGTACGGACCAGCGGGAATAGGGGCTACGTACACCATCGAGCGTTACCAGCAGCAGCATCAATTTCCTTTTCGCAAGGGTTTGAAAGATAAAGTTTTTAATGGCCATGTGGCGCGTTTTAGTGAAGGCGGTTTTGCCTGTTTCTTTGGCTGGCCTAACCTTTCGAATACTGCTGGTGGAGGTCTTTTCGGTATGCCAGCGTCGGGTATTCGTGCCGACATGCGAGTGGTTGATGTGTACTATCGAAAAGGAGATAAATTACTGGAAAACTGGGTGTTGATGGATGTGCCATATTGGTTAAAACAGCAAGGGTTAGATATCTTATCGCGCACTACCACCTATAGTTAAGCTAACAACACTTAAGGCTTTATACCTGAAATAGGTTTACTGACTGACGTCATTTTCCCTCAAAGCTACCTAGCAAAATCCCCGTTTTTGCTAGGTAGGCTTTCTGATAACCCAAGCTATCTTAAGTGCACTTTCTTATCTATTTCCACTAATGCTTAGCTCATGCATTCGCATTCGGTTTCTATCCTTTCGAATGGCATTTCTCTAATCAGCTCCTACCAGTCATTTTTGACTTGAAGTCTTTATTTATACTTCGGAATCTTATTTTTATTGTCATTGTTAAGACCCGTGATCGGGTAATAAATCCTTTTATTACATGCGTTTATTTGTTTTAAGTGTATTTAAACAAAAAATTAAAATTCATGAATTAACAATCATTGAACATTTTTATTGACTTCGAAGTAAATTGGGTTGTATGTTTGTTTAGACCAAGAATTACAC
>NZ_JAHHDX010000001.1 GCF_018619335.1 Alteromonas sp. ALT199 | reverse complement strand
AACGTTAAAGAGAAAAGCTTGAGGCCTTACATGCATAAATGTGAGCTTTGCCTCAGAAAAATAGAAAAGAGTTAGTAGCCTTACTGGGAAGCAAGGCTAATCGGTAGCAAGTGATTTGAAATACATGAAGTTTTCTCTGTCACCTAATTTTTGTGAAAAAGACATGCCCAACTCTATAAGTCTTCTGTCTTGTGTATGCGAAAGCCCCTCTTTTAGCACGGTAATCGCATTTTGTGTTTTGCCTATATTATCCAGAGCAAGCGCATAAATGTACCAGTTCTGAGTATTGGTCGGTGCTAATTCAGAGGCTTTTTTAAATAATTCAACTGCAGCCGGTTTATTCTGTTGGCGGATGTTGAGCATTCCCAGCGAATAGTAAACAATGTCGCTAGTAGGAACCGCCTTTACTGCTTTTTCGAGGGTTTGTTTTTCAAGCTCTGCTTTATTTTGGCTTCGATACAGTTCAGCAAGATTAATGTAATTAGCTTCAAAGAACGGGTCTGCTTGAATACCTTGCTTCAAAAGCGTTTCTGCTTCTTGAATGTTTCCTAATTGGTATTCAATTAAACTCTGATTGAGATTACCTTCTCCCCGCCACTGGTTGATAGTGTTAGATATTTTTAGTTCGTTCAGTGCTTTGTTAAACGCAGCAGAATCAATACCAAAACCAATTAAATTGTTAACAGCGGCGACGCGAACACTCTTAAGTTTATCGTTCAGTAAACCCTTATATGATTTTAGCCGCTGGTCTGCAGGAAGAGCTCTGCCAGCTTGGGCGGCGGCAAGTCTCATCAATGGCTCTTTATTTCTAATAAATGGTCTCAGATCTCGATCTGTCAGGGTTTCGATACGACTAGATAGCATTGTGACCACTGTCGCACGCTTTATAACGGGCAGCGTTTTAGCGTGGGCAAGTCTTAGCATTTCGTTTTTACCCATAGCTTCGCCGTGCATAAAAGCAATGTATTTTTGTTCATCGCTATTTAATGTCGAATCTCTGCCATACCAATTATTTAATTGCTTTGAAACCCAAGCATTGTCGTCTTCATGGCAGTTAAGACAGGCGTTAGGCGCGCCGGTTTTCGCTGATACATGTGGAGTAGGGATGCTAAAGCTATGATCGCGTCTGGCGTCTACACCCATAAAGGTGCGCGTTGGCATGTGACAATTTACACACTGGCTTGCTTCACTGTCACTAGGATGTTTGGTGTGCTTTTCACCTTCGTATGCTTGTGCAGAGTGGCACTGCAAACACAGGCCATTACCTTGTACTTTCAGCTTCATGGTGTGTGGGTTGTGACAGTCTATGCAATTAACACCAGCCTCATACATCCGGCTTTGAAGAAAAGACCCATACACATACACTTCCTCTTTTATTTGCCCGTCAGCAAAGTAAAGGGGGGATATAGCAACGAGGGAGTGAATTGATCCAGATAGTGGCGTTCGGGGTTAATACCGTCGGTTAACGGAGAACGAAGTGAGTGGCACCCAAAACACGTATCCATGAAACTGTTGTCTCGATTAGCGGGTTTATATTCTCCATTTTCTAATTTTTGCCACCTTGCAATGGTATCTCCTTTTTTTAGCAACCACTGGCCCATGGCTCGTTGTTCGCCTGTCGACAAGGTATTGTGAGAATTATGTATCCCAGTGTCAGCTATAGCGGTATCAGCCTTTGATGAATTTGCAGAAGAAAGAGTGCTATTGTTCTGCGTTACATGCTTTGCCATATCCCCGTGGCAGGAAGCGCAAGACACGTTAATAGAGTCAAAATGACTGTTAAAAGCTAATGTATCGGTGTCGAAATTGCGGGTTAGTCCAGTTGAATGGCAATCGGCACACATTCCGTTCCAGTTTTGCATCGGCTGCTTCCAGTGGAGTCTATCATTTACGCCAATATCTTCATCTTGATAATTAGGGTACCAGCGTTGACCGCCTTCCTTTTCGTCACGGCTATCCCAAGCGAATGGAAAAACTTGAAAACGGCCATTTTCGGTTTCAATTAAATATTGTTGTAATGGGTAGTGACCAAATACATAAGAGACAGTGTACTGCGTAGCTTCGCCTGCCTCTGTGAGCGTGGCCAAAAATTCACCATTTTTTCTAGAGAAAGTCGCACGTTGCGAAAAGTGCGTAGTTGTTGCGTTATCAAAATTGCCTAAAACCGTTTCGTTTGTCGCGTGATCCATGGCTTTTCCATGGTCTGATTTTTCCCATTGGCTGACTTGCTCAGAATGGCAACTCACGCATTGTGAAGACTCAGTTGCCTGTAAGGAAAAGTGTGAAAATGTGAAAAGACAAGCGAATATAAAAGAAACAATTCTTAGCACTTTGAAAACTCTAATATGTTAATAGCTTGTATACGTTATCATATTAACTGAAAAAATGTCCGATCATTATAAATATCTTATGTTTAGATTAATCGTTACGCTCTGTTAAAATCAATTCGCTAGATTGAGGCATTATCGCGAAGTCAAACTGGCCTAAGACATTCATTCCTAATAACCCATCAGCGTCAGGTAGGGCGTCTTCGGGAAGTACGATGGCAGAAATATCGTTAATTTCGTAGCCTGCAAAATAGAACCGCGATATTTGTACCAATGGTGCTTCTATCGTTCCTGACGCGGTTCTAACGTTGAAATTACCGATGAACGTGAGATTTCGCATACGGCCTAAGCGAGCAAATAGTCGCGAGGATATTGCGGTTGTACTGGCACCGGTATCTAGAATCATGGTGGCTTTTTGGTTTAACGCTCTCGCTTCAAGGCGATATTGATCGCCAATACGCTCTAAAGCTACGCGTGTTTGATAACGCGCGTCCTCAGCGTCTGCTGGTTCTAGTTTATTGTCGCTAGGCGTATTGTCTGCGTTAGTACTGTCGCGTATTTCATAGGCTTTATCTCGAATGAAACTGGCGTCTCTATCGTTTAATGGCAGGGCGGCGAGCACATCTTCCATCAAGGTAAACTTTTGCTGATAGGCATATGCTTCGGCCAAATTAAGGGTGTAGTGTTTTGCGTCGGGTATGCGCTGATATAACGGCTCATTTAACCTTGCTACCAGTTCCCATTGTTCGTCTTGACTCAATTGAGTCTGCGCCTGCTGATACAAGGTAGCAATTTTTGTGTCTATAAACGTAAGCGTCTCGCTTGAAAGAAGCAGTTCAGCTAAATCGTAATAGTGTACAAGAGCCGTCGGAAGCGGCTTTGTTACCTCAATTAGCTCACCTTCTAGCAAAAGTAGTGATTCATTGAACGGCTCACTTTTCAAATACTTTGTAAGCTCAGTGGCGAGTAATGAAAATTGCCCATTGTTGAGCAAGCGAGTTAGCGAATCTACAACGTCTTTGTCAACTTGCAGTGACGAAGAATACCGTTCGTCAATTCCCATTGATGGGGTACCAGTAGCGTTGAAATCCGAGGCCGAATTGGGGGAACGTGAGTTAGTAAAAGGTTCTGTCTTGCCCTTCGAAATTACATCACTTCCTCGCTGTGCAGTACCTTCCAAACGGTGCTCATAGCTGGCTTCTAGTTCATAAGCGTCATCGTTGTGCTGCTTTAAACTGAGCCACAAGTAAACATTTATACTTAACGACGTACAAAGAAAAAGTAAAAGCACTACTGCTAGCCACGTTTTCATTGGGATAAACAAGCCTTGCCGTATACATCCACAAACTGCTTCGGCATCCGTTTGGGCGCACCAGTATCAAGGCTGACGCAAACGAAAGTTGTTAGTGCATCAAAAACGGGTTTGTTACGCTTTGGGCAGATGAATTGAAATTGACGCTTTAGGGTTAGTTTGCGATCGCAAAACACTATCCAAGTCGCACATTCTAACGTGTCGCCAAGATGAGTAGGAAGGTGGTAGTTAAGCTCGTGACGTTTAATTACCATGCCTCGATTTAGTGCCTGATAATCGGCAAATTGTAAGCCAAGGGCGTTTGAATGGGCCCAAGCTAAACTTTCTAATTGAGACAAATATGCCACATTATTCACGTGCTGATAGTGATCAATATGTGTTTCATCTATGTGCCATTGTTGCACATAGGGATTGTCTAACATCCAACCTAAATTTTGGGTACCCAAAACATTTCCTTGCTAATTCAAATTTGCCATATTGAGCAGTAGTGACAGTCAATTAACCTAAGTCTTTACACCTCAGGTAACGGATTTTCTTCCGGCAGCGTTACACCTTCGTCCAATAACACATGCATTAATGCTTTCTCCTTAGTTAACACTGGCTGAACAAAGCTTTGCACGTCACCTAGCGCTTTAAAAGCATTGAAGCCACGTTCTAAAAACTCATGTAGCGCCAGCAAGCCTGCGAGCTTCGCAGGCCGGCGTGATAACGAAATCAACATACCTATACCACGAATTTTTATTACATCAGAGAGTTGATCGCCCAAGTGCGAAATTATGTCGATTTGATGTTCTCTGTCTTCTATTCTTCCCACATCTCGGTAAGCAAGGGCGTAGTTGTCTTTATTAATAGGCTCGCCTGGACAGTGGGTTTGAAGATACTGTGACATCGCCATATCTAAATCAAACGACAATGCATTTAACGATAATGCATCGTCCATAGCATTCATGGCTTTATCGGGTAATACTTTTGCGAGTTTTGGTATGACCCGAGCTAAATCGGCGTCGCGCTGGCTAAAATCTTTTGGGCCGTACAATTCTTCCACAAAAAACGCCATGGCTTTTTGGTAACGTTTTTGCTGCGCTAAATCGTCGTGAGTGACCAGTAAACGCTCACATTGCCAATGCTGAAGTTGGTGAATGGTAGGCATCACGTTTAGCTTGTTAGCTAAATCACGAAGGGCATTTACCCGATGGATATGATTTATTATGTCTTGTGCCAAACCACAAATTCCCCGTTGAATGAATGTGACTCATTTACTTTTGTAAAGCTAGATTGACCTATGCAAGCAAGCCTTTCAAGTGAGAATACAAAGTTTTACTGGTATACTCCACCGTCATTGATTTAGCTCGCACGTATAGAATTTATTTGACGTCATGAACACCGCAAGTAGTCACGCTTTGTTTAAAAGTATAGAAGTTAAAAGCACTGAAGTTGAAGGCTTAGCTAGTGAAGACCTGGTAATCCACCAAGAAAATCTAACAGCCAACGCTAATTCAGAAGTAGACCCTGATGTTCCTGCGCTAATAGCCTTGTTTAACATTACCTTTGAAGATTTTAATACGCGCTTGGTTTTAGGTGGCGACGAACCTATTTACATTCCTGCTGGCAATGAAAAGCCCTACCATCAGATTGTGTTTGCTCATGGATTCTTTTCAAGCGCTCTACATGAAATTGCCCACTGGTGTATTGCGGGGGAAAAGCGTCGACTATTAGAAGATTACGGCTATTGGTATTGCCCTGATGGCCGTGACGCAACCCAGCAAGCTGACTTTGAGAAGGTAGAAATTAAGCCCCAAGCTATAGAGTGGGCTTTTACTGAGGCGGCAGGTAGAAAATTCCAAGTGAGTACAGACAACCTAAATGGTGCACAGCCCGATAGGGAAGGTTTTACTCACAACGTAGCGACTCAGCTAACACGATATAAAGAGCTCGGTTTTCCCCTTCGGGCTGCGCGTTTCATAGATGCGTTATCAGCCACGTTTAACTGTGGTGAGCAAGCTGAATCAACAGGAGTAGATGCTTCATGAGTGAGAGTGGTGTTAGTAGTCAAGCGAAGTTCAAGCTAGGTATTGTAGTGAACCCTTTTGCCGGTATAGGTGGTGCGCTTGCTCTCAAAGGCAGCGATGGTGCTGAAATTCGTGAAAAAGCACTGGCCATGGGAGCAGAGAAAAAAGCTAATGAAAAAATGGCAAAAGCGCTCAGTATTCTCGACGCGCTGTCCGGACAATTCACGGTCGTAACAGCAGCTGGTGATATGGGTGAAACCGTATGTGAATCTTTGGGCATACCTTATGAGGTGATCTACGTTCCTGTCGCTGCACAAACTGAAGGTGAAGACTCAGAACGTGCTGCTAAAGCCATGGTACACGCTAAAGTCGACTTATTGTTATTTGCGGGTGGCGATGGCACCGCAAGAAATATCTGCAGCGTAGTTGGAACACAGGTACCCGTGTTAGGTGTGCCTGCAGGTTGCAAAATTCATTCTGGCGTTTACTGTGTGTCGCCGTCAGCGGCAGGGCAAGTAGTAAGTCAAATGATTGCAGGCGAGCTTGTAAGCGAAATGGACGCTGAAGTTCGTGATATTGACGAAAACGCATTTCGTGACGGGAAAGTTATTGCTAAGCATTACGGAGAAATGCGCGTACCCGCTGAACTCACTTATGTTCAAGCGGTTAAAATGGGCGGTAAAGAAGATGAGGCCTTGGTACTTGATGACATTGCTGCGTATGTAAGCGAAATAATGGAGGACGAACCTGACACTTATTTTGTTATGGGGTCGGGTTCTACCGTAGGCGCCGTCATGGAGTTTCTTGGCTTAGACAACACTTTATTAGGTGTTGATGTGGTGAAGCAAGGCGAGCTAATAGTAAGTGACGTTACAGCAAATGGACTTGTTTCATTAACGCAAAATAAACCCACTAAAGTCATTTTGACGGTTATTGGTGGTCAGGGCCACATCTTAGGGCGCGGAAATCAACAGTTAAGCCCTACTTTTATTCGTCAAATTGGCAAGCAAAACATGCTTATTGTCGCCACTAAACAAAAGCTACAGGCACTAAATGGAAAGCCGCTGCGATTAGACTCAAGCGATGCTGCGCTCGATGCTGAGTTAGCGGGCCCGTTTACAGTTATTACCGGCTACAAGGACAAAGTGCTGTGCCATGCGGTTTAAAGACATCGCTTAAGATAACAAACTAAAAGTATTGCCTTTTAAGTAAAATAACCTCATTTATAACCAAAAATTGAAATCAAGAAATCATAAACTGATATACAAAAACGGGAAGGAGTAAGACGTGTTACCACCTGCTGCAGCACCAGAAAGTGTCGTTAAAGCTATCGCAGATATTGAAGCATCGCTTGATGACGTGGTAAATCATGGTAGTGATGACGAACTGTTCATTGCAAGCTACTTGCAAGGCCATTTTGCGGTAGAAGCTCGCCAGTTAGAAATGCAAGAAGACGCTACCGTTGCGATGCTCAATGATAAAATGCTCGAAAGCCTTGATAGTGCTTTTGCTAACAATGAACTAGAAAGTAATGATGCTAAGCTTGTAAAAGCACTTTGGGTACGGTTAGTCGCAATGTAATTGCGGGCTTCTTCTCTACTGAGGCCGAGAATACTCGGCCTTTTTATACGGGATTATTCACTAAATTCATCGAAAGCGCGTAATGCGTCTGCCGCGTACATGAATGACGGCCCTCCGCCCATGTACACTGCCATTCCACAAAGCTCTTCAATCTCAGCACGAGTTGCACCTAACTGAACTAATGCTTTTGCGTGAAAGCCTATGCAGCCGTCACATCGCGTGGCAATACCAATAGCGAGAGCCAATAACTCTTTAGTTTTTTTATCTAAGGCCCCATCTGCCGTTGCCGCTTTCGCCATTGCCGAAAAACCTTTCATTACCTCTGGCACACCCTTTTTAACCTCAGCTAGGTACGGATTTAAACTTTCTGTAATATCTTTATATGACTTTGTCATTATTCTCTCCTCAAACAAGCGTGTTTTAATTGGTCCGATTTACCATTTGCATACCTAAGCAGCGTCTAATTGAAAATAAACTCGCAAGGTCAACATACCAATAGCATAGGGATAAAGGTAAAAGGGCACTATGTCCTAGGTCAATAATCCTTAATTTACTGCTAACAAATGCTCCTTTTGTAGAATGGCTGGCGATGTACATATGCACTAGTATTGGCGAGTATAAATTAACCAGCCAATTCTTATCTTGAAGAAATCCTCCTTCGTGACCACAATTAAACTCGAAAAGCCATACTCACTGCTACTCGTGTGCGTGTTCGCGATTTTCCTAATTAACCTGTCTTGTGTCTCATTAGCTTTTGCTTCAGGGCCCGACAAGCTAATGAACGAGTATTCGGTAGAGGTTTTAACTGCCGAAGATGGCTTTGTTTCATCAGAAATTTATTCCATTGTTCAAGACGAGCAAGGCTTCTTGTGGTTTGGTACTGCGGAAAACGGCGTAATGCGATACGACGGTCGTAACGTTAAGCTATTTGAATCGAACAGCAAGCAAGAACAAAGCCTTTCTCATAACGACGCTGGTAATTTAATGTTAGATGCTCAGGGTAATCTTTGGGTAGGTACATGGGGCGGAGGCGTGAACAAGTACAATCCTAAAACCGGCCAATACTCACGCTATTTAAATGACCCTGATGACCCAATGTCTTTATCTTCAAACCGAATTCAGTCACTTTTCCATGATAAATCAGGTGATATTTGGTTAGGTTCTTACGATCAAGGGTTAAATCGCTTTTTAGGCGATGGCCGATTCCAGCGAGCTCAAAAAATAGCCGGGGTTAAAGATAGCCTTTCCCATAACCGCATCTGGGACATAATTGATAACGACGCGAATAGTTTATGGGTGGCAACCAGTTATGGTTTGAATTTGCTGAATAAAAACACATTTTCATCTAAACATTTCTTACCCGACCCAAGTAACAAGACAGCAACGGGCGCTAATGAAATACGTAGCTTACTACGAACCTCTTCCAGCCAGTTATTTGTTGCAACTCAAAATGGGCCTTTCTTGTTTTTCCCTAGTTCAGGTGTGTTTGTGCCGCAAACAACGCGAGCGGGTAAACTGTTAGGCCAGGTTAACTCTATGATGGAGGACCATGAAGGGAAAGTATGGTTTGTGACCACCGAAGGACTATTTAGACATACTGGCGAAGGGCATTATGTAGAAAAGATGGATTTTGCTTACGACAATGGGCTTCGCATAATTTTTGAAGACCACACCAATACAAAATGGGTTACCAGTGAAGTTCATGGCATATTTAAACTCTCTCCTCGTCGTAAAATAAAACAGATTAATAGTGAACAGCTCACTGCACCTAGTGGTATTGCGCTTGATAACATAGACGATAGTGGCAATGTCCTTATTGTTACGGCAAACGCTAGTATTTTTAAATGGAATGTAAAAGAGGAATTTCTGGAAAAAGAATATGACTCGGTATTTAACGAGTATGAAAACTATGCGTTGCGAGGTGTTATCGAACGGCCAATTATAGTGTCTGACAATGATGGATTGTTATGGGTTGCACAAGACGACTATATCGTTCAAGTTGATAGAGTTAGCAATACTGTAAGTCGCATTGAATACCCGAAGACTGACAGTAGTTATCGGCAGTTTCGAGAGTTTAGGGCTCTTGAGCTAGATGATGAAGGCAATGTGTGGATAGGAACATATAAACACGGTATTTATGTCTACAACAAAAATTCTCGGAAATTCAGGCATCTGACTAGAAAAGACGGTTTAACTCACCCTGAAATACACACTATTTTAAAAGACTCGAAAGGCAATATGTGGGTGGGTACTGGCAAAGGCATAAACTTGTGGTCGAATGAAAGTAGTCGTTTTATTAACGTTGGCGACAGCGAAAGTCAGTTAGTTAATTTAGTAGATAGTATCGTGGAAGATATCCACGAAACAAGTTCTGGGCAAATTTGGATAGCGACGCAAAAAGGAATGTTTCAATTTATTCCTCAGTCCAATTCGATTGAGTATTTTAGTGAGCAAAACGGCCTTCCTACATCCTTAATTCGCGCTATTGCAGATGGAGATGAGGGTCAGTTGTGGCTTACTACCAATAAAGGTGTTTTTCTTTACAACCCTGACACGCAAAGTGTCATTAGCTACAACAGCACTATAGACTTGGCAGGTAAAAACTTTTACTCCAACAGCTTGCTAAGAGCGGGTGAAAATACCTTTTTCACCAGCAGTCAACGGGGCATAGAATACTTCGAGTACACAAAGGGAAAGGTAGACATCGTTGATTCCAAAATAGTGCTTACTGGCTTCAATAAAATGGGGGAGAGGGTGAAGCTAAATAAGCCGCTTTCCTATATTACCGATATTGACCTTTCGTATGAAGATTACTTTTTCTCTTTAGATTTTGCGCTGCTAGATTTTTCGGCCCCTAAGCGTGCACACTTTGCGTATAAATTACAAGGATATGATGAGCAGTGGATTGATATTGGCAATCATACTTCGGTGTCGTTTACCAATTTAAATGGGGGGGACTACAAGTTACTCGTAAAAGCTATGAAGCCGAATGGAGATTGGGGAAATGAAACCCTTTCTTTAAATTTGCATGTGGCTGCCGCACCTTGGAAAACCTGGTGGGCGTATACTATCTACGGCTTATTTTTGTTGGGTATCGTTGTTTTAGTGATTTATTTGCGTACGCGTTTGCAGCAAACAGAAATTACTAAGCAAAAGCGTTTTGTCCAAACGCTAGAACAACAGGTATCCGAAAAAACAGCATCGCTTAAAGCGCAAGCGAGTGACCTAAAGCTGGCACTTGAAAGGGCTGAAGAAGCAACGAATTTAAAATCGGAGTTTCTTGCAAATATGAGTCACGAAATTAGAACGCCAATGAACGGTGTACTCGGTATGCTAGGCCTGTTGAATAAAAGTGCATTGACGGCAGAGCAGCATCAGCGTGTGAATATTGCAAGGTCAAGTGCTAACTCCTTGTTAGTCCTCATCAATGATATTTTAGATTTCTCGAAGATAGAGGCGGGAAAACTTGAGCTTGAATCGGTAGATTTTGACGTAAGAGGGTTGGTGGAAAGTATTGCTCTATCGGTAGCGCATTCAGCCCAAGAAAAGGGCCTAGAAGTTATTGTGGATGTTTCCGCCATCAGCGAAGCAACGATAAAGTCAGATCCAAGCCGAATACAACAAATTCTGACTAACCTTTTAAGTAATGCTGTTAAATTTACCGAGCAAGGAGAGATATTCATCATTGCAGAGTTACTCCCAAGTAACGCTGATAATGAAGCCGTGCTCCAGTTAACGGTAAAAGACACGGGCATAGGCATTCCTTCTTCAAAACTTAGCCACATGTTTGACGCGTTTACTCAGGTAGACGCTTCAACCACAAGGCGCTTTGGAGGCACTGGGCTTGGCTTAAGTATCACTAAAAAGCTGTGTCAGTTATTAGGCGGAGACATAAACGTAACGTCAGAACTTGGCAAAGGAAGCTGCTTTAAAGTGGCATGTCAGGTTAATCGTTCAGAAATACCTAAGACAGTGCTTCCTACACTGGCCAAAAAAAACATGTGTTGCTTAATTGTTGACGACAAAGCGTCTACAAGAAACGCTATGCAAAACCAGCTTAGGCTTTGGGGAGTAAATACGTTGACCGCGTCATCAATGGAAGAAGCGAAGGCCCAGTATTTAGGTGATGGCGATAGCGATCAAAGCAAGCCTCATGTTGATATTCTGTTTTTGGATAAAATAGTGAACGATGAAGCGCAAGTTAATCATTATCGAAGCCTTGAGGGTATTGATAAGCTTAAGCAAACCTATGTGATTCTTATGACTCAACTAAGCGACGTAAACAGCTATGAGGAATTTGGTGGGCTAGCAATTGATGAAGTTCTCCCCAAGCCTATAACGACGTCAGATTTGCTTCGAATATTAGAAAAAACGGCGGGCATGCCTAAAAAGCAAAACCGCAAACATTTTCAAAATCTCGATGTGGATGTTGCAGAGCAGAACTCTGGTGAAGTTATAACTGCAATAGGAGATGTTAAACGGGGTTCTCAAGACGATGCTAAACGAATTCTGTTGGTAGAGGACAATGCTATTAATCAAATTGTTGCCGTCAATGTTCTTCAATGTGAGGGATATGAAATAGAAGTCGCTAACAATGGCAAAGAAGCTTTGGAGTTGTTAAAGCAAAACCAACTTAATACGCTTTATGACGCTATACTCATGGACTGCCAGATGCCGGAAATGGACGGGATGGAAGCTACAAGGCTCATTCGTCTTGGTGCGGCGGGAGATGTTTACAAAAGCACGCCCATTATCGCAATGACAGCAAATGCCATGCAGAACGACAAAGATATGTGCATGGAAGCGGGTATGGACGATTTTCTTACGAAGCCCATAGACCATCAAAAAGTAACCTCAACCTTACAAAAGTGGCTTAACAATTTAAATTAGCCCCTCGCCAACGCTAAACAAAACGCGTTAACATGCAACAAGTTTTTAACAAGTTGTGAGAGCGTTAATGCTAAAACGTGCGTCAAAACCCTTCGTAAAACTCGTCGAAAGATATCTTCCCGATCCCTATATTTTCGTTTTATTGTTGACGCTTATAACGCTTGTCTTTGCGGTGATCATTCAAGACCAATCTCCGCTTACAACCATTCAACAGTGGGGAGACGGCTTCTGGGGGTTGCTAACCTTTTCAATGCAAATGCTCTTGGTGTTGGTAACCGGGTTTATGCTGGCATGCACGCCGCTAGTTAAAACACTGCTCGAAAACCTCGCGCGTCTAGCCAAAAGCCCGGGAAGCGCTATTGTATTGGTTACTCTAGTATCGCTTACAGCAAGCTGGATAAACTGGGGCTTTGGGCTAGTGGTAGGTGCGCTGTTTGCCAAAGCACTTGCTAGAAAAGTGTCGGTAGATTACCGGCTTTTAGTGGCAAGTGCATATTCAGGTTTTATTGTATGGCATGGTGGCTTGGCGGGCTCTGTACCGTTAACTATTGCAACACCGGGCCATTTTTCAGAGGCGCAAATAGGCGTAATTGGTACCAGCGAGACTATTTTTAGCAACTTCAACTTACTGTTGTTGGCAACTATGTTTGTAGTTATTCCCCTTGTGAATCGCTTAATGCTACCTCCCAAATCTGAAAGCGTAATTATTGATAGCTCAAAGCTACAAGACGATGCTTTACCTTCAGCAGTAAACGAAAGACCCGCAGATAAACTGGAAAACAGCAAAGCTCTTGGTTTACTTGTCGGTTTCGCTGGGCTTGCTTATCTTGCGAACTATTTTATTTCGGGCGGCGGGTTAAACCTAAACAACGTTAATACGTTATTTCTTTTCCTTGCTATTGTCCTTCACGGTACGCCACGCAATGTATTGCATAGCTTGCAGCAAGCCGTCCAGGGCGGCAGCGGTATTGTTATACAGTTTCCATTTTATGCTGGCATTATGGCGGTTATGGTGCAATCTGGATTAGCGCAAACCATGTCAGAATGGCTAATTAGTTTTGCATCTGCAGAGTCGCTACCAGTGTGGAGTTTTATTAGTGCAGGCATTGTTAATATTTTCGTACCTTCGGGAGGAGGGCAGTGGGCGGTGCAAGCCCCTGTAATCTTACCTGCTGCCGCTGAACTGGGTGCGGAAGTAAATAGGGTAGCAATGGCAGTGGCGTGGGGTGATGCTTGGACGAACTTAATTCAGCCGTTTTGGGCACTACCAGTTCTTGCCATAGCGGGCCTAAAAGCCAAAGATATAATGGGTTTTTGCTTAGTTCAGCTTATCGTAACAGGCGTTATTATTTCCTTAGTTTTGCGGTTTGTTTAAGTACAGTGCATTTCAGTTTTGAAAGGGTACTGGCTCTTTTATTCGAAACCATTGTCGATAACTATTTTTGCTGGGTATTACTGGCGTTTCGTAATGAATTAGTCATGTCGTTATTTTCATTCTAAGTGTTATGTTATAACATTATGTGAATTAGAGATGAAAATGAAATTTGCGAGTCGTTATGTCTATTCAAACTCAGCTTCCAGTGACCGTACTATCAGGCTTCTTAGGCGCCGGTAAAACCACGGTTTTAAACCATATTCTAAATAATCGTGATGGATTAAGAGTAGCGGTTATTGTTAACGATATGAGTGAGATCAATATTGATGCCGCTACCGTCAAAAATGAGGTTAGTTTTAATCGAGCCGAAGAAAAGCTGGTTGAAATGAGCAATGGCTGTATTTGCTGTACATTGCGAGAAGATTTACTTGAAGAGATAGAACGTTTAGCGCACGAAGGTAAGTATGATTACTTGGTAATCGAGTCCACAGGTATTTCAGAGCCTTTGCCGGTGGCTGAGACTTTTACATTTGCTGACGAAGAGGGTAAAAGCTTATCGGAAATTTCTCGCCTCGATACCATGGTCACGGTTGTTGATGCATTAAATTTTCTAAAAGATTATGACGAAGCTAAGTTCCTTAACGAAGTAGGCGAAAGTTTAGGTGAAGAAGACGAGCGAAGCGTTGCTGATTTATTGGTCGAGCAAGTGGAATTCGCTGATATTTTGCTAATAAGCAAAACTGACTTGGTTTCTGAAGAAGATTTGGCTCGCCTTAAAAGTATCCTTCAAACTCTCAATACCGAGGCTATTCAAGTTCCTATTGAGCATGGGAAAGTACCTTTAGATAAGGTGCTAAACACGGGGCGTTTTAGCTTTGAGCGCGCTCAGCAATCGCCGGGTTGGTTAAAAGAAATGCGTGGCGAACACGTGCCAGAAACCGAAGAGTTTGGTATCAGCAGCTTTTCGTACGAAGCACGACGTCCGTTTGACCCGCAGAAGTTTTATGATTTTCTACATAGTAAAGAAATAGCTGGCAAATTAATTCGTTCAAAAGGCTTTTTCTGGTTAGCAACACGCCCACAGCTTGCAGGCAGTTGGAGCCAAGCGGGCGGTATTGCGAGATACGGGGCTGCTGGACTGTTTTGGAAAGCCGTACCCAAAGAACAGTGGCCTGAAGATCCTGAATACCTTAAAGCCATTGAAGAACAATGGATGGAGCCCTTTGGTGATATGCGTCAAGAATTGGTGTTCATCGGGCAAGGGCTCAATAAGGAAGACATTATTGAGCGCTTAGATAGTTGCTTGTTAACTGACGAGCAGCTGATTCAAGGCCATCATGTTTGGGCTGAAATGCCTGACCCATTTCCTGCGTGGGAGCATTAGTATGCAGGTGTTACAAGACCACAATACTATCTTTGAACACACCAACTCTTGGCGCTCAAGCGTCGACGCTATGGTGTTAGGTGATATTTTTGACGAAGGGATTAGCGTTGCGGTATGGAATCGACCCGAAGCGCCGCTCATCTCGCAATATTATAGCGAGGTTTTTAAATCATTAGGAATGGGTATTCGTGGTGTGTTTTCTATGGCTTCTTTAAGAGAGGAAATTGCCACGCTTTTACCAAACGCACAAAGCAACGTCGGAAAACAAGCCGCCATTGATGATATTTATCTGCTGTCCGACATGCTAACAACGCTATTTGATTGTGACAGTGTTGGCGTAAGGCTAGTGCCTCTCTCATCGGCGATGTGCCCAAGCTTTCACGTAGACAATATACCTGTTCGACTGGTGAATACCTACTTGGGCGAAGGCACCGAGTGGCTGCCAATAGAAAGTGTGGTTACCAGCCCAATGATTGGTTTAGGGGGAGAAAATGCCCATGGACTTTCAAAAAACAGGCTAGGGCAGTGTTACCAAGAAAGCAGCGTTAGGCAGATGAATGCATTTGATGTGGGTTTACTTAAAGGAAAGTCCTGGCAAGGTCATGAAGAGTTCGCTGCAGTACACCGGTCTTGCAGAGTGCAGCCAAATACTCAACGTGTTCTGCTTACTCTAGACCCGATGTGAATTTTAAAAGCGCAACCCAATGATTAAGAGCTAGATGTAATTTGAAGGCCTTTATCGTATCTTTCCTCCGTTTCTTTGGCGCTATCAACTTTTTCATGAGTTTTCCTTTGTGATAGCGCCTTTTTCATTCCCCCCCCAAAAAATTAGCCTCGCTACTTTTATTAATCTGTAGCTATAAAACAAAGCCTTCTAAGTCGACTCATCTAAATTGATCGAGGTCGCTGAAAAGATGCTGCAAGGAAATTAGAACGCTAGCGCTTATACATTATAGTCTTTCATATTTAACGTATTGTGAATGCTAGGAATGCGCTCTTTTAGATTGTGATTAACATACAAGAGTGTGCTGGTGCCTGCCTTAGCCAATATATCAATAAGCTTAAGTGCTTTTTGCCGATTAAAGTCGTCTAACCCATTACAGGGTTCATCTAAAATAAGCAGGGCTGGGTGCTTTACCATAGAACGTGCAATAAGCACTAATCGTTGGTCGCCAAACGAAAGTGATTGAAACGGTGTATTCTTTTTCTGTTTTAAACCCAGTACATCAAGCCACTGCTCGGCCACGTTTCGCTCTGCTAGCGTTGGGCGGGTATACAGACCAATGCTGTCGTGAAACCCTGAAATTATCACATGCTCAACACTTGCGTTTACTTTGTATTGCATGTGCAGCGCATTCGACATAATTCCAATGTGCTTCTTAATATCCCATATACTTTCGCCAGTTCCCCGTTGTATTCCGAACATAGTTAAGTCGTTAGTATAGCAATGGGAGTTGTCACCGGTGAACATTTGAAGCAAACAAGTTTTACCTGACCCGTTCGGGCCCGTTATCTGCCAATGCTCATTTTTATTAAGCGTAAAGTTAAGCTTTTCAAATACAGTACGTTCATCGAAACGCACAAAGCCGTCATTCAGCTGAATTAACGTATGTGGTAGTGAATCAAGTTCACTGTCCTGCCCGTTGTGATTTTGGTCATTGCGGTTTTGATCCTTGCCGTTTGCGTCATTAGCATTAAGTGCTGCAGGTACATCGATATCATCAGACTCTAGCGCAAACCAAGTGCTTAATTCTGAGCGCAAGTCATCATAGTTAAGTGCTCCGTCAGATTTCCACGTAATAGCTAGATCATCCATAACAATGAGTTGTGCGTGAAGGCCCTCAGGAATGTCTGCAAGTTTGTTGGCGGTCAGCACCAGCGAGGCTTGTTGTTGAGAAACAAGAAAGCAGCTAAATGCGTTAATCGCTTCAACATCTAAGCCTTCGAAAGGTTCATCAAGCAAAATAATAGTGGCATCGCTTAACCACGCCAGCATGATAATAATTTTGCGGGTTTCTCCTGTCGACAGCGAAAGAAACGCGCTATCAAGCAAATGCTCAACTCTTAGTGCAGAGGCAAGTTCGCTGTAATAAGGATGATTTTGATAATCCTCATTCGTGCGTAAGAATAATTCGTGAACCTGCGTTGGCTCAGCGATTACATCGAGAATATCTGCGCTGTCTTTTTGTTTTTCTTCTTCAATTAACGCCAGTTGTTTGAAAACCGATACTTCTGCAACAACCGAACTACATTCACGGTTACCGCTTACTACCTTTCCGTTACCTGCAAGCGCAGAAATCAAGAGCGATTTCCCGCTACTGTTTCTACCTGCAATAAGGTAGTGCGAGGGTGTTTTTTCATTACTTAGTGTTAACGAAAATGCAGGCGTAATATATTGATTAGTCAGCTTTGTTTGAAATTCTGAAAGATACAGCATTATGATCGTGAGTGGATACAAAGTAGAACTATTGTGAAGTTTTCTATTTACCTGTCAATGGTAATAAGTCTTTGTGATGACTGAACCAACTGGTAAGTTAGTCCTATGCGTTATGCGTTTCAATTAATGGTCGATTAAGGGAATAAATTTTTGAGCAAGGTAGTCATTGTTACAGGGGCAAGCCGCGGTATAGGTGCTGCAACTGCAAACCTGTTGGGAAATAGCGGCTATAAAGTGTGTGTTAATTATCTATCTGATAAAAAAGCTGCGGACAGTGTGTGCGCGTCGATAGCCGAAAGTGGTGGCGTTGCATTTGCCCATAAAGCCGATGTCTCTGATGAAGCGCAAGTGCTGAAAATGTTTGAGTGCGTGAACTGTCAATGGGGTGAAGTAACACATCTCGTCAACAATGTGGGTATTTTATTCACCAAGACAGAGCTTATTAACGTTAGCGCTGAGCGTTTCACAAAAGTACTCAATACCAATGTGCTTAGTGCATTTTTGTGCTCAAAAGCATTCGTCAAACAAAATGGTAAAGGCGGCGCAATAGTTAACGTTTCATCCATAGCCTCTCGCACAGGTGCGCCCTTTGAGTACGTAGATTATGCCACATCGAAAGGAGCAATGGATTCATTAACAAAAGGGCTTTCACTAGAATTGGCCGCAAAGAATATTCGTGTAAACAGCGTTAGACCGGGCTTTATTAAAACCGATATTCACGCTAATGGAGGTGAACCTGGCAGAGTAGAGCGGTTGCGCTCGCAAATTCCTATGCAGAGGGGAGGCACGGCTGACGAAGTAGCGCAGGCAATTGCTTGGCTTTTATCATCGCAGTCTTCTTATGTTACAGGGTCGTTTGTTGATTTAGCAGGTGGAAAGTAACGCGCATGGTAACACTAAGAAATTTTGAAATAAGCGATGTAGACAGACTGGTAGAAATTCTGAATCAACCGTCGGTTACGCAGTTTCTGTCGACAAAAATTCCTTACCCTTACACAAAAGAAGATGCCATATGGTGGGTGCAAGAGGGCAGTAATGAAGGCTTCATAAGAGCCGTTGAGTATGAAGGCGAGTTAGTAGGGTGTATTGGTGTTAACCCAGGTAACTTTGAATATGAAAGGTCTGGAGAAGTCGGGTATTGGCTTTGTTCATCGCATTGGCGAAGAGGCATTATGCGCGACGCGCTGCGCCAAATCATTGATTTTACTTTTGCTCATTCAGATATAGAACGCATTTTTGCCTGTGTATTTTCATCCAATAACGGGTCGCAAAAGTTATTGCTAAGCGCAGGCTTTGAGCAGGAAGCCATATTAAGGCGCGCCATTTATAAAAATGGGTGTTCTTTCGATAGCCATATCTTTTCCATTTTGCGATAGGTTAAGAAGTACTGGCCCTAAATTTTAGCCCTTTGACCGAAAAAACGTTCTAAAAGTGCATCTGAAAAAAAGGAATGTTAGTGAAAAAGCCGTTTATATCAATTCTGCTAATTTTTTTGGTAGTTGTTTGCGCGGGGCTAGTAGTTCCAGAAAAACTAGCAATTCCAGTAGAGGGGGCATCACCGAGGGATTGGAATCACAATACATTTTGGTATGAGCCATGGGGCAGTTCTGGTGTACACAAGGGAGTAGACATCTTCGGGGCGAAAGGTACACCCGTTCAATCCGCCACTTCAGGTTATGTTATTTACACAGGTGAGTTTGGAAAAGGCGGAAATGTTGTCGCGGTTCTCGGTCCTAAGTGGCGCGTCCATTATTACGCTCATTTACAAAAAGTTACTGTAGAGAAAGGTGCTTGGTTATCACAAAAAGACAAATTGGGAACTCTTGGCGACACCGGCAATGCCAAAGGTAAGCAGCCGCACGTTCACTATTCGATAGTCTCTCTCATTCCTTTGCCTTGGAAAGTAACGTCTGAAACGCAGGGGTGGAAAAAAATGTTTTTTCTGAATCCTCACGAAAAGTTGATATAAGCGCAAACTTAAAGATGAACGCTTTTTCAGCTAAATATATACTTCATGTTGATGTTATTGCTGGAACTAGCGTTGGCTTATTGCTACTGAATTTTCAACATTTAGTGAGCGAATTTTATCAACTTTCTGCGCCAGTTCTTCGACTTACTTTTTGTTTGTTGTTAAGCCTTTTATAGCCCCCGTACCGGCAAGGTTCATTAACCGACGAAACCTTGGGCATTCTAAGTGGCTTGGTGCTGTGCAGGCTGCCGCATGTTTCAGACCATCACGCATGGCTGTGAGCTTTTTTATTGTTCCGTCTAGTTCATTGGCTTTTCTCAGTAGTAGTTCTCGATCAATTTCGGGCTTTGCCTCGTTCCCCAAAATGCCCGCAATCTCATCTAAAGAAAAACCTGCAGCGCGACCTAATGCTATTAACTCAAGACGCTCTAGTACATTCGGGCCAAATACGCGACGTATACCTTGTCTGCCAATAGAACTGATAAGACCTTTCTCTTCATAAAACCGCAGCGTGGATGCTGAAACTCCGGACTTTTTGGCAACTTGAGATATTTCCATACAGTTTTCCAAAGGTTCGCTTGACTTAAAGTTAACTTGAAGTTGTAGGCTAGCATCTCTAACTAATTGAAACTAGCTGTTGAGTGTGAATATGCAGAATATTGTTTTTATCGTGCTAATTGGTATTGGAGCTACGCTAGTGATGGATTTATGGGCGCTGCTAAGGCAACAATTGTTTGGTATTGCTCCAACAAATTGGGGCATGGTGGGGCGTTGGATAGGGCATATGAGAAACGGGCGGTTCTCGCATACTTCTATTGCAAACGCCGATATTGTTCACAGTGAGAAAGCCATTGGGTGGACGGCGCATTATGTAATCGGTATTGGCTATGCGGTGTTACTTTTTCTTATATTTGGAGAAGCCTGGTTGCTTGAACCGTCGTTAGGGCCTGCTTTAGCACTAGGTATAGCTACAGTAGTTGCACCATTTTTCTTATTGCAGCCTGGTATGGGCGCAGGAATTGCTGCGTCGAAAGCGCCTAATCCTCATGCTGTTCGCCTACACAGCGTTTTAAACCATGCCGTATTTGGCTTTGGGTTGTACCTTTCGGCTTTGATAGTTAAGTTTGCTCTATAGAAATGCTTATAGTTGTTTGTTGATTAATTGTGTAATGATCGGCCTATAATGCGTGTTGAAATAGAACATACACAAAAGAAGACAGGATGAAAATTTCACTGGAAGAAATAAGCAAAGCTAACTATGAGCAGGTTTGTGACTTGGACGTGGCGGAAAATCAGCAAGCGTTTGTCGCGTGCAATATGTGGTCGTTGGTTGAGTCTTTTTACAACCAGAACCATACCTGCAAAGCCATTTATTGCAACAACAAGCCCGTAGGGTTCTTAATGTGGGTTCAGGAAACGCCAACTAAGGTGTCCATTTGGCGCTTTATGGTTGATGAGAGCCATCAAAATAATGGAATTGGCAGAGTTGCTTTATCTCAAGCTATCACGCTCATAAAGCAAACTTCTGAGCTTAAATCGATTGAAATATGCTATAACCCCGAGAACCCTGTAGCCAAAGCCTTCTACTCAAGCTTTGGTTTCAAAGAGGTGGGATTAGATGAAGATGGAGAAGACATGCTTGCTGTTATTGCCATTTAGCCTCACTAATACTTTAAGCAGCGAAATGCGAGGGATCATAAGATATGGACGTTATAGACATTAAAACTTTTATTCCAAGCAAAGACTACGACATTTCTAAAGCATTTTATTCTGAGATTGGATTTAATGCAGAATACGTAAATGAAGACTTAACACTGTTTGAAAATGGTGATTGCCTCTTCTTTCTTCAGCGCTTCTATAATCCTGAACTGGCGAATAACTTCATGCTTCAGGTTTGTGTGGCAGATATAAAGGACGCATTTGATTTGTGCTCACGCTCGCTGCACAAAACGAAAATTTCACCTGTTGAGCAACAACATTGGGGCAAAGTCTTCTATCTATGGGGCCCATCGGGCGAGCTTCTTCACATTACCGAATTAGGTAGCTAGCCTTTCAAATATCGGCAGCTTTCTGTCCTAAGGCGGCAATTCGCCTCCGCTTTTTATGAATGGCCTAACGATAAATATCAAATACTCTCGGCTCAGAAATGAAGATACATCTTCACAAAGTAGCCGTTTGACCTCACACACTTAAAGGTAGTGTTTTCAATGCTATCTGCAGCCTCTCTTTGGTGTGAATTTTGCAATGCCTATCCAAAGGCACTGAAAATGTCGGTTTGCGTAGTAGCTGATCACTGTTTTTTGATGAGTTTTTGCTTCTTTCCGATAGAAATTTGACGTTTTTCACTGGACACGTGTAATGAAAAGTATGACAAAACCTGTCTCCTACGCTTTGCTGACAGAAAATGGTCGCTTTATCGCGAAAGCCTTGGCATATACCGTTTTCTGCCTAGGGCTACTTTCAGGGTGTTCGTCTTCTGATGAACCTAAAAGTCAATTCGCGCAAACTGATACCAGTAGTCTATCGGCATTGGGTAATGTGGAATATCACACTTACATGTTGGCGAACGAGCTGTTTGCTGATGTGGGCCCTGCACGCCAGTCTCGCTACGCGGTAGTCGGCTTCGTACCTGCTGATACCATGAAATACAGCGCGAACCATCAACATCCTTTAATGTTGTTGGGCCATCAGCTTGAACAGGGAATGATTACCGAGGCCACGAAAAGAGGCTTTTCTACTCAAGAATTCAAGCTTTCGAACGATATAATTGTTAGTGACGAAAGCGACAGAGTGTTAACGCGCAATATCGACCAGCTTTCCAATATTGAGCGCGTCGATTTCTATATCACCGGCACCTTGGTGTATCAAGAGTCTGGTGCGGTGGTTAACGCTCGAATTATCAATGCTAGAAATAAAAATATTGTCGCTGCGGCAACACGCTTTTTCCCCGCCGAACTGTTTTGGCGAAAAGAACAAGTAACAACCAGAAACGGCAAGTTATACAGAACTGAAGGTACGAGGTAACCCCATGAAAAGACGAAATCAATACGCGGCGCTTTCGCTTTGTGCTTCACTGCTTAGCGTTAGTGGGTGCTCTATGATGATGGGGGAAGAAGAGGTGGCCGAACAAGCGCCACAACGCCCGGCCATGAATGTTATCGATATTACTGCCGCTGACCGTGCTCCTTCTAAGCCAGTCGAAAACGACAGTGATACCCAGTCTAAAGGCATGGATGCGTACGGGGCTATTGGCCAACCACCGCTATATTCAAGCGTACAGGGTGCGTACAAAGGTCGACCTCTAACAAAGCATATTGGCGACTATGTGAAGAACATGGCGCAAGACTTAATTGCCAATATGGAATACGTGAATAACAAAACACCTATTGGTGTAACTCATTTCGCTCTGTTAGATACGGATTTGCAGAAAACAGATTTGCTTGGTCGTCAGATGGCGGAATCCTTTGTTCACGAGCTACATAAATTCCGCGTGCCGGTTATTGACTTTAAAGCGACTGAGTATATTCGCATTACCGACGATGGCGATTTTGTATTAAGCCGAGACTATTTGGAATTGAGCAGCAGCCTTCCTATTGAATACGTGTTAACCGGAACAATGACCAAGCACCAAGGTGGCGTGTTAGTTAACGCCCGTATTTTAGGCATGGAGTCGCGTGCAGTGGTGGCAACAGCGCAAATGTTAGTGCCCTTCTACGTGGTAGATGCACTTATTCCAAGTGACGGCAGCCAGCAAAACGGCATGCGCGATGGCGTTAAGCTAAGTCGCGGCTAGGAGTTTCAGTATGGTGTTTGTAAAGAAGCTTGTTGCAAATAGCTGGGTAGCCGTTGGCGTAATGCTGAGTGTTTGTATGACAGGGTGCACCAGCACAGAGTCTATTGGCTCGTTTTGGTTAGGTGAAGACGGTGAAATTACGCATCACGCCGAGCCAGTACCTGTACCAAGCCGTTCAGGGTTAGAGTACACGCCAGATTCTCGCGATAGACAATATCAACAGCACGTGGAGGTAGAGCCCGGCTACAAAGATCCGCTACACCATGGCTATTCACCTTCACAAACGCACAAACGTTTAAACGATTACGCTTCGCAGCTTGCAATGGAATTAATGGACAATGCCACCCGTCTTACACAGCAAGATATGGTGGGTGTGGCAAGTTTTGTTAGGCTTAATCAGTCGTTGAGCGACAGCACAGTACTAGGTAATCAGCTTTCAGAATATCTAATTGCCGAGCTGCAAGACTTTGGGTTAGCGGTTGTCGACTTTAAGCTTGCAGGTGGCATTACCGTAACGCCAGTTGGCGATTTCGTACTTACTCGAGATGGTACTGCACTAGCTAAACAGGTTGAAATGGACCACGTGGTAACAGGTACTATCATTGAAGATGACAGAGGCGTTCGGGTAAACGCCCGTATTGTGTCGTTGGAAAATAAACAAGTTGTGGCAAGTGCCAACGTCTACATTCCTGCGTTTATCGTTATGGATTTAAATAAAATGGCTAGCGTAAACTAGCCATTTACTTACATTGTGCTCTGTTTTTAAAAGCAAACTCTTTTCATTTTCCATTCAATACCGCTAAAAATACGAGCTTACTTACCTAGCTAATAAAAGCATGATAGCAAGGCTGCTTCGCTATTAACTTTGACTTCTAATCGCTTCACGAGTCATAAATCGGCTGGTGTTCACGGCGTTTAGCAAGTCATTGCTTAAAGGCAGCGGCTCCTTACACAAACTGCTCACCAAAACCTCTGCCATTAAAGGCGCCGTGGTTAGCCCTCGTGACCCTAAGCAAGTAAGAGTGGAAACTAGGCTGTTTGGTAAGACTGGCGCGCTAGTCAACGGCTTGCCCACACCAAGCATATCGTAGTGTTTTTTCAGCGCATTAAAATCATGCAGTGCACCGACAACAGGCTGGTGGTCGGGTGAACCTAAACGCGTTGCCGCTCTTGCTTGGCCGTCGTGTTGTAATGCCTGAACTATGCTGGTGTTTGCCAGCGCCTGTTCGTGTGTGGCTAGGTTTGTTTCGGTTTCTTCGCTTCGCACATCGGTACTTAGGTCGTTTTTAACGTAGGTTGAACCAAGTGCGTGTCTGTCGTCGAGCGCAGGTGTCATATAGCCTTTGTGACACAATACCGTTTTAAGTTGTTCAATCGGCGATTGGGTCGGAATAGCTTCAACCTGACCGCGAACAGGGCGAAGAGACAGGCTGTCAAAATCGCTAGCTTTCACGGCACCTGCGCCAAGGGCAAGAATAAGGTGATCGGCAATAACGTTTTCTTGTGGTAAGTCGCTATCGAAAGTGTTGCTATCAAGATCACTCTTAGCACATTTGTCAGGCTCACCAGGGTTAAAACAAATTTGCACTTTCTGTGTTGCTGACCCGTTAACGCTGTCACCTTTAGCTATATCCACATCATCCGCATCAAGAGCACTGGTTGAAACGCCACTATCTTCATTGTGTGGCGCTCCCTCGATCACTTTATGGGATACATAGGTATGATTGGATTTCAGCTCGAGTTTGCCACTTTGAAGTGCCTCTTCAATCATGGCAGTAACTAGTTGCGGAGGAGAAATCCATCCGCCCAGGCCAATGTATAAGCCAGAGTAGGGAAGAGTTAGGTGAGCAATATCGCTCACTTCTTTGCTGTCCACGGGTTTAATCAAAGCTTCAGGCCATACGTCGGCTGCTGCCAGTTTATTTTGGCGTTCTGCTACCTTGTCGTTAAAGCTTAATTGAATAACGCCGCAGAAATCATGGGCAACGCTGGTGAGACCATTGGCTTTTGCATGTGCAATAGTGTGGTCGTAGGCTTGTCTAGCATATAAAAAACTGTGCGCCTGAATACGGCTAGCAATACTTGCTTCGCTATGAAGTTGTGGGTAAAAGCCGCCTTGCGGGTTGCCAGACGCACCGCTTGCAAGGGTTTCGCCATCAAAATACAAAGTAGTGCTAACACCGCGTTTTACTAAAGCCAGGCACGCCGTAGCTGCAGCAAGGCCGGAGCCTACTACTGCAACTTTACTTGTTTTATCCAAACTGCCGTTAGCGTATCTGTAATAGGGGCCAGTAGGCAGGCGAAGTTTATGCTGCACGTTTTCATTGTTTTGGTTAAAAACGCCGGTGAGCATGTCACGCTTACGGCCAAATCCTTTGCGCTTTTTAATATCAAACCCTACATTAGCAAGCCCACGCTTTACTATGCCTGCGGCAGTAAAGGTACCAAAGGTTGTGCCAGTTTTCGACAAGCGAGCCATTTGGCTAAATAGCGCATCGGTCCACATATCAGGGTTTTTGCTTGGTGCAAAACCATCTAAAAACCAGGCATCGATGAGGCCATTTACAGGAGAATGCCATTGAGGTAGAAGTTCGTGAACATCACCAATCCACAGGTCGAGCGTTGTAGAGTGGCTATCGAAATGTAAGCGATGACAACCTTCAAGTCCCATAGGGTAAAGCGAAGCGAGTGCTTGCGCTTCTGCTTTAAGTGCAGGAAAAGCTTCTAGCGCACGCTGCATATCATCTTGAGGCAGAGGAAACTTTTCCGTGGTAATAAAGTAAAGGTGCTTAAGCGGATGATTCGGGTTCGCTGCTCTAAATTCGTTAAAGGCACGCATGGCGACCAAAAAGTTCAGCCCAGTTCCAAAACCTGTTTCGGCGATGACAAAAGTAGGGTTGGGCCACTGTTGCCAGCGCTCAGCAAGGTCGTTGCCTGCAACAAAAACGTGTTGGGTTTCATCAATTCCGCTGTCGTTAGAAAAATAAACGTCGTCAAAATGGTCGGCGACAGGCGTACCGCTCTCATTAAAATGAACCTGTGCATGCTTAGATTTCACTGTTTATTTTTCTCCGTTTACATTGTTTTGGTGTTGGCACTCTAAATTGGGGGCTGTTTTTACTCGTTCATCAGCTTGCCCATCCGACGATTGAATTGAAACGTTAGAGCTAGTTTGTTGTGTTGGTGAACAAGACGCCTCTGCGTGTGCTGAAAAATGCTTGATGACTTTACTAGTAACGCGCTGCGCGCCAAGCATACCGCCAATGGTGACCCAAGAACCGTTAACGTTAATTAATCCGCGATGATCCATGGTAGACGCTTCAGCTTCTGTTTTCGATATACCCCAAGTTTCTTTTGCAATATCAAAGGCCCAAATGGCGTCATTCGCAGTTGATGGCTCGCCGTTATAACCAATCCCATTGTAGTTGTACGGATTAGTCGAACCGCCCACAAAATAGATTTTATTGGTGGCCTCATCGCCCGCTGCTGCCATGCGATAGCGGGCAGTACCCGTTGGATGTTGAAGCGTACGCCAATCAATCTTAAAAGGGTTTTCCTTGTCAATTTCACCTTTAAAGCAGGCGGTTTCTGCAGCAAAGCTGCGGCGTTTATCACTGTGAGGCGTTACTGATACGCCGTCACAAATAACCATGACATTGTTGACGATGCCGCCAGCTTGACCGAATACTGGGTTACCTAAGAATGGGCTCGCCTGCTGCCATTGATCGATTTGCGTATCGTAAACTTGTACCAGGTTTACATTGCCATCGTTGTGCCAGCCTGAAACTAAGTAAACGTAGCGGTCTTGGTAAACCAGTGCAGAAGCATCATCAACAGGCGCGGGCATAGGCGCCAATAGCGTATATTCCCCAGTTATAGGCGAGTATTTATAAACATCTGGCGTACTAATTTCATTATGATGCTCATCCACCGTATAGCCGCCAAAAATGTAAACGCTGTTTTTTACGCCCACTGCTACTGATGCCAAACGGCCTTTTAGCGCAAGACTGGATGGAACTGGGGAAAGAGCTTGCCACTGCAAAGGTTTTTCGTTGTTGTTGATAACAAGCTGCCAAGCACGGTTGTGCACATCGTTATGGGTTTTACCTTTGCCCAGCCCCATAAAACTAAATACATATTGTGTGTCGTTTATGGTGACAGAAGCTACGGCATTGTTTGAAACAGGCTCTGGCAGCGCGGGGAGAACGATAGGCCCAGCTGTTGCTGAGACAGTCGCTGCAGAAGCAATGACAAAGGCAGCCACCACGAAAGAAAGTCGAGGTATCGCACTTTGGAAAATGTTTAGAGCAATGGTTCTTAGCTTTTTTAATAACACAGCAATCTTCAGTTTTATCTAAATTTCGTACGTTTTGCCGTGTATTCTACCTGTCACCTTTTTGTTTTTCCGCAAAAGTTTGTATCTGCTTAAAACTCATCTTTTCTTATTGCTTCTGCAAATAACAATCTATCAGTAAAAACAATACGTTTATTTAATTGTCGTTGTAAATAATTTGTTAAATTTAGCTGTAAGTCTATTGAAAATTGTTCAGGGAGAAGATATGGCGGGCGTGTTTCACCAATGTGGTCAAAGCATTTGCAAACGCACAAGAGACGAAATGGATGATCGTGCACGTATCATCGCGCAAGCACTTGCCGAGCAAGATGTAAAAGAAAACGATGTGGTAGCTATTTTTATGCGAAACCACGTCGATATATTCGAAATAGTAGAGGCATGCAGATATGTGGGTTTGCGCTATGTTTTACTTAATTGGCACAGCCCCATTGTCGAACTTTTGCCTATTCTGGACGACTGCGGTGCTAAAGTGCTGCTCGCTCATCGCGATTTGTTAAAGGGGGAGAATGACCTCCAATCATTGTCACTCGTTCCCACCTTGTCAGTGATATACACGATTAAAACGCCGGACAGCATTTTAGAGCGCTATCACCTTATAGATAATTCACTGTTAGCATCAGAGCCGAAAAATGGGGAACAGTATCAGTGCCTTGATACGCTATTAGCTGCCCCAAACGCAAAGCGCCACAATAAACCGCCAAAACGCTTCAAGGGCATGTTTCCGTATACGTCGGGCAGTACAGGAAAACCTAAAGGTATTAAGCGCGATGAAGACTTAACGCGTCCTGATCCTTATTTAATATTCAAAGGTCTCTCTGAAGCGTTAATGCAATTGTCGGAAGGCGATCGCTTTTTCGTATCTGCACCGCTTTATCACAGTGCACCTCATGCGCTTACGCTGTGCTGTTTAGCAGCGGGTAATATTGATGTATACATTGAACCTCAATTCGACCCCGAACGCTTTTTACAAGACATAGAGCGGTTTAAACTTACTCACGCCTATATTGTTCCCACCATGATGGTGAGGCTACTCAAACTTCCTGAATCGGTAAAAAGCAAATACGACATTTCAAGCCTACGGTTTGCGCTATCGACAGGCTCTGCACTGCCAAGTGATGTTAAAGAAGCAATGATAAAATGGTTTGGTCCAATTTTTTATGAATCATACGGGGCGAGTGAATTGGGATTTATGACCCTAATTTCGTCTCAAGAGGCATTAGCTAAGCCTAACTCTGTGGGTAAACCCATTCCCGGTGCCGCAATTAAAATACTGAGCGACAATAAAGAGGCGTGTGAAGTAGGGGATGTTGGCGTTATCTATGCACACCTTTCCATGTTTGCGCCGTTCAAATATACCAATACTAATGGCGCGCCCAGTGACTTACATGTTGGTGAATTCACCACTTTGGGCGACATGGGCTATGTAGACGAAGATGGTTACCTTTATATTTGTGATAGGAAAAAAGACATGATCATTTCCGGTGGTGCCAATATTTTTCCCGCGGAAATAGAGAGCGTTATTATTAAAATGCCTGATGTAATCGACTGTGCAGTATTTGGTATACCAGATGAAGAGTTTGGTGAAAAAGTAGTGGTTGCTGTTCAGTGTTCAACTGACAACACGCTTTCCCTTGATAGATTGCACGGATACTTAGAGGGGAAAATAGCACGGTTTAAGTGGCCTAAAGTTGTGCAAATACACGACACTTTACCCAGAGAAGATACGGGCAAAATATTCAAAAACAAACTTAGAGCACAATTCGCTCAGTAATCGAAACGGCTAAAGCAAGTTTGAAGGTTTTGTGAAGGTATAAATAAAGGCTGGTCATAACCCTGTATATTCGTGCTACATTGGAATTATTAAACAAACGAAGACGGTAAAAACGATACGAGTGGTTAGAGAGAAGGTCACTTGCTTGAAACAAAACGTTCAACGCCTGTAAGACCTAGTCCCAATTGATTTCAAGATGATAAGGTTTTTACGTAAACCAACTATTTGCACATTAAAGGCTCAGGGGTCTCAGCATAGCAATTGGAGTTGAGCGGCTGATGTTTACCTTTTTAAGCATAGCATTTGGCAGAGCAGACCACTTTACCATTCAAAATCGTTACCATAAGCCGCAACAACGCAAAGGGTAAACTATGAGAAGAGCAGTTATCACCGGTCTTGGTATTGTATCGAGCATCGGCGTAAATAAAGAAGACGTACTTGCTTCACTTAAGGCAGGTAAGTCTGGAATTACATTTTCAGAACAGTTCGCCGAAATGGGCCTTCGCAGCCAAGTTTGGGGCGACATAGATATCAATTTAAAAGAGCACATCGACCGTAAAGCAATGCGTTTTATGGGCGATGCAGCAGGCTATGCATACGTGGCTATGCAACAAGCCATTGCAGACTCTGGACTAGAAGAAAGCGACATTTCAAACGAGCGTACAGGTATTATCGCAGGCTCAGGTGGCGCGTCTTCTGAAAACCAAGTACTTTCTGCAGATATTCTTCGCGAAAAAGGCGTTAAACGTGTAGGTCCATACATGGTACCTCGCTGTATGGCGTCTACGGTTTCGGCTTGCTTAGCCACACCGTTTAAAATTCGCGGCGTGAACTATTCAATTGCCTCTGCGTGTGCAACTAGCGCCCACTGTATAGGTAATGCACTAGAGCTTATTCAACTTGGTAAGCAAGACGTAGTATTCGCCGGTGGCGGTGAAGAGCTACATTGGTCACTATCAAGTCAGTTCGACGCGATGGGCGCACTAAGCTCAAAATATAACGATAATCCAGCTGTGGCATCACGTACTTATGACGCAGCACGCGACGGCTTTGTAAGTTCTGGCGGTGGCGGTATGGTTGTTGTTGAAGAACTTGAACACGCACTTGCACGCGGCGCAAAAATCTACGGCGAAGTTGTAGGTTACGGTGCTACATCAGACGGTTTCGACATGGTTGCACCGTCGGGTGAAGGCGCAATTCGTTGCATGAAGATGGCAATGCAAAATATCGATGCACCAATCGATTACTTGAACACCCACGGCACATCAACGCCTGTAGGCGATGTGAAAGAGCTTGCGGCTATTCAAGAGGTGTTTGGCCAAGCTGGCGTGCCTATTAGTGCTACAAAGTCTCTGACAGGTCACGCACTAGGTGCAGCGGGTGTAAACGAAGCTATCTATAGCTTGTTGATGATGGAAAATAACTTTATCGCGCCATCAATTAACATCGACACGCTGGACGATGCAGCACAAGGCTTAGATATTGTTACTGAAGCACGTGAAGCAACACTGAACACAGTGATGTCAAATAGCTTTGGCTTCGGCGGCACTAACGCAACGCTGGTTATGCAGCGTTACAACGGTTAAATAAAACCGCTTGAATTAGTAAACTTTTTAGCTTTATTTAAGAAGTTTCAAAAAACAAAAAGGGCGTAAACCTGAACACCATGAGTGTTTGTGTTTACGCCCTTTTTTATTGTAGTTAGCTATAGTTTCCTAAAATAAAGATTGCGAACACGACCGTTAGATATCCTAAAGCCATTCACCTCACCGTGAACATCGCGCTCGAATAGGATATCGCCAACTTGTGAGCTAAAAAAGTCATCTTTGACTGGCGCAATATAATGGTCGCTTAGACGGTGATGAGAAATTTTCAGCTGTTTATTTTCTGGTGAAAAGTGATAAGTGGAAGAAAGTTCAGGGCTGAAGTAACTGCCGGCGAATTGCGATAACCAGGTTTTGGTTATTTTGACTGGTGTATAGCCAACCGACACATATGTATCGACATTGTCTACCCGCACTGTCATTAAGCTTTTCTCGTCATCTTTAGTAAAGTTAACATAAATCTCTCCCTCTACATTCAGCATTCTGAAGGTGTTTTCGCTGATAGGAGCTAACACGCTTACGTCGTCTTGGCCTCTTGAATACATTAGTTTACCGTTTTCTAAATAAATCTCTCGTGAGTACGCTTCTAGTTCATACCAATAGTGACCCACATAGGCATTAAGAATGTCTTCATCTAACTCAAGAGAATTAGACATTTGTTTAGGTGAGATTGACTCAAGAAATGCGTCAGCAATCGCGTTCTGAGGGGGAGGGGTGTCTTTCTTCAAAAGCCTGTCAGCAATTTGCAGAGCCAATTCCCATGGCCTTGCATCTGCGCCATTATTCAATATTGCTATTGCTAAATTCTGTTTAGGGAATCGAGCCAAATACGAACGAAATCCTGCGTCTCCGCCGCTATGCTGAATATATTTGGTACCTTTGTAATGGCTAATAAATTGCCCATATGCGCCACCAAATGTTTCTCCATTGTTTAATGACGCAAGGGTATTCATTTGCTTGACTATAGCAGGGCTACCCACAGCCGGTTCGGTGAAATTAGCTGACCATTTCAGCAGATCTTCTGCGGTCGTAAACAAACTAGTTGCACCTACATTTGAAAAGTTCAACACACTTTTTTTATAGCCATTGCCATTGCGCTCGTATGAGTAGGCCCTATTGCTAACGATCTTTTGATGGTCGTCATAAAACAAGCTGTTACTCATATTCAATGGCGTGAACAGCCTTTCTTGTGTGAATTGAGCAAAAGATTTACCGCTAACACGTGCAACAACCTCTGCTAATAGTGTGAACCCGGTATTTGAGTACAGAAACTCTTCTCCCGGTTTGAA
Organism: Alteromonas sp. ALT199; assembly: GCF_018619335.1. GTDB lineage: Bacteria > Pseudomonadota > Gammaproteobacteria > Enterobacterales > Alteromonadaceae > Alteromonas. The sequence goes on along the minus strand of NZ_JAHHDX010000001.1, from coordinate 2,072 downwards.
GTTTAGCTCTTTTTGTCGCGCTACTATTTTTAGTACGTGTTCGGTAGTGATTACATCATCTAATCGCCAACCAGCCATACGCAACAAATTCCATTGATCTCGCATGCCGCTTGTATGTGAGGCTAAGTGTCGTAAAGTTATGGTGTAACCAAAGTCCGGCACTTCTGGAATGTATTGTCGTATGTCATCATCGAAATTTAACTTACCTTCTTCAGCAAGTAGAAGAATGGCGAATACGGTAAACTGCTTAGATACAGATGCAACGTGAAACATAGTTTCTGGCGTAACAGGTATATCGTATTCAAGGTTTGCACTGCCATAACCTTTTGAAAATATAATCTCTCCATCCTGCAGAACTGCAACTGAGGCCCCTGGCTTATTTATATCATCGAATTGGGTAAATAGTCGGTCAAACTCGAGAGTTTGTTTTGAAGGGCTATTAAGAGGCTTTTCAGGTTTTGAAGATGGTTGGCAGGCGCATAAACCAATCAAGAGTAGAAAACTAATGACTAGACAGGCTGCAAGATTAGGCATTATAACGATTCCTTGTTATCACTAATTTTCAATTTTTCCGACGAAGAGCAAACATCAATACGCTGTAGAAAAACGCAAAAGCTATTCACAGGTAAAGGTTAGAGTAAAGTTGTTTTAATTTGTAGGCAAACATATTTTCTATTAACTACTTACTGACGAAAATGCTTTTGCACTTGTTCTTATCACTTTGACTCGGCTGCTATTTCCTATCATATTGCTAAATATACTAAATTTATGACGGATTAATTTAGTAGCAGTTGGACTAAACAAGCAGTTTTCCCTTTTTTTAGAGGTCGATTAGTTTAATACTTGAGCCTTATTTATTTGTTAGAACCTTCTTTCTTCGAAAGGACTTTAAATGGATTTTGTTCTTTTTTTAATTACAGCATTGGCACTAATAATTAGCCTTATAAGAGAAATTAGGAAACGAGGACCCGACAGCATAGGCGTTGTCGTCTGGAAATATTTTAGCTATTACACAACACTTTCGAACCTTCTTGTCCTAGTTTGGTTCTCTGCTTTGACTTTCTGGCCTGAGCATTTAGTTACTCAGTTTGCCAAAAATCCCAATGTAGCTACTGCAATTACTTTTTATATAGTTACAGTTGGTATTGCTAACTACCTTATCTATGGGTGGCTTAAACTCTCATTGTTTGAACGTATTTCAGATTTATTAGTCCATGCAGTTACACCCGTAATCACACTTTCCTACTGGTTTTTCTTTGTTGAAAAAACACAGCTTCAATACTCTAACTTAGGCTATTGGCTCATTTTCCCGCTGACTTATGCCGCTTACACAATGTCTCATGGGAAATGGACAAGATTTTATCCATACGAATTTACGAATGTTCAAGCGCTAGGCCTTAATAGAGTTTTATTAAACGGACTAGTATTATCTATTAGCCTTCTTGTTGGCGGCGCTTTATTTATATTTATAGGGAAAACTCTTGGCAAGTTCTAATAGTGCACTTTAGCCGCTTACTATGAGTGCTGGAATTTAATACATGGGCTATGTCACATCGTTTCTAATTTTAGCCCACGCGTTATCGACCATTTGTGTGGTGTGTGAAGGTTTGCTGTTTGTCTTAAAAGGCCTGTGGGGCCGATGTGTACGTATTCCGGCCGCTCAGGTGTGTAATATCGAACGACAGAAATGAGCGATTAGCAGTCGGTCATGCAGTCCCGACTGCACGGCGACTAGAGACAAAGAGCGGAAGTTGAGAATCTTCCACTTCCAAGTTCTGGTAAGAGCGATCTACTGACGCTCGTACCTACCTTCTGGCTCTAGCCTGATTCCCTTAGAGCAGACTTTCATCAATATTAAGTAGAGTTGTAGCTTTAGGCCGGTTGCCAACCTAATTGTTTAGCAGGTGGCCGTCAGGTCTATGAACAGAAAGCTGACACAGCCGTTCTATCGTTTTTGCCTCATTGCTGGCGGTGAACTTTCATCTCTTTATGTTAACTTTGAGCATTTAAAACGTTTTCAAATGTTTTATTTTAAGAGTTGACAAGACTGACCATACGAATAAGACTTTAAT
>NZ_JAHHDX010000137.1 GCF_018619335.1 Alteromonas sp. ALT199 | reverse complement strand
TTAATACATTTACGCATATTCTTGAACTGTCGCAATTACTAATACATTAGTAATCTAAAATGACAGTCTCGCCATGGGTGTGGGCAACGTACAAGTCTGATGTAACAGGGGTGTTTTTTCTATGGCAGCGGTCAAGACAGGGTTATCAAGGAAGCTCTTAGCAAGAGTATTGTCAGTATACTTTGCTCTCACGTTGCTTGTGACAGTAGGTCAAATTTTCACAGAATACCTCAGTACTAAAAATCACGTTGAAGGCGAACTTCAAACGTTAAAAAATACCTTTTCATCTAGTCTTACTCGCGCGTTGTGGGAGCTTAACAATGACCAAGTACGTGCCATCGCCGAAGGCCTGATGTCATTGCCTATTGTTGAAGGGCTTCAAGTTCGTGGTGAGAATGGCAACTACATTGCTGAGTACGGCATTCGGGCGCAGCGCTCGCCTGCACCTGTTGACCAAGAGATAATAGAAGACCACTCCGGTGGCGTATTCAGCTACAGCTTTCCATTAGTGTTTAAGTTTTCGGGTCGAGAGTCCACCGTTGGTGACGTTACCTTGTATTCGAGTTTCGATACTATATTTAGCCGTATTGAGGTGGGCGTGTTTTTCCTTATCGGCAATGCAATAGTAAAAACAACCTTTCTTGTATTCTTATTTATGACAGCTTTCCGCACCATGCTCTCTGAGCCGCTGCAAACCATGACTGAGCAAATGGGTAATTTTGACCCACTGCACCCTGAAGAAAGTAAACTAAGCATAAAGCTCGATGATGACAATGAGTTATTGCAACTTAAAGAATCTTATAATCAAGTTATTGATGACCTTATTGTTTCAAATGACAAACTCAAAGATACGCAAAGTGAGCTAACCCTCGCCAACAAGAAATTAGACGATCAAAACCTTATTCTAGAACAGGAAGTGGCTAAAAAAACGGCGTCATTGTCACAAATTATGCTCGATTTGGAGCAGCAAAAAGATGAACTTATCGCCCATCAGCGGGAGCTTCGTCAGGAGAACGAAAATCGCCAATATATAGAAGCCGAACTGCGCAAACGTAATCAAGAACTTGCCAGTTCAATGGATAGTCTCAGTCACGCACAAGAACAACTGGTAGAGTCAGAACGTATGGCGTCTCTTGGCGGGCTTGTTGCCGGTATTGCACACGACGTGAACACCCCATTAGGCGTAAGCGTTACCGCGGCCAGTTTTCTTCAGGAGCGACTTAACAACTTAAAGACTGATTTTGAAGATAAAAGCCTGACGAGTAAGAATATGTCATGCTTTATTGACGAAGCAGAGCAAACTGCGGTGTTACTTTTAAGTAACTTAGAACGCGCTTCAGACCTTATTGCCAGCTTTAAACAGGTGGCCGTTGACCAAACCAGTGAAACTGAGCGCGAGTTTGTATTAGGCGATTACATTAACGAGATCATTCAGTCGCTCAAGCCAAGTTTTAAGCAAACCGAACACCAGATAAACGTAACTTGCCCTGACAATTTAGTTGTAACCTGCGCCCCCGGCGCTATTGCACAGATTGTTACCAATATGGTTGTTAACTCGCTTATGCATGGCTTTGAAGGCAAAGTTGCTGGCACAGTAACGCTTGATGTAAAAGAAGATGCAGATAATGTTGTTATTCGCTATCAAGATAACGGCAGAGGCTTAAGCGAGGAAGAGCTAAGTAAATTGTTTGATGCGTTTTTTACTACTAAACGCGGAGAAGGTGGCAGTGGTCTAGGCACTCATATTATGTACAACCTAGTTACGCAGTCATTGCATGGTCATATTGAAGCCGACAGTACACTCGGCAACGGCTTACAATACACTATTCGTTTTCCGAAAAAGAGTGTCTAGTCATTTTTACTATATTCAATCTGAAGCGCGCACAACAAGCGCGCTTTCTAGTGCTAGTTGATCTTTGCTGTACACCAAAAATCAACCAGCACTAATATCTAACAACCCTTTATTCAATTGCACCGCAAGTCTTACGTTGGTACGCTTGCGCCCTATTTTTATCAAGAGAATGCTTAAACTATGTGGTTTAAAAATGTAAAAGCCTATCAAATTACGCAGCCGTTATCGCTAGACGAGGGTGATTTAGAGCGAGTCCTAAATGAGCATGCCTTCCGCCCGTGTGGCAGTCAAGATTTGGCAACCATGGGCTTTGCCTCTCCGTTTTCTCAAGCTGGTAAGCAAGGCACCATGTTTCACGTTGTTCAGCAGCGTTTTTGGATAACGCTTAAGAAACAAGAAAAGATTTTACCCGGTGCAGTGGTAAACGCCGAGCTTGACGAAATGGTGGCTAAAATTGAAATGGAAACAGGTTCGCCGGTTGGCAAAAAAGCCAAAGCAGACCTTAAGCAAGAAATTCAAACTCGCTTGCTGCCCCAGGCCTTTACAAAAAACACCTACACTCACGGTTTCATCTCGCTTGCCGACAATTTGGTGGTGGTTGACGCCTCATCTGACGGCAAAGCCGAAGCCTTTTTGGCTATGGTAAGAAAAGCCATAGGTTCGCTACCCGTTGTGCCATTTACGCGCAGAAGCTTGCAAAGTGAACTTACGCATTGGGTTACTGAATCAACCCCAGAAGGCGTAGGTTTACTTGAAGAAGCCGAACTTAAATCTACCGATGACACAGGCAGCGTTATTCGCTGTAAGAACCAGCCACTAGACAGCGAAGAAATCAGTATTCACCTAGATGCTGGTAAACTGGTTCAAAAGGTTGCATTCGAATATGCAGAAACGCTTACGGCGATTATGTGTGAAGACGGTGCCATTAAACGCATTAAATTCACCGACCGCATTAAAGAAGAAACTGACGATGTGCCAAAAGATCAAGTAGAAGCACGTCTTGATGCAGAGTTTGCGCTGATGTCAGCCGAAATTTGTACTCTGCTTAATTTTCTTCGTGGTGCGCTTAATCTTAACGACGATAGTTTGTAAGCGAGTGGAGAGTACATTAAGTAGTAGCCGAATGAGAAGGATAGCCTAGCGTTATCTCAAGGCCTAATTGCCGTGGGGCGGTTAGGCTTTTCGGCAGTATCACTGAAGTACTCCTTTTAGTTAACTTGCGTTTTTTCATTGGCAAGCGGCTTGTAAAGACTGTGCAGTTTTTTCAAGTAGGTTGCCCTGCCGCTTAGGTAGGATAGTGAATAACCACTACAAAGCGCGTTTCCCCTAATTCGTCTCGATACCCGTGGGGCTGATCTGCGCGCAATATACATTGCTCAAGCGCCTGATAAGTATTCCACTGCCCATCTTGCAAAACCCCTAACTTTCCCTGTAGTACATGAATATGTTCGGTTACGCCTAATTGATGGGCCGAAGAGTGCTGCTCATGAAAGTCCGTCAAGCAAAGCTCGAACATCTCAAACTGAGTGGCGGGATTAAACGGAAATAGCGTTTTAATTGTGACATTTGGGTCGTTAGCGAACTTATTGTCGGCGTGTTGAGAGGTAGGTTCAGTAATATCATTGGACAAAAAGGATGAAAACGAACACTCAAGGCCTGTGGCTATTTTCCATAGTGTCGCGATGGTAGGGCTCGACTCGCCACGCTCTATTTGCCCTAACATGGCTTTAGATACCCCCGTCAATTTGGCTGTTTTATCGAGAGAAAGCTCCCGCGCTTTACGAACAGACTGCAATTGTCTTGCAATATTTTTTGAAATAGCCGAAGGCTGCGCATTCGCTTTTGTCATGTTATCTGAGCCTTTTTGTTTTGTCGCAGGTACTACGAAAGCACTTGTGCGTTATAGCGCACAAGTGATATGTTAAATCCTGTACGTTATAACGCACAACTTAATAAAATAGCAAAATTAAAGATAAATATGGGTTAAACACTGTAAGCGTGTTTTTATCGCGTAATCAGTTCAAACACGGGTAATTTCATGAGCAAATGGAAGCTAAGCCATATTAGCGCTGGGTTAACCGCCGTCACGGTAGGTTATAGCAGCTCTGTTGTCATTATCATTGATGTGGCGCGCAAAGCCGGCGCCAGCGAAGACATGGTTGTAAGCTGGTTGTTTGCACTTGGGCTAGGAATGGGCATCACCTGTATTATTTTTTCATGGCTCTCGAAACTGCCCGTGGTTACCGCGTGGTCTACGCCTGGGGCGGCTTTTTTGCTAACAAGTATCGGTGACTACCGTCTAAGCGAAGCCATTGGTGCATTTATACTATGTGCTCTACTTTCTCTAATAACAGCGCAAAGCCGCAGCTTGCTTAAACACATCAGTCGAATTCCTCCTGCAATTTCATCAGCCCTTTTGGCCGGTATTCTCTTACCTATATGCCTTGCTATATTCAGTGATGTTAATGAGGCGCCTCATTTAGTCGCGTTATTTCTTGCGGCTTACTTAATAGGAAGCCGACTATTTCCCCGCTACCTTATGCTGTTATTACTGGTTATGTCGGTGGTCATTAGTCTGCTTATGGGAAGCTCAAATGAGTATTCCTCTTTACCGAGCGACCCATCGGTATTTTTACCAGAAATGTCACCAGAAATATCACCAGGGTCGTCATCCGGAATATTATCAGCATTGACACTGCCCGAGCCCGTTTGGGTAACACCCAGCTTCTCACTAAGTGCTGCTGTTGGGTTAGCATTTCCCCTTTTTCTAATTACTACCCTTTCCCAGAACTTACCTGGCATAGCTATTCATCACGCTCATGGCTATACGCCCGATCACAAACCCATTTTATCAGGAATTGCTATTGTACAAGCTCTCTTAGCGCCGTTCGGTGGTTTTACCTTTAACTTAGCAGCTATTACAGCGGCATTGTGCATGGGGGAGCAAGCAGATAGCAAAAAATCAGAACGTTACAGAGCAGCCATAGCCGCTGGCGTGGCCTATTTGTTTATGGGGCTATTAGCGTCGGTGGTCGTTGCGTTGTTTGTCAGTATGCCCAGTATCATCATTCACCTTCTTGCTGGGCTAGCACTCTTGGCTACACTACAAGGAGCAGTAGTTCGCGCTATGGAAGTAGAGCATCACAGAGCCCCTGCGCTGCTTACCATGTTGTGCACTGCGTCCGGTTTTAGTTTATTTTCCATGACATCTGCGGTGTGGGGGTTGGGATTAGGTTTATTGTTGCTTTATGTTCAAAAGAAACCTAATAACGCGTAACCGTATTTGTTTACTTTAAGCTTTTAGTTGTTACTGTCTTCTTCTAAGCAAAAGGCCGATAAGAAGCGTTGCTTCAATATCGGCCTTAGAGCATTTGTTTAGCTAGTTCTAGCTTAAAGTTCTTACAAGAAAATTTGCTTCGCTGCGCTTGTAAGCTCTTCAAACTCATCAGAGTGAAGCTCACCCATATCTTCAACCACACCACGCTGAATAGCTAAGTTAAGAATAGCGTCTTTTTGACTGCTTGCTGCACCCGAGACTGCAGCACCTACACGAACAAAGTCGATATAATCTATTTCATCAGGAAGGTAACTTAAATCTTTCCAGTTTTTAGCAACATTAACGAAGTTTTCGCCAAAGCCCCATTCTCTCATTATGCTTGCGCCAATTCGACCTGCTAGTTTATCGATTGCTACTTCAAGAAACGAAGGATTAGCAAACACTTCAGGGTGGCGTTCTGCTTCGGTCAGAATAGGCAATACACCAATATTATGGACCAAAGCAGCCAAGGTCATAGTATCCATGCTCATTTCCCGCTTTTTGGTACGAGCAATATAAAGCTGTAATACCGCCATTGCACCTGCAACAATATTTACCGTATTCGCCCATTCCTGCTGCAAGTAACGAGCAACGATGTCGTTTTTCGATACGAATAGCTGCTCCATTGCCAGTGCCGTAGAAATATTCTTAATTTGTCGTAGGCCTATACGTGTTACAGCTTGACTAATAGACGTTACTTTAACGCTGCGCCCCATGTAAGCGCTGTTAGCAATTTTGATCATTCTTGCACTTAGTGATGGGTCTTGTCCGATAACCTCGCCCATTGCATTAAGGTTAATATCGGGATCATCAGCTGCTTTACGCACTTTCAGAGCAATAGCAGGAAGTGTAGGAAGGACCAGTGTATCGTTATTAATTTTTTCTATTAAGATAGTTGAAAGCGCGTTCTGTGTAGACATATTTTCTACCCTTAGGAAGTTCCAAATAGCCCCGTTAAGGCAATACTTTGCTCTAACGACCAATCACCTTGATCGCCATTTTTTTGCCGATAAAGGTTCATTGTTTGTATGTTGCATTCCCTGCGTTTACTCGTTTGAGTCAAATATGTGTTACGCAAAAATACAAACCGTTTATTGTTTTATTATGGTATTTCTATCACCATACTATAGTAGCGCTTTAGTTTCAGCCAACTTAAAATTAGCAACTATTGAAGCCAATTTTCGGAGCGACAGAGCAACCAAAGCTTTCTAAAGTATAGACAACTAGTAGCAAACCACTATTGATTTTAAGCAAATTTTTTTCATACTTTTGTACTAAATCAAAAGCATAGCTATGGTGAGCTACCTATTCACCGCACCAACTGCTGTAGAAATACGGTTAAACGACACGGTAAAAAGCCATTATGAAAAAAACGATTTCAACTTACTCTCCTATTGCTGCTGCTATAGCAGGGTTATTTATGCTGACTGCGTGCAGTAAAAGTGCTGATACAACACAAACTCAAACAGCACAGCCTGAAACCGCTGAAGAGCAAACCTTACTTATTGACGAGTCTCGCTTGTCTATTTATCACGGTGTAGACCTTACCAGTGATTTGTCACACCTTAGTGACAACCAACATAAAATGCTTTCACTTTTAATAGATGCATCGAAAATTATGGACGATTTGTTTTGGAAACAGGCGTTTTTTGAAGATAAGAATGCTTTCCTTGCTTCAATAAACGACGAAAAGGTCCGTCACTTTGCCGCCATAAACTATGGGCCTTGGGATCGTCTTAATGGTGATACACCGTTTATCAGCGGCTACGCTGACAAAACCCTAGGTGCTGAGTTTTACCCTCATGATATGGAAAAGGAAGAATTTGCTACGGCTGACTTTGCCGACAAACAAGGCCTTTATTCTATGGTAAAGCGCGATGAAGCAGGCAACCTTTATTCAGTGCCCTACTCTGAAGCGTTTAAAAGCGAATTAATGAAGGCATCTGATTTGCTTAAGGAAGCGTCTGAGCTGGCTGAAAACGAAAGCTTTAAACAATATTTACAGCTTCGTTCTGAGGCTCTGTTGTCTAACGACTACCTTGCTTCTGATATGGCCTGGATGGACATGAAGACTAACCCTGTTGAGTTAGTTATTGGCCCTATTGAAAGCTATGAAGACCAGCTATACGGTTACCGCGCAGCATTTGAAGCCTACGTGCTTATTAAAGATTTAGCGTGGAGTGAGAAACTGGCTAAGTACGCGGCTTTCCTACCTGAGCTACAGCAAGGCCTTCCTGTTGCTGATGCATACAAAGCTGAGATGCCTGGCTCTGATGCAGACCTTAACGCGTACGACGTTATTTATTACGCAGGCCACTCTAATGCTGGTAGTAAAACCATTGCGATTAACCTGCCAAATGACGAGCGCGTACAATTAGAAAAGGGAACCCGCCGCTTACAGCTTAAAAACGCAATGCGCGCTAAGTTCGATACTATTTTGGTGCCTATTGCAGATACGCTAATTGTGCCTGAGCAACGTGAACACATTACGTTTGATGCCTTTTTCGCAAACACCATGTTTCATGAAGTGGCTCATGGTCTTGGCATTAAAAATACCTTAAACGGTTCGGGTACCGTGCGCGGCGCACTTAAAGAACATGCCTCAGCGCTAGAAGAGGGCAAAGCCGATATTCTAGGTTTGTACATGGTACAAAGCCTTCTAGAAAAAGGTGAAATTACCGAAGGAACACTGGAAGACTATTACGTTACTTTTATGGCGGGAATTTTCCGTTCAGTGCGTTTCGGTGCAAGCTCTGCTCACGGCAAGGCGAATATGATTCGTTTTAACTTCTTTGCACAGCAAGGCGCCTTCGAAAAAACAGAAGACGGTATGTATCGCGTAAATATGCAGAAGATGGGCGCAGCAGTAGAAGCGCTATCTGAATTAATCCTTACACTGCAAGGTGACGGCGATTACGACGGTGTGGCGAAGCTAGTAGAAACTATGGGTGTAATTAAGCCTGACCTTGCGTCAGATTTAGCGCGCTTAGAAGCGGCCAGCATCCCGGTTGATATTCACTTCAATCAAGGTAAGAAAGTGCTAGGGCTTGCTGAATAAGCCATTCAATTTCAATTATTTAGCTCACTTATCTGTAGCGCAACTAAAAATGCCGCCTTTTAAATAAAGGGCGGCATTTTTTTTCTTTAAGCAAAAACGTTACTCTACGTGTTGCTTCATATTCTCAGTATACGGAGGCCAGCCTAGTGGTTTACCTGCCAATACATGAAGGTGAATGTGATATACGGTTTGGCCACCGTATTCGTTACAGTTCATAACAGTACGAAAGCCCTGATCGGCAAACCCTTGCTCCTTGGCAATTTTTGCCGCCACATATGACAAGTGCCCCACTACTTCGCGATCTTCTTCAGCAATATCATTTACCGTGGCAATTTGCTTTTTCGGAATAACCAGAAAGTGAGTTGGAGCCTGAGGGTTGATATCTTTAAACGCCAGCGCTAGCTCGTCTTCGTACAATATGTCTGCTGGAATTTCCTTGCTGATAATTTTATCAAATATTGTTTCTGCCATGTCTCACATTCCTTTCTAATCAGGTGTTTATCTATTGCGTTAGCGATTATCGATTGTACTCGCGCCAACGCAATAACAAAGTCTAAATTACGGTGTTTTTACTCGCCCAAAAGCCTTGCCTTATGCGAAAACAAACCATAGAAGTATTACGCCCAACGCTAAGCGATAGATAACGAAAGGCAGCATGCCGATACGGGATATCCAGCTTAGGAACAAATAAATACAAAGGTAGGCACTTACAAATGAAAATGCTGCGCCATAAAGCAGCGCATACCAATCGACGGCTTCATTAGCTTTAAATAAATCTAAGGTGGCTAACAACCCTGCCCCTAAGATGACAGGTATAGACAGTAAGAAGGAAAAACGCGCACAGGCTTCGCGCTTTAGCCCCAGCATCAAGCCAGCAGTCATAGTTATTCCCGAGCGAGATGTCCCGGGAATTAACGCTAACACCTGGGCTAAGCCGATATAAATGGCTTGTTTTAGCGTTAGGCCTTCAAGCTCTTGTTCCCGCTTTGCTGTCGAATCGGCATACCATAAAAGCAAACCAAAAATGATGGTGGTACCCGCAATTACCAATGCCGTACGCGCATTGTCTTCTATCCAGCCTTTCATCAAAAAGCCAATGATGACCGCTGGAATAGTCGCCACAATAACGTACCACGCGAGTTTACTGTCGGTAGATTGTTGTTTAGTAAAACCTTGTGTCACCCAAGCTACTGTCATCTGCCCTATTTCTTGACGAAAATAGATCATAACCGCCAGAAGACTTCCAACATGTACGGCTACGTCAAACGCCAAACCTTGGCTTACCCAACCGAAAAGCTCAGCAGGTAACAACAAATGCCCAGAGCTACTAATGGGAAGAAATTCAGTAACGCCCTGTATAATTGCTAAAATAATAATTTCAAAAAGTGTCATTCCTTTGCTTAACTCCAAGTAAAGTCAATTGGCCATAATTGCTGTTTCTGTTTATCAAAGTTTTGCCACATTTGGGCATAGGTTTCTTGCGTTTCAGGGTGAATGTCGTCGGGAACAAGTTCAGCTAACGGCCAAAGCACAAACGCGTTGTAACAAATCTCTTCGCGAGGCAAAACCACAGGGGATGTGGTTACCTTACTATCATAGGTAAGCAAATCGAGATCAAGGGTTCTAGCACAGAATTTTTTATCGGTATGCACTCGACCATTGTCTTTCTCAATCGCCTTCAGTATTGCACACACTTCTTCAACACTTTTCAACGTTGTCGCCCGTGCTGCAGCGTTATAAAAAGGGCTGCCGTTGAACCCAACGGCTTCGCTCTCATAAACGGAAGACACTGAAACATCTGAGAAGTGTTGTTTTAGGGCAACCAAAGACTGTCTAGTATAATGCTCGCGCTCAATATTAGAACCAATGCTGATTAAAATGGTATGTTCAGACATTAGTTGCGCTCTTTTCGCATTTCAACGGCAACGGTTTGAGCATTAGGAAGAATATTAGGTTTAACGATTTTTAGCGTTATTGATGCAACCGAGAACTGAGCAAGTACGGTGTCCATAACCTTGCTTCCGAAAGCCTCAAGTAGTTCGAACGTACTTTCTTTGCCGACTTCTACAATACACTCGGCTACTTTCGCATAATCTACCGTGTCAGCCACATCGTCACTTTGCATCGCCGCGCTTAAGTCAACATCTAGTGTTACATCAAGCAGTAGCTGGGTGGTTCTTACTCGCTCCCAATCATAAACACCAATCAGGGTGTCTACTTCAAGCCCTGTTATATAAATTTTTCCCATGGAATTTTTTCATCTTGTCTGTTATCAAACCAGTTCATTGCCCTACTTTTTGGCTTAAATACTGGTCTTACTACTGCGCTTTCAACCACATATTGCTGGTAAACTGTGGTATATCGCGTTTGGATGGAGTAGCTTTACGCTTGTGTAGCACAACTATACCGCTGTATGACAACTGGGGGCAACCAAGGTTTGGTAATTTAATAGGACGCAAGCCTTTAAACTCCCACAAGAGAAGTGAAACCTGACAGAGGGTAGCGCTTCTAAAACGCTTTTGATAACTAGAATGAATAAATGATTTCGCTAACGCTTTTAATGGCTGCTGTTGCCTACCTCTTGGGTTCACTATCAAGTGCTGTGGTTATCAGCCAATTATTCGGTTTACCCGACCCGAGGACCGCTGGCTCGAAAAATCCTGGAGCAACCAATGTGTACCGGTTAGGTGGTCGTATTCCTGCGCTACTTGTGCTCGTTATGGATATTTTAAAAGGCACTATCCCCGTGTACGGCAGCTATTTTTTGGGTATAGAACCTATAATGCTTGGCATAATTGCTATCTTTGCGTGTTTAGGCCATATATTTCCGCTTTATTTTGGTTTCAAAGGCGGTAAAGCCGTTGCTACCGCGTTTGGCGCCATGTTGCCTATTGGGCTCGATTTAGCCGGGTTGCTTGTTCTAAGCTGGGTGGTGGTGGTATTTCTTACCGGCTATTCTTCATTAGGTGCGCTTATTGCGGTGTCTCTTGCGCCTCTATTTACGTTTTTAATAAAGCCTTTGTACACAGTACCGGTGGCAATGCTTTCCCTGCTTATTATTTTACGCCATAAAGACAACATTACCCGCCTTTTAGCGGGCAATGAAAGTAAAGTATGGGATAAAGGAAAGGTTAAAGAGTAAGCGCTTTTTCTAGCACGTCCAACTTTCCGTCTATCGGTGTAACAGGCGTGATGCCGAGTATTCTTGCCAGTGCTGGATAAACTTCTAAGTTGCTAAATTCGGGTAAGGTGGTATTCGTTTTAAACGCGGGCCCTACTGCGACAAACGTCGCCCCCATATCTGGCAACGTATTCAGGTAGCCATGCCCTCCTTTACTAGTATGCATGCTATTGGCGTTTTTAAAGCGTGCCGGTGGAGCAATTTCAATAATGATATCGCCTGTTCTATTTCCCACTTCCATATGTCGTTCAGCGCGCTGCCTATCGTTTAGCACTATGTAGCGGTTTACCGCAATTTCTTGAAGGCGCTCAATTTCATTGGCAATTTGGCTATCAGACACACCTTCTCTTGCATACAAATGTACTTGCGCCCCTTCATTTTCAATAATGAAGTTTTCGGGTATGGACAAAGACTCCACTTCAATGCGCTGACTTTCATCGATAGGTGTCATACCGTGATCTGAAACCACCACTAAATTTACAGGTAAATCTAAAGCATTAATGCGTTCATATAGCTGACCAATAAGCGCATCAACTTCTTGAACCGCATCATTGGTTCTATCGGCAAAAGGCCCTTCATCGTGCCCTACAGAATCGGTAAGCGAGAAATAACCAGCAATGAAGCGAGGGCGAGACACATCAGGCAGTTTAAGCCAATTTATTATTTGGTCGACGCGCTGTTGGTAATCGGCATATTTTGAATAGTGGTAGAAGTAGCTCGGTAAGCTACCTGATATACGTGCATCAGATTCTGGCCAGAAGAAGGTCGCAGCCTTCATACCGTGATACTCCACTAAGTTCCATAGCGGCGTTGCCGTAATCCATGTGCTATCCATTCCGCCATAGCCTAATTGATATTTTGCATAACCGTCTTTTGTAGGGCGTGATTTATCATAAAAACGGTTATTCACAATGCCGTGATGTTTAGGAAGCAGCCCTGTGATCAACGAAATATGGTTGGGAAAGGTATTCGACGGATAAACAGGGGTCATAGACGTAGCCCTTACCCCTTTTTTTGCAATGGCGCCAAGGTTTTCGGCATTGTGTAACTCAATATAGTCGTGGCGAAATCCATCAAGGGAAATCAGCACGACATATTGATCTTGTTGTTTTTGTCGCTCTTGATTTAAGTCTTGTACTGATTCTTTTGAAAGGAGGTTGTTAGAAGCGAATACACTAGACGCGGGCAGCGCTGCAAACGAAAGTGAAATAAATATTAACAAAGCCATGTAGAACAGCGATACATTCTTTTTTGTTCCGTCATTTTTTAAGCACATGCTTACTTACGTCCTTATTCGATGTTTATCATAATAAAACAAAAGGCAATGGGTTTAATCCCATTGCCCTCTACTTATATTTTGTCCGTTTTACCTGCTCATTGTACTCAATATCTGTCTTGTACGGATAATGATAAGCGCTATCGTTTTAACAATGTTCTTGAAACTACAACCGCCTTTGACCAACTGGCGTTTTTAAATTGCTGCCAAGGTATCAAGGGGCCAGCGTGGTTTGGCTTGCGATGACAAGGCTAAGGTTTCCCCAGCTTTCAATCGCTGCATACCCGCATAGGCAATCATGGCGCCATTGTCTGTACAATACGCTAAGCTAGGGTAAAACACCTCACCTTTTAGCTCTTGCATCAGGGCTTTCATCTCACTACGTAGCATAGTATTTGCACTTACACCGCCAGCAATAACCAAACGCTTCATACCTGTTTGTTTCAACGCTCGCTTACATTTTATAATGAGCGTATCAACGACTGCTTCTTGGAACGCGTAAGCAATATTTGCTTTGATTTGTTCAGCGTCCTTACCTGTTAGGTCAGCACCGCGAATGGTATTAGCAGCAAAGGTTTTTAAGCCACTAAAACTGAAATCTAAGCCTGGTCTATCGGTCATCGGACGAGGGAATTTGTAGTGCCCAGCCTCTCCCCTTTCAGCCAATTTTGCTAAAAGAGGGCCGCCAGGGTAATCAAGACCAAGTAATTTAGCCGTTTTGTCAAACGCTTCGCCTGCCGCATCATCAATAGATTCACCAAGTACTTCGTACTGACCAATGCCTTCCACTTTAACTAGCATTGAATGACCGCCTGACACCAATAACGCTACAAAAGGAAATTCTGGAGCGTTTTCTTCCAGCATAGGCGCCAGCAAGTGCCCTTCCATATGGTGCACGCCTACAGCGGGCACTTTCCATGCGTAGGCCAACGAACGCCCTACCGATGAGCCAACCAATAATGCGCCAACTAAACCTGGGCCTTGGGTAAAGGCGACACCATCAATGTCTGATGGCTGTGTATTAGCATCTTCCATAGCCTTTTCAATTAAAGGAATGATTTTTCTCACGTGATCCCGTGAAGCAAGTTCGGGCACTACGCCGCCATAATCAGCGTGCAGCTTAACTTGACTATATAGTTCGTGCGACAACAAGCCTTTTTCATCGTCATAGACGGCGATGCCAGTTTCGTCACAAGATGTTTCTATTCCTAAAATACGCATGGGGAGCAACCCTTTTTTACTACTAAATTCTATGCTCAGCTTTCATACTTCTTGACGCGCTAGGAGTTCGCAACAGAGGTACAAACAATTACGCTGACGCTAATATCAAAAACTGAGAAAATAATTCTGGCGATCTGACAGGATCATCTTTATGATCCTGCCGCGATCATAACACTACCCTATTCAGGATCGTTCAATTTCACTTTTGATCATATACGTATTTCAAAAGGGAATTCAGCGTAATAACATTCTGAAAAAGGGCGCTTATACGAGCCGAGTTAAACAACTTGGTGATTAACGAGCGCAGAGTTTACCTTTAATACAGCATTCATGGAATGCCAGTAAACAGGTAAATGAACGGTAAATGCACAATATTGGCTATTTTTTAGCAATTCATCCTTTACTTTCTCTGTAGATATGATTAGAATTTCGCACCATTTTTAACCCGGGTGGCCTTTTTAGCGCACAATTTTACCCGGATTTACACAGTAAAAGTTTTGAGGTGAGTGTTTAATGCCTATCGTTAAAGTTAGAGAAAACGAGCCGTTTGATGTGGCGCTGCGTCGTTTTAAGCGTTCTTGTGAAAAAGCAGGTGTTCTTTCTGAAGTTCGTCGTCGTGAATTCTTCGAAAAGCCAACTTGGGAACGCAAGCGCAAGAAAGCTGCCGCTAAGAAGCGTCATCTTAAGAAGCTAGCTCGTGAAAACGCACGTCGCGTAAAACTCTACTAATATTAGGGTTAAGTAACGAGTCTGAAAGGTGTTGCAATTGCAGCACCTTTCGCGTTTCTGGGCCTCTATTTTGTTGGCAATCTTTTATTTCCAAGAATATTCGGTTTGATCCCCTTCAAATGGTTGCATTTGATTTTCAACCTGGGGCTTAATAGTACCAGTCCGCATAGATCATTACCCTCTCAGCGAGAGTTAAAATGTTCGTAATCACGGCGTGTTACCGCAGGTATAGTGGTTCTACATCAAAGTGACACAACAAAGAGTACGGACATTTTAAACTTGCCCTTCGGGAAGGTCTGGCAAGCTTTCTAGCTTCATTCCGGGAATTTGAAAGGGAGTATTATTCCTGCATTCCCACGCTTCGCTATGAAGCTTGCCAGCGCCTTTTTAGTGGACAATGCTCTATGCGGATTGGTATAAGCAATCTACTAATAAAAATCAGGAAGCTTCATGGCACTAATTGATGATTTAAAAGCAGCGCAAAAAGATGCGATGCGAGCAAAAGAAAAAGTACGTCTTGGTACTATTCGTATGGCAATGGCTGCCATTAAGCAAAAAGAAATCGATGAACAAATTACGCTAGACGATAGCGCAATCTTAGCGGTGTTAACCAAAATGGTTAAACAGCGCCAAGACGCAGCGTCGCAGTTCGACGCAGCAAATCGCGACGATTTAGCCAGCAAAGAGCGCGAAGAAATCACTTACATTGAGGATTTTCTGCCGCAGCCTTTGACTGACGATGAATTAAATTCACTTATTGATGAAACCATGGCAGCGACCGGAGCGTCTGGTATGCAGGATATGGGTAAAGTAATGGGTGCGTTGAAACCTAAGGTTCAAGGCCGAACCGACATGGGCGCACTGAGTGCAAAAATTAAGGCGCGTTTGAACGCTTAAGCACTCCCTTTGTTAAAGTGAAGCATGTTGAAGGTGTGCATTGCCACACCTTCGTTGTTCTCATTTTTACACTTCCCTGTTACAGTAGCTCGCAGTTTTCATCACATTGTAACTTGTCTTTTTAAAGGCTGTTACGACATGTGATTCTCTAACCCTTTTTGAAAATACCTTCATGGCTGGAAAAATACCTCGCGATTTTATAGATGACTTACTGTCACGTACCGATGTGGTAGAAGTGGTAGATAGCCGCGTGAAACTTAAAAAAGCAGGGAAAAATTACCAAGCGTGCTGCCCTTTCCACAATGAAAAGTCGCCTTCTTTCACCGTAAGCCAAGATAAACAGTTCTATCACTGTTTCGGTTGTGGTGCTCACGGCAATGCTATCTCTTTTATTATGGAATTCGACCGTCTTGAGTTTGTTGAGGCTATCGAAGAACTAGCACGTTATCACGGGCTTGAAGTACCTCGTGAAAAAGGCAGTCGCCCTGCCATGAGCGAAGAGAAAAAGCAGCAGCAGCAAGATGACTACGCAGTAATGGAACAAGCTGCTCGATTTTTCCAGCACCAATTACGCCAAAATGGAAATAGTAAGAAAGCCATCGACTATTTAAAGAACCGTGGGCTCAGTGGTGATATCGTCAAGCAATGGGAAATTGGCTACGCCCCTGACAGCTGGGATGCTTTACTAAATACTTTTGGGAAAGACCCCCAGCGCATAAAGCAGCTCGTCGATTTAAAGCTGGTCAATCGCAACGACCAAGGGCGTACCTACGATTTCTTCCGCGACCGCATTATGTTTCCAATAAGAGATAAACGAGGTCGCGTCGTTGGCTTTGGTGGTCGTGTATTAGATGACGGTGGACCTAAGTATTTAAACTCGCCAGAAACTCGTATTTTCCATAAAGGTAGCGAACTTTTTGGTTTTTATTCAGCGCGTCAGAACAACCGTACCCTAGATACCGTTGTCGTTGTTGAAGGCTATATGGATGTGGTGGCGCTCAGTCAGTTCGATATTAACATTGCCACTGCAGCACTTGGTACGGCAACTACACCTGAACACATTCAGATGCTGGTTCGCGCCACGTCTCACATAGTATGCTGTTACGACGGTGATAGAGCTGGGCGTGAAGCGGCATGGCGTGCGTTGGAGAACGCCCTACCTTCATTAAAAGACGGTGTGCGTATTTCGTTTTTATTTCTACCTGACGGCGAAGACCCAGACACTATGGTACGCCAAGTAGGTAAAGATGCTTTCATGGAAATGCTCGATAACGCTATGCCGCTATCTCGCTTCTTCTTTGAGAACTTACTAAAAACTCACAATGTAGGCACGCCGGAAGGTAAAATTGCACTTAAAAAAACGGCAATGCCTCTTATCGAGAGCACCCTAGGCGACGATCAAAAGCAAATGCTACTTGAAGAATTAGCCAAGCACACTGGTGAATTCGACAGGTTTAAACTTCAGCAGGATATTACTAAAGCCAATCAAGGCTCGAAGCAAGCTTATTCACCTAACCGCAACCAAGTAAACAAGCCTAAACTATCCCCACTTCGCATGCTAATACGTTTACTGCTTGATAAACCTGAATTAGCGACACTCTGCGAAGACGTGCAGATTGATATTTTCGCAGGTAGCAATGCAGCAGGCATGGATTTATTGCGCGACGTGCACCGCTATTGTGTAAGTCACCCACAAGCTAAAACAGCGCAGCTTGTTGAAAATTTCCGCGACCATCCCCATTCTTCTACTATCGCGAAATTATTGTTACAAGAACACTTGGTTAAAGACGAGGATGCTGAACGGGTTTATAACGACAGCTTCGCTCGCTTACTGGACGGGCATTTCGATAGCCGCATTGAAACCTTAATTTCACGTTCGCGGGTTCAGCCGCTAACCCAAGCGGAAAAACAGGAATTGAACCTGCTTATGAGGGAAAAACAGAAAAGTTAACCTGAAGGTAAAATTACTTAGGGTTAATCTGTTCTTGTGTAGTTAGCTTTTTACGTTACAACTACTTTCAAGGTGAATCTATGCATTCGGTGTAAGTAGTTAAAAAGCACTGGCTAAAAAATCGGCCATCAATCTGGTAAAACCACCGCTTATTCTGCTATACTGGCTAATTCGCTGCGGGCATAGATAATTATGCTCAGTTCATTTTAAAGTGAACAAAAATGCAGCAACGCGAGTAGCAAAGATATAGCCGAACATAACGGGCAAATCCAAACCCGAGCAGATGTGCATCGCAACATAATGGTTTAGACCAGCGTGGCATCGAGCATTAACGGCCTTGATACAAAGCAGTACTACAGCAGAACGGGGAACATACCTAGACGTATGTTGTCTTTTCTATTGCTAACTAATTGAATGTGAGAAGTGTAGGTTATATGGCGCAAAGCAAGCAGTCTCAGATTAAACTCCTGATTGCAAAAGGTAAAGAGCAAGGTTACTTAACCTTTGCAGAAGTAAACGACCACCTGCCGCAAGATATTGTCGATTCTGATCAAATCGAAGACATAATCCGCATGATTAATGACATGGGAATTCAAGTTTCTGAATCAGCTCCTGATGCAGATGAACTTCTCATGCAAGAAGCAAATGCTGATGAAGATGCTGCAGAAGCGGCAGCTCAAGCACTTGCTACTGTAGAAAGTGAAATTGGCCGGACAACTGACCCAGTGCGTATGTACATGCGTGAAATGGGAACGGTTGAGCTTCTAACCCGTGAAGGCGAAATTGAAATCGCTAAACGAATTGAAGATGGTATTAACCAGGTACAATGTTCAGTTGCTGAATATCCAGAAGCCATCACTTATCTATTAGACCAGTGGGACCTTTTTGAAGCTGAAGAGATTCGCTTGAGCGATATCATTTCCGGCTTTGTTGATCCTAACGAAGAGCAAGATATTGCTCCGACAGCTACACACGTTGGTTCTGAGTTATCTGAAGAAGAATTAGATGATGAAGACGACGATGATGACGATGACGACGACGATGAAGACGACAGCGGCGTTGACCCAGAGTTAGCACGCGAGCGCTTCTCTGAGCTTCGTGAGCAGTATATCAAGACACGTGAAGTTATCGAAAAGAAAGGCCGTTCTCACGCCGATTCTCGTACGCAAATTAATGCATTAAGTGATGTGTTTAAAGAGTTCCGTCTCGTTCCTAAGCAATTTGATCGCATGGTTAAAAACATGCGTGCGATGATGGATAAGGTACGTATTCAAGAACGTTTAGTGATGAAGTTCTGCGTTGTTAACGCGAAGATGCCTAAGAAAGATTTCATCAAAGCGTTTGCGGGTAATGAAACCTCTACAGCTTGGTTACACGAAGCCGTTAAATCAGGTGCGCCTTACGCACCAGAACTTGCGGTTAACCAAGAAGAGATTGAACGCTGCATTAGTAAGATGAATCAAGTCGAGCAAGAAACTGGCTTGGTTATCGCTGACATTAAAGACATTAACCGTCGCATGTCGATTGGTGAAGCGAAAGCGCGTCGTGCGAAAAAAGAAATGGTTGAAGCTAACCTTCGTCTTGTAATCTCAATTGCGAAGAAGTACACCAACCGCGGTCTTCAGTTCCTTGACCTTATCCAAGAAGGTAATATTGGTCTGATGAAGGCGGTAGATAAGTTCGAATACCGTCGTGGTTATAAGTTCTCAACTTATGCTACATGGTGGATTCGTCAGGCAATCACTCGTTCAATTGCTGACCAGGCACGTACTATCCGTATTCCTGTGCACATGATTGAAACGATTAACAAGCTAAACCGTATCTCTCGTCAAATGCTTCAGGAAATGGGTCGTGAACCTACGCCTGAAGAATTGTCAGAGCGCATGTTAATGCCTGAAGATAAAATTCGTAAAGTACTTAAAATTGCTAAAGAGCCAATCTCGATGGAAACCCCTATCGGCGATGATGAAGATTCACATCTTGGCGACTTTATCGAGGACAGCACCATTATCCAGCCCCTCGATTCAGCAACTGGCGGCAGCTTAAAAGGCGCAACGCAAGAAGTACTAGCCGGCCTAACGGCTCGTGAAGCGAAAGTACTACGTATGCGTTTCGGTATTGATATGAATACTGACCACACGCTTGAAGAAGTAGGCAAGCAGTTTGACGTTACCCGTGAGCGTATCCGTCAGATTGAAGCGAAAGCACTTCGCAAGCTTCGCCATCCTAGCCGTTCTGAGCAGCTACGCAGCTTCTTAGACGAATAGAAAAAATATTACCTTGATTAAAAATCCCCAGCGCTGCTGGGGATTTTTTTATGCATTCTTTTTACTTAAATTTTGCGCTACGTAGTAAAAACTAATTGTCCATTAAAAGCCTGCGCTTACAAAAAAGCCCCCATTCGGAGGCTTTCAATTCACTATATTGAACTATCTACAACTTACACCCTAAACTGTTTAGCGATTGATTCAAGATGTTGTGCAAGGTCAGCAAGCTCATTACACATACTGCCTAGTTCACCTGAACGGCTTGCCGTTTGCTCCGTACGCTCATGGATTTCATCAACGTGGCGTACGATATCCACCGCCACTGTACGCTGATCTTCGGTGTTATGAGCAATCTGCTCGTTCATTTGGTTGATACGCCCAATAGTGCTAGTAATAGTTTCTAAGCTGCTTCCCGCTTTGTTCGCTGTTTCCACACTACTAGATGCTTGTTCTGTTCCTCGAGCCATTACTTCAACGGCTGAATGAGCCGCACTTTGAAGCTGTTCAATCGTGCTTTGAATTTCCTCTGTAGACTGCTGTGTGCGCGAAGCAAGCGTTCTCACTTCATCAGCTACTACCGCAAAACCTCGACCTTGTTCACCGGCTCTAGCTGCTTCAATAGCAGCGTTAAGCGCTAGCAGGTTGGTTTGCTCTGCAATGCCTTTAATGACGTCTAGCACCGAGCCAACCTTATTTGAATCAGACTCTAAGCGTGCGATAACGTCAGCGGTTTCGCGTACGTTCTCAGCAAGTTGCTGAATACTAACAACCGTTTGTTGCACAATTTGACGGCCTTCGCTAGCTGCTGTAGTTGCTTCATTCGCGTCACTTGCCGCTTGCGCAGCACTGTGTGCAACACCATCAACAGAACCGCTCATGGTGTCCACAGCACTTTTAGCGTTGGTCGCAGATTTTTGCTGTACATCAATAGTGCGCTGGGTTTCTTCCGTTACACCGCGTAAGTTCTGTGCCAAATTAGAAAGCGGTAGACTTGCCTCTACTACATCACGAACAACGCCTTGAAGTTTGTCCATGAATTGATTAAACCAATATACCAATTCGCCAATTTCATCTTCGCTTTTTGTTTCGATACGTACAGTAAGGTCGCCGTTTTCTTGAGCAATATCTTTTAGCGAACGAACCACATCATCAATGCTTTGCTTAATACCCCGAACAATCGGTACTGCAGTACCAAACAGCAAGATAGTTACGACAATCGCTAAAACAACGCCTGTGCTAATAAGCGATGTGTTCGCACTATCTGTATTTTCGAACGATTTTTCAAACGCTGCTTGTTGCGCATCGCGAAACTGTGTCATTGCAGCAATTACACCGTCATAAGACTGGTTCATTTGAGCAGAGAGATCACCCAAACGACTAAAATCTGCAGTACCATCAACCATCGACTGTGAAACGTCGTAGGCAACGTTAAAGTAGTTATCGAAGCCAGATGATATGCGAGAAATATTTGAACGAAAATCTGGACTTATACTTGCTATTTGCTCAAGACCGTTATTCGTTTCTTCAGCTAAATCTTTAGCAACAGTAAGAGTATCTTGATCCCCTGTCGTCACAGCGCTTGAAAGGGTATCTCGTACTTTTTGCATATCGACGAGTGTAGATGCTGATAACTGTAAAGCAGGAAATTGAACTTTTTGAACTTTCTCTAGCGTTGCGCCATTGTTGAGTGCTGTGTACACGGTGATAAGCAAGTAAATGATAAAACTAAGCGCTGCGATCCCCGGTATCAAAAAGATCTTAGTCGCAATTGGCATTTTTTTAAGAAAGTTCATCAGCTGTCCCACTGTTTTTTATAATCGCTTAACCGCCTTTTCAGTTTTACCTAGAAAAGCGTCGCACTCAAGTTTGTCTATCTACCTAAGTTATCTACCTAAAACAGAAAATCTTTAACGAAATGTAGCCCCACAAAGATGAAGGGCTACACCTAGGTAGTTAGAACGTATAATTTACGCCAACTTTAAGCAGTGTTGCATCGTTTAGATCATTTAGGTCGTCCGAGTACCAAGTTACATCAGTCTTAAGTGCAAAGCCTGGTTCAACATCGTAACGAAGACCAACGGTTAAAGCAGATACATCTAACTCTTGTTGAGCAGCGATACCAGCAGCACCTTGATAAATAGTAGCCCAAGTCGCGTCAGTAACCGGGTCGCCGGTAGCAATAGTTGAAGGTAGTGCAGCAACTAAGCCTAGCTGATTCGCATTGTCCGCTTCTTCTACTTCATAGGTAATGTGCGGCGTGAACTTACCGAAGCGCATTCCAGCGGTAACATACCATGCTTTGTTATCAGCAATAACAGAACCATCAACTTCAGTTTGTGTAAATTCAGCACCTACAAACCAATCATACTTATCGATATCAACCGCTACTTCAAAGAAAGTACCAGTATCGTCATTAACGCTGAAGCCTTCGGCCGAAGTGGCTGCGGTTGGGATAACCGGGCCAAACGCCGACATGCCAGCTATAAACGTGTCGAATTCATTATTAGCGGCGCTAGTCGAACCACGTGCAAATAAAGTACGAGCACTGAACCAATCGCGAGTGGCTTCAAATGAAACGGCGACCACGTTTTTAAGCTCTAGTGCCGCAGGCGTCCCAGAGATAGTAGTGTCAGCTTCTACTCGACCAACCGTAAGCTGTGCACCGTACTCCCAGTCACCCGAATAGTTCATATAGTCTACGCGCACACCGTCGATGTTGTTAAAATCGATACCGTACACCGCATCAGGTGGTGTTAGCCAATGATACGAATAACCGATATCAAGTGATGCTGAGTATTTGAAAAGCGGCATACGTAGGCGACCTGCACTGATGTTGAAGTTATTGTTCAACACATAGGTCATGTACGCCCACTCAAAATCAGCGTCGTAGTCTTCACTACCGCGGCCTACTAGCTGAGCAGTAGCAGAAAGTTTGTCGCTTACATCACCACGAACCTGAAGGCCAAAAACACTTGCAGGGTCGAAATTAAAATCGCTGTCATAGCCGTACACTGACTCGTCATCGTCTAGTGTCATACCAGCAATGAGGTTGGCAAAGCCGTTGATTTGGATATCAGCCATTGCTGGAGTAGCCAAAAGGCCTGCCATTGATAAGATAGCTAATTTGGTTTTCATGCGTGTTCCTTAAATTCTTTTGTATTAACGGTAAGTTAGAAGGTAGCGACAACACGTACGCTATCGTTAACAGAGCCAGCGTCGACATAACCAATAGCCCCAGGGTTGCTTGCAACTGCAGATATAACATCTGCATCACTACCCAGTGCTTTTGGAGGTTGGCCTTTACCGGTAAATACTAATTTTGACCAGAATGCAGTAAGCTGCGCTGATGATTTATTCAATACTTTGCCGTTGAATTCATCAGTAGCAGGTTGGCCTTCCGCTAGTGCAACAGGTTCTGCTTGCGTACCGCTTGGGAATGCTTTTGCTTTGTTTAAGAAAAGCCGGCTAATGCTGTCTTTGTCTAATGAATCGCCATTACTGGGGTGCACGATAACCGCTACATCAGCGATTGCAATGTTGCAGCACAATCCTGCTGCAAGAATCCATTTTTTCATCATCTGTCCTCTGGAGTCTGTGTGAATGTTTACTCACCGTTCTCTACTTTCTTTGACTGCGTCTATAACGACATTTGAGCATTTGAACAGTCTGCGGCAAACATGAGCTTGTGTGTCCGAACATTTACATCAGGTAAGTATTAGTCACAAATGCTTAATTCGCCACTTTGAACTATAAATATTTATCTTATATAAATTAATAGTTT
>NZ_JAHHDX010000163.1:799-98755 GCF_018619335.1 Alteromonas sp. ALT199 | reverse complement strand
AAATGGCAAAAGAAAAGTTTGAACGTACGAAACCCCATGTAAACGTGGGTACAATCGGCCACGTTGACCACGGTAAAACTACCCTAACTGCAGCTATCACTACAGTTCTTTCTAAAACTTACGGCGGTTCTGCTCAGGCTTTCGATCAAATCGATAACGCGCCTGAAGAGAAAGCTCGTGGTATCACCATTTCTACTTCACACGTAGAATATGACACTCCTACTCGTCACTACGCACACGTAGACTGCCCAGGACACGCTGATTACGTTAAAAACATGATCACTGGTGCTGCTCAGATGGACGGTGGTATCCTAGTAGTAGCTGCGACTGATGGCCCTATGCCACAGACTCGTGAGCACATCCTACTTGGTCGTCAGGTTGGTATTCCTTACATCATCGTATTCATGAACAAGTGTGACATGGTTGATGATGAAGAGCTTCTAGAGCTAGTAGAAATGGAAGTTCGTGAACTTCTTAAGAATACGAATTCCCAGGTGATGACCTACCAGTTATCCAAGGTTCAGCTCTTAAAGCGCTTGAAGGCGACGCAGAGTGGGAAAAGAAAATCATCGAGCTTGGTGAAGCGCTTGATTCATACATCCCAGAGCCAGAGCGTGCAATCGACAAGCCGTTCATCCTTCCAATCGAAGACGTATTCTCAATCTCAGGCCGTGGTACTGTTGTAACTGGTCGTGTAGAGCAAGGTATCGTAAAAGTTGGTGAAGAAGTAGAAATCGTAGGTATCAAAGACACTACTAAGACTACTTGTACTGGTGTTGAGATGTTCCGTAAGCTTCTTGACGAAGGCCGTGCAGGTGAGAACGTTGGTGTTCTTCTACGTGGTACTAAGCGTGACGAAGTTGAACGTGGTCAAGTACTAGCTAAGCCTGGTTCAATCACTCCACACGTTAACTTCGAAGCAGAAGTATACGTACTGTCTAAAGATGAAGGTGGCCGTCATACTCCATTCTTCAAAGGCTACCGTCCACAGTTCTACTTCCGTACAACTGACGTAACTGGTGCTGTAGAGCTTCCAGAAGGCGTAGAAATGGTAATGCCTGGTGACAACCTTAAATTTAAAGTTGAGCTAATTGCTCCGATTGCGATGGAAGAAGGTCTTCGTTTCGCAATCCGTGAAGGTGGTCGTACAGTAGGTGCTGGTGTTGTATCTAAGATCCTAGACTAATCTAGACTTAGCAACACAAGCCAAAAAAAGCGCACTTAGGTGCGCTTTTTTTATGCCTTTTAGAAAGTACGTGAGTGTATGCCCTCTGAAACACGCCGTGAACCCATCCATGGGGGCTCCGACACCGCATCCATGCGGTGTAGGGTTTCAGAGGGCATACACTCACTCCCTCGTTAATCGGCATAACAAGAGCTTTGAAGAGGAGAGGAGTAACACGCCGTAAAGCCATCCATGGCGGCTTCGCAGCAGCGTCCCTGCTGCTGAGAGTTTTTGATGGGGCTTCACTCCCTCCTTGATCGGAATAGCAAAAGGTTTGAAGAGGAGGGGAGCTATACGCCGTAAACCCATCCCAGCTTTTATGTAAGAGCTTCGAGATCAACCCGCATTCTCCCCATTAACCGCTTTCCCCAAGCTGTTTGCCTATAAAATGCGAATGTCACTTGCCAATAATTTCTTATGGTGTTGTTATACTGTAACAATTAATGGCTATCATGCCCGGCTTTATTGTTTAACGAGATTTTCATGATTACACGACGCCAGTTTTTAGTAGGCTCTTTGGCATTTGGTGGTCTAGCGACCAGTGCTTTTGGTAAGAAAATGAACTTGGCGTCTATGCCAATTAGCGAAGGCTATGGGGCGCTTGTAGCTGACCCTCAAAAGCTCCTCGATTTACCTAAAGGCTTTAGCTATAAAGTTATCTCAAGTCTTGGTAATGCAATGTCAGACGGTATGCACGTACCTGATAGAGCGGATGGGATGGGTTGCCTGCCTATAGATGGTAGTAGCGACAAAGTGGCGCTAATACGCAATCATGAACTACACCCTAAACATTTAAGTGCTCAGCCTGAGTCTATTCAAGCGCATGCTAGCGACTTAGCTTATGACAGTTACGCTAATGGCATTGCTTTACCCGGCGGTACTACAACCATGGTGTATAACCTTAGCACTCAAAAGGTTGAAAAAGAGTTTATTAGCCTGGCTGGCACCGTAAGAAATTGTTCAGGCGGCATTACGCCTTGGGGCACGTGGCTAACGTGTGAAGAGTCGGTAGACCGTCCTCACGGCCCTAACGGCGATGTGGTAAACACAGATCACGGCTATATCTTTGAGGTGCCTGCCAATGCGAGCTCATTAATAGAAGCGAAGCCGCTTAAAGACATGGGGCGTTTTAACCACGAAGCGGCTTGTGTCGACCCCAAAACCGGTATTGTTTATCTAACCGAAGACAGAGTCGATAGCTTGCTTTATCGCTTTGTACCAAATGAATACGGTAACTTAGCTTCTGGCGGTCAGTTAGAAGCGTTGGTGGTAAAAGACAAGCCTCAGTTAGATACACGTAACTGGAGTGCCAATACTATGCATGTAGCCACATGGTTCGACGTTGAGTGGGTAGCATTAGATAACCCAGAAAGTCCTAATGATGATTTACGCGTGCAAGGGTACGAGAAAGGCGCTGCGCTATTTGTTCGCGGTGAAGGCATACACTGGGGCGAAGAAGAGCTTTATTTCTGCTGTACCAACGGTGGGCAAAAGCAGCTAGGTCAGGTGATGAAGGTTGTTCCATCTGCTGATGGGACGCAAGACAAGCTTCAGCTGTTTTTAGAAAGTGAAGACAAGAATCTGTACAACTTTGGCGATAATCTAACTGTGTGCCCGAACGGGCATTTATTAGTGTGCGAAGATCAATACACCGACATAGTGGATAACCATTTGCGCGGTGTTACGCCAAGCGGAGAAGTATACAACTTTGCTAAATTACATGCGCAAACAGAACTAGCAGGCGCGTGTTTCTCGCCTGATGGTAATACGCTTTTCGTCAATATTTACTCACCAACGAAAACGTTAGCAATTACCGGCCCCTGGCTTAAAGCCTAAGTTTTTTCGAATGATTTTATGCGGCAACGTTTTGACAAAAACGCCGCCGCATTTTTTCTCAAACACTTATCCTTACTATACTTGCTAGCCTTTAAAAGACAGATAATTTTCACTTTCCCACGGCAGTAGCAATCACTTTCCCACGGCAGTAGCAATCACTTTCCCACGGCAGTAGCAATCACTTTCCCACAGCAATAGCTATCACTCTCGTTCATAAAAAAATGCGATTAGCCACCATATTTACAATCGTTTTGCTTGATTAATTGAATCAAATTATCTCATTTTAATAGTTTTAACCAATTAATGATAATGCTCTCAACTTAACAAGGAGAGCGAAATGAACGCACTATTAAAAAAGCTAACAACGGCACATAGCCATCGTGTTTCCTCCGCCACGAATCAACCCATTCGAACGCAATGTAATTACGCTGATAACTATTACGGCGACTAGAAGTAAAAGCCCCTAAACCTCGTACCAACCTTCATGTAGGAGTACAGCTGTGAGAACCTCGATGAAATCAACTTTAACTAAATTCGTACTAGGCGGCGTTGCTGCCAGCATGCTTACTTTAGGCGTAAGCGCAGATACGCTAACTCGCCAAAATGGCGCACCTGTCGGTAATAACCAAAACTCGCAAACCGCAGGTCCATGGGGACCAGTATTACTACAAGACTCTCATCTTATTGAAAAACTAGCGGCATTCGACCGTGAGCGTATTCCAGAGCGCGTTGTTCACGCTCGTGGTGTTGGTATCCACGGCTACTATGAAAACTATGTCGACTTATCTGACGAAACAGTTGCCGCACCATTTCAAGGCGAAGGCAAAAAAACAGAAGTATTTGTTCGTTTTTCATCAGTAGTTCACGGACATTTGTCGCCAGAGACGTTGCGCGACCCACGTGGTTTTGCGGTGAAGTTTTACACCGAACAAGGAAACTGGGATCTAGTAGGTAACAACTTTCCGGTATTCTTTATTCGCGATGCAATTAAATTCCCTGATATGGTACACGCATTTAAACCATCACCAGTGACGAACAAGCAAGACGCGAAGCGTATTTTTGATTTCTTCTCGCACGTGCCAGAGTCAACGCATACGTTAACCATGCTTTTCTCTGATTACGGCACACCAGCAAGCTATTTAAATATGGACGGCTCAGGTGTTCACGCATTTAAATTTGTTGATGACGAAGGTAATTACAAGTACGTGAAGTTTACTTGGAAAGCGAACCAACCTATTAAGAACTTCTCTGCTGAAGAAGCAATGAAAGTTCAAGGTATGGACTTCCAGCCGCACACCACTGATGTGTATACCCGTATCGGTGAAAAAGGTGAAACAGCATCTTGGGATCTGTATCTTCAAGAGTTAGAGCCAGAACAGTTAGATGACTTCGAGTTTAACCCACTTGATACAACTAAAGTTTGGCCTGAATCTTTGGTTCCTGCTAAGAAAATTGGTCGTTTAGTGCTTAACCGTGTGCCAGACAACTTCTTTGAAGAAACTGAGCAAGCGGCATTTGCGCCAAGCAATTTAATTCCAGGTATTGAGCCATCAGAAGACAGAATGCTTCAAGGTCGTTTGTTCTCGTATGCTGACACGCAGCGCTATCGTTTAGGTGTGAACGCGTATCGTATTCCGATTAATGCGCCGAAAAATGCGGTTATCAATAATCACGAGCAACACGGTCAGCTTCGCACAACTAGCTCTAATCGCGATGTGAACTATCAGCCAAGCCGTCGCCTAGACCTAAACGAAGACCCAGCGTTTCGTTATTCAAGTAAGCCACTTGCCGGTATGACACAACAAATTCCGTTCTACAAAGAACAGAACTTTAAGCAAGCGGGTGAGTTTTTCAGAAACCTGACTAAAGAAGGTCAAGCGCACCTGATTAGTAACTTAGGCGGAGCGTTAGCATCGGTACCTGAAGAAGAGATTCGCGTAGTCATTAGTGCTTATATGTACAACGCAGATAAGAACTACGGTAAGGGCGTAGCCAAACTAGCTAAAGCGCCAATGTCGAAAGTTCGCCAAACTGCAAAAGACTTGATGGAGCAACAGGCAGCACGCGCTGCAAAAGCAAAGCAAGTTGCAGAAAGCCTAACGGCACTTATGCAATAAGCTAAGTAGCACTTGGGTTGGGAGTTACATCACAGTGTTGAGTAACTCCCATTTTTCTCAAACAATTTTTCTTTAACAATCTTTCTGCAACAGCTTTGCTGAAAACAGTTTTGTAGTAACCAAATTTAGATTTACCAGTAAGGGGGCACGATGTCTTTTTTAAAGCAAACACTTACGGCAGCACTGTTCGTTGTTGTCACCTTCACCAGTTTTTATACTAGTGCGGCAGCTGAAACAACCACTCAAGCTAATACTCAACAAAGTGCGACTAGGCCTAATATGGAGGCCTTAAAAGCACGCTATTTTGATGCAGCGCGAGAAGGTGATAGCGCCATGCTAGGTGCATTTTATCAGGCCGGTCTAGATGTTAATGTAGCCGACGAAAAAGGCTATACCGCCCTTATACTTGCGGCGTACCATGGGCACACCGACACCATAAATTTTCTAATCGGTGAAGCTAATGCCAACCCATGTCAAGAAGACAACCGCGGAAACACCGCACTCATGGGGGCCATATTTAAAGGTCACGTTAGTGTGGCTAAGCAACTGGTTTTTGCCGACTGCGACATAGACGAAGAAAACGCACAGGGGCAAACCGCGTTAATGTTTGCGAGCCTTTTTGACAGACAAGAAATTATCAATACGCTTATCGACAAAGGGGCAAACCCAGCTCACATGGATAAAGCAGGCAATTCGGTAGCGGATATCGCTCTTTCGCAAGGTAATTACGAACTAGCAAAAGTACTACGCGAGCAAAACGCTAATTAAAAACACGCCACATTAAAGAGCATCGAATACAACTAGGGGGAACTCCCTATTTGTATTCTATGCACTAAGTTCAATACTAAGCCCATAAAAATATAGAAGTGGGTTCACTATGAGATCGTTACTAGCTGCATTTTTACTTTTTTCTGCATCATCTTCTTTCGCCGGTGTAATCACCTATGATTTCACACGCCTAGTGTTAGGTGATGAATCGGAGCAAACCAGTTTGCTCGGGCAAATCACCTTTGATGAAAATGAAACCCAGTTCAATATGAACACATGGCTGTCGTTTTTCTTTCAGCTAGAGTTTGATGGCGTAACTTACGACATAATGGAAGAGGACATTGCTGAATTTGCGATATCTGACCTGGACGATGGCGTTTTTGGTGACGACAGCAGTGAAGGCTTTGAGTTTTTCATTGAGGATTCAAGTGTGCCTTACGAGTTTACTATTAGTTCAGGTTTAGCTGGGCTAGGGCAAACAGATACCTGTGTTTTTTTTGAAAATGGTGATCGCTGCGCGGGTGGTCTATTCCAGTTGGTTAAAACAGGTGGGGCTAACAAGGGTTCAACCCAAGTGAGTGAACCTGCTTCCTTTACCGCTGCTATGCTAATTCTGTTCGCTTTTATTTCGGTAAAAAAACGCAAACAGTAGTCTTTTTCCTTTCAAGTAAGCCCCTAATTAGGATTCCACGTTCGTTCCCTCCAACTTATCTGTGTTTCTCGATAGTTGGTGTTTGTAGCCCTCACTTAGTGAGGGCTTTTTTCTTTTTAAGATTCTGTTTTAAAGTGCTTTTATAAAAAAATCTGAATAGGGGGAACTCCCCATAGTTTTGCATCTTGGGTTGTTAAATACTCAAGGGGTACTCAAAGAGAGGTGTATTATGAAGTTCCTTAATAAAAAAACAGTATTATCAGTAGCAATTGCTTGTGCCCTACCAGCGAGCATGGTTAACGCAAAAACATTCGATAAAACACTGGCTGATGCGCTTGCTGCTTCGCCGCTAGAACTGCAACAAGTTATTGTTACATTTGAAGGTAAGGGACCTGCCACAACAGAGCAAGTGACGGCACTTGAATCGTTAGGAATTACCGGTGGTGTTAGCCTGCGTAACGTACCTATTGTTGGCGTGTTAGCCAATAAACAGCAAGTTGAAGCACTCTATCAACGCGATGACGTGGTTTCAGTTTGGAACAACGACCCACTAGAACTAGAAAACCATGAATCTACCCAAATTACAGGTGTTCAGGCATTACAAGCTGACCGTGACATTCGCATTAACGGCATGCCGGTATCAGGTAAAGGCATTGGTGTAGTGGTAAACGACTCGGGCGTTGACGGCACGCACGGTGATTTAGCATTTCCTGATCACGTCGTTCAAAACGTACTAGCGCAGGTGAACTTAAACAGCTATAGCGGCATTTTACCGATTACTTACCAAGAAAACGTATCTAATACCGATATTCTAGGCGGTCACGGAACGCACGTGGCAGGCACTGTAGGCGGCAACGGCGCTAAGAGCGGAGGTTTGCACGCCGGTGTAGCACCGGGGGCCGATATTATAGGTTATGGCTCGGGTGCCGCTTTATTTATATTAGATACTATTGGCGGCTTTGACTACGCGCTAACACACCAATTCGACTACAACATACGCGTAATCTCTAACTCGTTCGGTAACACGGGGGATGTAGGTACAGACTTTAACCCAGACGACCCAACCAACGTTATAACTAAAGCATTAGCTGACAGCGGTATTATCACAGTGTTTTCAGCGGGTAACTCAGGACCTGGTGAGTCGACAATTACCGGTAACTTTAAAAAAGCGCCTTGGGTAATTACTGTTGCTGCGGGTAACAAGCAGGGCGAGTTGGCTGATTTCAGTTCACGTGGTGTAGATGGAAAAGGCGGGCAAGCCGTGGTAGACGGCGAAGTATTCACGTGGGAAGACCGTCCTACCGTAACTGCGCCTGGTGTAGATGTTATCTCTGCACGCGCATCGCTGTCTAGCTTAGGCGGCTTAAGTGCTGCTGACGACGCTGAAATGATTGAACCACAACACTTGCCGTTTTATACCGTATCTAGCGGTACTTCAATGGCAGCGCCTCACATATCAGGTATTGTTGCACTGATGCTAGAAGCGAATCCAAACCTTCAATGGGAAGATGTTAAACGCATTCTTCAAGAAACGGCCACACCAATGGCAGGCATGGATGAGTGGGAAGTGGGCGCAGGTTACGTTAACGCTTATGCTGCGGTAACCGCTGTGCTTGAAGGCGAAGAAGTATTCGGCGATACAGTGAAGATGAATCGCGAGTTTAACGCCTTTGCGAATGTGGCGGAAGGTGACAGCTTTACGCTGCCCACAACTTATCTTCCCGTTGGTGAATCACCAGTAGAAGAGTTTGAGGTAACACCTGATGTATCTATGGTTGTTGCGAGCGCATCAATTGAAACGGCAACAGCCTTTGTACTAGAAGACCCAGCAGGAAATACCTACGGTTCTGGCATCGGCTTACCAGTTTTAGGTTCTTCTGTAGGTACAGCAGCGCCAGGTATGCCTGGTACATGGAAGTTATACAGCCGTGGTATTGGTAGCATTAGCGGTGTATCGGTTGACCCACTAGGTGTTACAAACGGTGTGGGCATTCCCGGTACTAACGATGTGAATATCCGCTTGTTAGTAACCTCAGGTTATACCGGAATTGATGATGCAGTAGGTCACCCAGCTAAACCATTCATTGAATATGTAGTAGCAAATGAACTAATGGATGCGAAGGAAAGCGGTTTTGCACCAGATGCACCATTAACGCGTGTAGAGCTTGCAGATACGCTAGCGCTTAGTGCTAACCTTCGTCAAACCAACGGTGGCAACACAGTTAACTTCACCGATGTGAGTGCAGAAAATGCTGCCGCGGTTAATTCAGCAACAGCGACAGGCGCGGTATTAGGTGATTTGGAGATGAATACGCAACCAGTAATGCAATTTAACGGTGACTTCTTCGGTGGCAACATGCAGGTAAGCAAGGAAGAAATGGCGTATTCAATGGTTCAAGCTTTAGGTCTTGAAGATGCCGCGAATAGCTTTGACTCTGAAAAGGTTATCGCTATCGTGCTCGGCGAAGCGGTGGAAGTTGAAGATACTGATGCGATTGCGCCTGAATATCGCGGCCATGTCCAACAAGCTTTAGCTGCAGGGTTAATGCAGGTTGAAGTTAAAGTAGAGCAAGGTTCATTTGACCTGCAACCTACACTTAAAGCCTTCTTTAACCCACAAGATGGTGTATCACGAGGCGAAGCCGCGTTTATCCTAACGCAATACGCAGAACTTTAATTTGTAATGTAAGAGGGGCTTTGCTCCATCTGAAACACGGCGTAAACCCATCCATGGGGCCTTCGCCACAGCATCCATGCTGTGGAGAGTTTCAGATGGAGCAAAGCCCCTCTTCTTTGTTGTTTCGTATAAGAGGTTCTTTTGAATAGAGTTTAGTGTAATGGAATTCGCTTTTGGAGAACCCACTGCAGCAAGTTTACAGCTGAGGGTCTTGGTCGCATCAACCAGCATTCGATGAATATGATAAGAGGGGAAAAGAGTTGAGTTCTTCGCTGAGAATAAATCCCAACTATTCTAACAAGCCGGCTTTTCCTGCCATTCTGATAAGTTCTGCAGAGCTGCTTAAATTAAGCTTTTTATAAATATTGCTGCGGTGGTTTTCTGCGGTTTTAAGGCTCATATCCAACAGTTCGGCAATCTTTTTACTGGTGTTGCCTGCAGCAACTAAGAAGAAGACTTCCCGCTCTCTACGCGTTAAAACACTTAGCGGAGATATGTGCTTTTGGCATTGCTCACTAGATACTTGGGTTAATTCGTCAGAGAAACAGGTTTTGTTGGCTGCTACTCTTTTTATTGCATCGACCAAAGTCTCACCAGATGACTCTTTTAAAATGTAGCCCTTTGCACCCGCGTCGCGCATGGCTTCTATATATTCCACTTCGTTGTGCATAGACAGCACCAGTATCTTTGCGTCACTGCGCTGAGATAGAATTTTATCGATGGCTACTAGTCCGCTCATGCGGGGCATAGAAATATCCATTAGAATAACGTCGGGGGAGAGTTTTAGCACCGCTGCAATAAGCTCAACACCGTCATCACATTCTCCTACCACGTCAATGTCTGGGTTTGCATTTAGCATTTGAGATACGCCTTGACGCATGAGTACATGATCATCGGCTAGCACTACTCGAATTGTCATACAGGTACCGTTACTGTTGTTCTTGTGCCTTGCCCTACAGCTGAATCTATTTCTAGCGTAGCGTTGAACGCTTCGGCTCTATCGCGAATACTTGAAAGACCAATACCAGGCTCTATTGTTCTACTATCAAACCCTACACCATTATCAAGAATATCTAAACGAATAACGTTATGGTGGTAAGAAACCGTCAGGGTAAGGTGTGTTGCTTCACTGTGTTTTATAGCATTCACCAATGTCTCTTGCGCAATTCTGAATAACAAGGTGCTTATGTCTTTCGAGAGGTCTGTGGGTAGATTTATGTTCGTGTTATAAGTCATATCTTCACCACTAAGCAGGTTCCGGCACAGCCAGTTTAGTGCGGGTTTAAGGCCAAGGTCATCTAAAATAGTGGGGCTCATAAGTCGCGATAGCTGCCTCACGTCATTTAGCGCCATTTCAGCGATACCGTGTAGGGCTTCTATTTCAG
Organism: Alteromonas sp. ALT199; assembly: GCF_018619335.1. GTDB lineage: Bacteria > Pseudomonadota > Gammaproteobacteria > Enterobacterales > Alteromonadaceae > Alteromonas. The sequence goes on along the minus strand of NZ_JAHHDX010000163.1, from coordinate 88,095 downwards.
GCGATGAAGATGAAAGCGCCTGCAGTCGTCTGGTAAGCCCGGTAAGTAACTGCCCTATACCGTCGTGCAGCTCTCTAGAAAGTTTAGCTTTTTCCGACTCTTGCTGAGCCCATAAGCGCTTTGCAAGCTGTTGAAGTACTTCTTGGTCGGCATCTAGTCGTGCTTGAAGCGTGGTCTGTAGTGACTTAATACTCTCTATTTCTTTGGCTAAATCATTCAATATAGGCATTCCTGTAGTCACCAGCTTGTTTTTCAGCTAGTTGAGACAGCCACTGTGTTGTTAACTTATCAACGGTTTCTTCCTTGCCGGGAACAGCGCGATAGTAAAGATGGTTACGCCAGTATAAAGGATATAGCGCGAGCTTTTGCTTAAGCTTTTCAACTGATGCTTCATTACCAAACGACGCTTTTATATATAACCACTGTAAGTATTGCTGATAATAAGTAGGCTTTATCAGTGAATTAAGCTTTTCCATGGTGCTGCTAGTAGCGTCAAGAGAAAGGCGTTGCTGCATATCAAGCAAAATTTTTATTTCAGTAATAACAGGTACATTACTGTTGTTTAGAAGGGTTTTGTAGATGTGGTCACTTTCATCGTTAAGGTTACCTTGATGATGCTTTAACCCCAAGGTTAACCATTGATAAACGGCATACTGCTCGTGGCGTTCTGTGCTAATGGTGGACGATACGGACTCAATACGCTTCTCTAAGCACGACCAGTTTGCGGTAAGTAAGCATATTTCGCCTTCCCAGAGCAATACTTCTGTTTTTGCGCGGCTATCTTCAGATTCCTGAGCTAAGCGTTTTGCATTTGCTGCGTGCTGTGTGGCTTCCTGTAAATTTCCATTTGCAAAGTTTAAGTAGCTGAAAAGCAAGCTATTTATCATTTTTTCTTGGTTATGCTGAGTATCAAGCTTTTTATCGATAGTCGTTAAAAGCCGCGTAGCTAAATTCTTATCACCTTTTACTAAACTCAATTGCGCAAGATTTTGAAGGGTGCGAAGCAGGTGAGAGTCATCACTATTTCTTTCAAATAGCATTTTGGCCTGCTGCCAGTAAATCTCGGCAAGTGAGATGTCACCAATTAAAAAGTGCATATAGGCAACGTTACTCATACTTTGAGGCTGAAGCACTTTGTCATCATTCTGTACACGAATATCAAGCCCTCGTTTATAGTAATCTAGCGCTCTTGCAAACTGTCCTTGTTCTTCAAACATAAAGCCTAAGGTATCGTTTACGTGGGCTTCTTGAGCCAAGTCACCTAAATCGTGAAGTAACTTCACTGCTTCTTCTAACGACACCTCAGCAGTGGCGTAGTCGCCAGTAAGTGAGGTGGCAATAGCGTAGTTTGCTAAGGTTTTGGCTCGTTGAGAAGGTTGCGTTTTCGCATCTCTCAGTGCTAGCGCATCTTTAAAATACTGCGCTGCCGCTACATTGTCGGCTGTGCGAAGGTAAGCAATACCAAAAGCGTTAAGCGCTAAACTTTCACCAATGGTATCCTTGGCCTGTCGAAACGCCACAAGTGCACGAGTTAGCGAGTCACTGGTGGCTGTATCTATATCTCCGTTAATAATTTGCAAACGGGCTAACTCAAACCATAGCTGTCCGTTATTAGGTCGAAGCGCTAATGCAGCTTTATAGTCAGACATTGCTTTGGCATCTTCGCCCGCCCACTGATATATGTCTGCCCGCATTGACAGTAGTTCTGGTCGGTTTGGGAATTGGGAAACCAGTGCATCTATCGATTGTTGAGCCAGGGCTAAATCTTCATTGAGATCCGCTCTTAGAAGCTCGCTCTGTAGCCGCCAATATGGTGCTAAGTTTGAAATGCTGGTTAAGGTTTCCAGTGCCTGTCTCGCACCGTCATAGTCGCTGGCATTTATCTTATTGCGAGCTTGGGCTACCCAGCCACCTGGGTAATCGGGGGTTGTCGCGACAATGGCGTCGATGGCATCTACACTGTTAAGTGTTTCTCCTTTTTGCCACGCGCTATCTAACGCATCAAGGTAACGTAGATCAGGCAGAGGCTGTGGGGATTGAGTTTCAATAGCATCAAATAGTGACTGGATTAATTTTTTGGAAAACTCTCCTAAATCATCAGAAAGCGTGTTTGCATCCACATTGTACGACACTGTAAAAATAGGCGTATTAGCAGGCATGCTAAGTACGCTTGCGTGAAGCAAATAGGTACTACTGCTGGTAGGTGTCGCGTCTAGGAGCAATACGCTATTAGCCGCAAGTATCGCGGCCAAATCAGTGCGATCATTTTCACTTGTAAAGGGTGATAACACTAAATTGCTTACCAACGCTTGAGTCTGTTCTTTGTTATCTAGCACTATATTGGGGTGGGTAGACAAAGGGTAGCGAAGTAGGGTGTTAATGGTATCTAAAAGCGGGAACTGAGGGTCGTTCAATATCAAAAGCTGAATAGGGCTGCCTGTTGCTAATTTTAGTTGCCCTTTTTGGTACCAACCGTAAGAAAAAATACTCGCGCTCACAATTAATACCAGTAAGGCAACAACGGAAAAACCAACAAGGGTTTTGTTAGGCGCTGTAGCACTACTATTATCGTTTAAGGCACTGATACTAAGTGCTTGTTCCAACGAGAGTCTTTTTGCAGGTAAATGATGAGTTAATTGAGCAATACAGGCTTTTCGCTTTTTTAACCAAAAGTAATGAGAGAGACCAAACCCGTCTTTTTTAACACAGTTCAACACGTCTTCTAGCACTTTGCCTAGGCTATAAGTGTCAGAATGCTCACTTGCTTTTCCTGTTTGAATAACTTCTGGAGCTGTGTAGCGCTGATGCCCACTAGTTTGAGCGCCAGAAGCCGCGCTTTGCCCAATGCCAAAGTCGATAAGCTTAATATCTGCGTTGTGATCAATAAGGATATTGTCTGGTTTTACGTCGCCATGCTTAATGCCAACGCTTTTACATGCTAGTAAGGATTCGACGAGCTGTTGTTGCCACTTATCGAATTCTGCCTTGCTGATAGGTTCTTGAATGCGCGCATAAAGAGGCTCTCCCTCTATAAAAGCCATGGTAAAAAACGCATCATCTCCGTCAGAGAAAACATCATGTACCCGAATGATATTGGGGTGCTGAAGTTGTCTGGCAATATTGACTTCATTGCGGATGGTTTGCATTTTAACCGGATCGCAGGCACCACCCTCTATAACTTTAAGCGCCACTTTCACATCAAGTAGCTCGTCAATAGCACTATAAACACTAGCCTGAGCGCCCGAGCCCAACTGTTCTATAATGCGAAATCGGTTGGCCAAACGAGAATTTGGCGCAATAGATGACCCTAAAGCTAAGGCTTCAGTTTTAAGGGAATTGTTTTGCGACGAGAATACATCTGGCCTGTTCAAAGCCTTCTCCACACTTCACTAATTAATGCGATCACACAACCACGATACCAGTTATGTCACGCTTGCCTGTTTACCTATGGTGTAAAAGTGGCTCACAGACTTTAAAGTTATTGTTTTTATCCTAGCTTATAAGTGAAAGTTTATGCTCTATTGTGTGGAATAACAAACGCATGGAAATCATATTTGCTAAAGAGGTGGTAAATTCAATATCTGTTTGGGTGAAATAACGGCGCCCTAGAGTAGAATCAGCATATAAAACACCAACAGGCTTTTCGTCCAAACACACAGGCACGCAAATGGCTGCCTGAATACCGTGGTTAATTATACTATGCTGCTTATTAAGGGAATTGTCGCTAACAATATTGCCAATAGCACGAACCGCATTAGCTTGCATACATTGATTAATGATGGTGCGACTGCCTGTAAAGTCCTCTCCTTGCATCCAGTCTTCATAACCTACACCAAGTTGGTAGTTATTTATTTTATCAAATAAAATCAGCGAAGCACGTTCGCACCCCAGCGACTGTGTTAAACACTCTCTGGCAAGGTTAATAAGCGCAGTACTGTTGTTACAGTACTGTAGTTGGTTTTGATATTGTTTTAGCTGCTGTTTACGCCATTCACGCTGGCTATCAAGTTTAACTACATTATTGAATGCAACAGGCGTGAATTCACAAGGAATTGGACCAAGTTGCAAAACGTGAGGTTTGTCTAGCGTTAAATGTTTTACGGGAATGCCCGCGCTACTGAAGCACCCTGTGGAACTGGTGTCATTTAAATGCCAAACATGGTCATTGTCAGCAAGTTTGGTTGCGCGTAAAACGATATGCGAGCGTGAAATTTGAGGGTGGGAAATAACAACATCGGCACTATCGGCGCGACCGATTTGATATTCACGCCCCTCAAAAAGTAAGTGTTCACTTATGCTTCCGTTGCCTTCAGTAAAGGCAAATTGTAATGGCATAGCATCACCCTCATTATGTAACTGCCGCTGAGTTTTTATTGTTCTTGCAACCTACACCATACCCGGATAGGCACGAAGCCAAGTTGACCATTGACCCGTGAAGCTGTTTAAAAAACAGTGTGGGGTTTACGGCCAACAGAGCTATCTACAGCGTTCTTAAACTAAAACGTAGTGTTTGCAGTTGAGTAAGAAGTAAACCTTTCACATTAACTACGTCGCCACTTGAACGCCATACGTCGGCAATTTGGTTTCCAGATGCGTTATCGACAAGTGTGATAAGGCTATCAACCGCGGTTAATGCTGCATCGTCATCGTTTATCGCCAGCGCTGACTGAATGTCATTTATTCCGCTATCAATGGCAGCTTCTAGCAGTAGCGTAATTTTGTCGCGATTATCATTAACAGTCGTACTTAAAGAGGCAACTTTGTCATTAATAACAGTAGTTGAAGGGCGATTGTCGAGCAAAATAATAAAATCGGAAAATTGCCCTGTGCTACCGCGCGCGCGAATACTTCCCGAGGACATCAGTACTGTTATGTCTTCAAACTGTCCGCCGTCATGCGACGTAAACAAACGCCATGGAATAGTTGGGGTGTAGTGAATGGCTTTGGTGTAAAGCTCAACCGTCGCTAAACCTTCGAAGCCAAACCCAGCGTCTGTTCTCGGAGAAATAGAAACAAGAACAGGAAAACCCGAAACGGCGCTTGTTAAAACGGAAGGGAGGCGCTCTGTAATAGTTAAATCTGCTGGATCAAGTAGTTCGGCAGTAATATCAAAGTTGTTAGCGTTAAGTCCAATACTGTTTTCGAACTCAACGGTCAAATCAACTTCAATTAAGCTGGTAAGCGTTAGTTTCGCCTGAATCTTATTGTTATCGACAGTTAGGCTTGCAGGGGCAACAACTTGTGCTTGTGCGGTTGAAAGCAATAGTAATGCTGTGGTGGCAACAACAGTAGTAAGTTGTCTGAATTTCATCGCAGTAAACATCATAGGATGACCTCTTTCAGTGTTGGTTAAAACTTAACCTAAAATAGCGCCATTATCAATTAGTATAATGGCACCGTTTTTATTGGTTTGCGATTTTATTCGAAATACTGGGTGAAAAAGCGCGAAGCAAGCACCGCATAATGGGCTCTAGTTATTACCGTATCTGGCGTGAAGTTCGCAGTAATAGTTGGCGTAACGCTAAACGGACTTTGCTCTACACCAAATTCAGCGTTAATCAGTGATAATGTAAGCGCTAACTGTACATAACCCTTCATGTCAGCTGGAATACTGTCTTGGTCTTCTAGTACGATTTGTTCACCATTATAGTCAACAACGATGTCGGCGTTAGGGTCGAAGCTAAGCGCTGCTTCTTCAAGGCCCAACATTTGTACTAGTGAATAAGCAATGTCTAATTTGGTAACACTTGCAAATGGGTCTGCACTTCCGTCTACGCTTCTTAGCACAGGTGCTTGTACACGAAGCTTATCTTTAAGCGCACCCCCTTTAACCATTACCGACTCAACAAATGCTTTGTCAAAACCTGGCACCGAGCCAATGTTAGGGCGCTCATCATTTAGCAGGTCACGGTATTGTCTTACTGCACCACCCATTACCGCATAACGAGCAAAGTCTTTACGCTTAAGGCGAGCATTTGGTGAGAACCCACGGTTGTTAATGGCGTCCATTAAGCGCTCACTCACCGCAAATTCAATAGCATTTTGCTGAGGGTGGCCTTCAACATCATCCATCCCTTCAAAGCCACCGCTATTTTCAAACGATACAGTCACATTAAATGTTTCTGGTAAAGCAGGGCCGTTGGTTAAACCTAATGGATCGGCCTCAATACCAGATAGTGACGTCAAACCATATACATATACGCCCCACGTACCTGGCATTGCTGGAGCAGCAACACGCATGGTTGTTGTTAGTACCGGCGTAGTAAGGTTGCCCCGGTACTCAGTGCCATCAGGGGCAACCAGTACAAGCTTGGTCAAGTTCGCAAGAGTATCGACAGACGCTTTAATAAGCACTTCTTCTGTACCTACTTCAAACTCCATTACTTCAGGGGTACCTACTGGAGAATAAAAGACATCGAGGTATTCTACACGGTCGCTGGTGGTGACCAGCGCACTTGCCTTAAAGCTCTTGCTATCAAGGTTATTAACCGTAACTTTATGATCCATGTCTTCAAGTAGCGCAGCGGCTACCGCAGAGCGTGCATTAACATAACCTGCACCTACTTCCCAACGCTCATAACCAGGCATATTTGTAGCAGTTTCTTGAAGCAAACGTTTTATGGTTAGGTTATCAAGGTTCGGGTTTGCTTCTAACATTAACGCAATAATTCCTGAAACATGTGGCGTTGCCATAGAGGTACCAGAAATCATGGTGTAAAAAGGAATGTTTTGCGGCTCAATGGCATCAATATCTGCATCACCACCATTCGCTGCTACGTTAAGTACAGCGCGAGTAGAGATAATATCTACACCAGGGGCAACAATGGTTACGTCGTTAGTGTACGTCCAGTCTGTGCCGTCAGGCATTGTGAAATCGCCAGACTCGCCTTTGAGACCACGCGATGAGAAGTCTGCAAGTTTGCCGAACTTATCACCCGCACCTACAGAAATGCCCCATGGAATTTGCGCGTATGGGTTGTGTGAGTCTTCACCAGGGCCACTATTTCCGGCCGCGAAGACGCTGATCATTCCCATTGTGTGCGCTTTATAACTAGCAAGCGATACGGGGCCAAGTGGCTCATATTTTCCGCTAGAACCCCATGAATTACTGATGACTTTGATAGGATTGTCGAAGGTGTATTGCTTGCTAATGGCATAGTCAAAACCGCCTATGGTATCGAGAAGCAGTACCGCTGCACCCGAACCATAACCAATAATATCAGCATCTGGTGCTGCGCCGCGGTGCTTGCCGTCAGACATTACGCCAGTGCCTGCGATAGTACCTGTTACGTGGGTACCGTGACCTGAGTTTAAATCAGTATTAACTTGATTTGATATTATAGGTCCTGTTATGCCAACAATAGACAATGCGCCCGGGTTCAAAATTGCTTGCACATTATCAACCACGGTATCGCCAAAGAAATGGTCTTGGTGAGAAGCATCTATACCAGAATCAATGACTAAAACCGTTGAACCGTTACCTGTAAATTCCGCGTTGTTGCGCGATGCAAACGCTTCGCCCTGTAAATCGGCTACACCCGTGATTTCACGTGCATCAGCGTTATATAAGCTCATCTCACGGTTTGCAAATACTGAGCGTACCCCGTCAAATTGTGCAATAGCTTCAATTTGATCCTTGGTGGCTACTACACCAATAATTGGCAGGTTTTTAAACTGGATACCTTCTGTAATGCCTAAATTTAATAGCTGGGTAACTTGTGATTCAGCAAGCGGTGACATTTGCTCATACGTAACAACGGCCACTAGTGATTCTGTAGGCGATAGTGACAAAAGCTTATCGGTCATTTGAGAACCAATGTAAGCATCAGCTAGTGTGTGTCCCGACGGGCTTGCCAGCATTGCAGCCGCTAAGGTAGATAGGGCGAACTTCTTCATATTCTTCTCCAAATTCTAAAGGCTGCGGTTTGCTTTGGTATCGGGTTACGTCATCGCAGCAAGGTACGCCTTAATAGTGACTTTTTGAGAAGGGCCGGAACATAGGGGTTTCACCCTAATTATAAGTTTTTTTCAAATAGCAGAACGTTTAAAAATGCTACAAAGGTTTAATAATAAAACGCGCCTTAAACATCTATATTGATGACGTATGTTAATGTCTTTTCAGTATTTATTAGCTTTTTGTTATGTAGTTAATGTTCGCTTTTCTCCCCAGAGGAGTTTGTAATGAAATTCGATTCTATTAAATCTCGGCTAGTATTAATGACCCTTGTTTGCGTTGTAGGTATGGGCGTATTAGTGGTTAGCCAGCATTACTTCACCCAGCGCCTCATTGGGTTACACCAGCAGCGTGATATGTTGTTAAGGATGGGGCAAGATCTGCTACAAATGCGACGACACGAAAAGGACTTCCTTCTTCGGCTTGAAACCCACTACTACAACAAATTTCTTGAACAAAGCTATGAATTCAAGGGGCGCTTAACAACGCTTGTTCCCATGTTCAATGAGTATCAATTGCCCGTCGCTGATGTGGAAAGCTTGTCTTCATCAATGGAAGCTTATAGCGATACGTTTCGGCAAGTAGTTTCATTGCAAGAAAGGGTTGGTTTGACGCAAAGTAATGGCTTAAGAGTGCGTATATCTGAATTCGAAAATATGCTGAATAAAGGTCAACTAGCACAAAACCCGCAAGCAAATGCACTCCTAACCGATGTTCAATTGGCGACGAGAAACTTCCAGATAAGCCATGAGGGGGAATTTGCTAAGGAAATGAACGCGAAGAGTGAGCGTCTCATTGTAGAATACGGGAGTATGCCTTTACTAGAAGGGACCCTGGTCCAGTATAGAGAGGCACTTTTACAGCTTGTCGATGCTTACACAACCTATGGTCTAACCCACAACGAAGGACTACGTGGAGAGTTCAGGCAAAGCGCCCATAACGTTGAGGCTCAGCTGAAGGGCGTTGATGCTGCACTGCAGCCAATGATTGAACAACAAGAGGCGCAAGTGCGTATTTATAGTCTAAGTATTGCAGCGCTTACATCTATCGTGTTAATTCTGGTACTGATCAAGAGTTTTGCGACATTTCATCGTGCATTTGTTAACTTTCTTACTTTCTTTTATCGCTGCAAGCGCCAGTATCAAATTATTGATACCAGAAAGTTGGGGTTTGCAGAGTTAAAATCACTCGCAGAGCTAGCCAATGAAATGGTCGAATCAAAAAGAGATATTGAGACACGGCTAGCCAGTGTAGAAGCCGAGTTGGCCAGTAAGAAAGCCTCGTAGCCCCTAATCGGCTGGAAAAGGTGTTGTTAAGTGGTCAATTCATTATTGCGTTAACAATGTATAAGCCAAGGTAGAAGCAAATATGAAGTTTAACCGCTTAGGCAATAGCGATTTACAGGTGTCGGATGTTTGTTTGGGCACAATGACATGGGGTATTCAAAACACCCAGCAAGATGCAGATGAACAAATTGCATACGCCCTTGATAAAGGGGTGAACTTTTTAGATACCGCCGAAATGTATCCCGTCCCACCCAATGCAGATACGTACGGTGATACTGAGCGCATTATAGGTAATTGGATTTCGCGAAACGAAGCCAAGCGTTCAGACATTATTTTAATGACCAAAGTTGCCGGTAGTGGCTTGAAGTATATCCGCAACGCCGGACCCATTACGTCTGATGCTATTGCCAACGCACTTAATTATTCACTTGAGCGCCTGAAAACTGATTATATCGACGTTTATCAGCTACACTGGCCGAACAGAGTAACACCACATTTCGGAAAACATTGGCCAGATGGCGCTGACCCTACTAAAACTAACCGGGAAAAAGAATTGGATGGTATGCGCGATATCCTTACGGGGATAAAGCGTGCTTTAGACGAAGGGAAAATTAGGCACTGGGGCTTGTCAGACGATACTCCTTGGGGAATTCACGCTTTCCTGACCCTTTGTAAAGAGCTTGATATGCCGCTGCCAGTTTCTATTCAAAACGAATTCAGTTTACTTCACGCAAAAGACTGGCCTTATTTAATTGAAATGTGTGAGCTAGAAAATATTGCCTACTTACCGTGGTCACCACTTGCGACGGGCATGCTAAGCGGCAAGTATCAAGATGGCGCGCGACCGGAAGGCAGTAGGTGGACACTAGCGCAGCGAATGGGGTTATTTAGAGACAAAGCACCAGCACAGGCTGCTACGGCAGAGTATGTGAAGATAGCTGAGAAAGCTGGTATTACCCCGTCACAATTAGCGTTGGCGTGGTGTAAGCAAGTCCCTGGTGTTACTTCCACCATTATAGGGGCAACAACAATGTCTCAGCTAAAGGAAAACATTGAGGCGTTTGATATGTCGCTATCAAGCGATACGTTGGATGATATTCACGAAGTATTCAGAAGATACCCTCTTGGCTTCTAAAAATTAGTTTTTTACTGATGAAAAATGACGGGTATATCCCGTCATTTTTGTGTCACACGGTCGTAATAGTATGGTTTTTTTCGTATTAACTCGTACTGATTCAATGATTGACCCTCACATTATTTCTGCCGCTACCGTAGAGAAAAATAATAACTGGCAAAGATGGCTGCTTCTCGCATTGCTTGTTTACGTTATGTTGCTAGCCGTTAGTATGATTGGCGGTGGTTTCAAATATGCTGCTGGTGATCACGCTAGAGAGCTTTTCAATTTTGCATCAAACCCTATTATGGGGTTGATTATTGGCATGGTTTCGACTGCATTGATTCAGTCTTCAAGCACGGTTACCTCAATTATTGTTGGTATGGTTGCGGGTGGTTTGCCTATTACTATCGCGGTGCCCATGATGATGGGGGCGAATATCGGGACTAGTATTACCAATACCTTGGTCAGTTTAGGGCATGTTGCTAAAAAAGAAGAGTTTCAGCGCGCCTTTAACGCTGCCACCATCCATGATTTTTTTAACGTTCTTTCCGTCGTTATATTTCTTCCATTGGAGATGGCCTTTGGCATTTTAGAGTATCTAAGTGGCCAAATAGTAGCGCTTATTCATACCGGAGAAGCGCTCGGAGTGAGTGGGTTTAACCCGATAAAGGCTGCCACACAGCCAGTCACAAACTTAGTTTCTCAGTCGCTAGATTTTTTGCCTTCTGTTTATCCCGGCATTGCTAAAATTCTAATAGGTATTGCGCTTATCATGGTCTCTATTACTTATATGGGGAAAATCATGAAATCGCTTATGGTTGGGAAAGCGAAAGATCTTTTACAAAAGAGCATAGGGCAAGGGCCCATATCTGGAATCACATCAGGCGCTTTAATGACGGTATTGGTACAGTCATCATCAACGACCACTTCGCTAATGGTGCCCTTAGTGGGTGCTGGCGTATTAAAAGCCCGTGAAATTTACCCATTCACCCTTGGCGCTAATATTGGAACCTGCATTACCGCCCTTATTGCTGCGTTAGGCGTGGCTGGAGTGAACAGCGGTTTTGCTTTACAGATAGCACTCGTGCACCTTATCTACAATGTGCTCGGTGTCACGCTCATCTATGGAGTGCCCGTATTACGTAGCATTCCTATCAATTTGTCGTATCAGCTATCTGTACTTGCTGCAGAAAGAAAAATGTACGGCGCGGCGTATGTCGGCGGGTTGTTCTTTGTCGTGCCACTTGGCATTATTTTTACGACTATTTAGCTAATATCCAATGGCCTTATTGTGGTTTCATAAATTGAAGCAAAATAGATATTAAAGCGGATGTAATTTCGATGATATAAAAAATGGCGTTTCTGAATTCAGAAACGCCATTTTAGTTTTAATACCTTATGTACTTGTTAAAAAGCGTATTTAGCTGAAACCTGGAAACGGTTCATGTCGCCCTCAAGACCGGCTTCAATTTCCCGTTTTGCAAACGCGTATTCAGCGCCAACAGTTAGCGCTTTCGTTGGCGAGTAAAGGTAGTTAACACGGGTGCTGTAGGTGCTTTCAGTGGTATTCAAGCCGGTAAGCGATACATCGTTGTCTGCTTCAAAAGCCGAGAACATAATACTGCTGCGCGCTTTCTCGCTCCACTTGTGACGATACGCGATGCCGTAACCTGTTGAGTCGATGGCTTCAAGGTCACCGCTTTCAGTGAGAACCGCACCATTCACAGCGTTAAGTGCAGAGTATCTGCCCAATCCCTTACCTGTGTTAAAGGTGAAGCGAATGTCATCGCCATTTGATAAGTTGTATTTACCTGTTACCGACACGCCAAAACTGGTCTCATCGGCATCTATACCTGCAGCGTTGTCATAAGATAGCTGTCTAACTAGACCGGCTACCTTAACGTAACCCCAATCTTGCTTAGTGGTGTAGGCTGCAACTAAATCAGGAACACTGCTGTCATCACTTGTAACACGGCCGCCCCCACCAAACGGAGTAATCGTTGACTCTGGATTTTCCAGCGCAATCTGTAGACCGCCGTTTGTATATCTCACCATGACTTGGCGACCAAAGGTTATGCCGTCAGTTGTACCAATAAAATCAAGTGATTCTGGCAATGAACCTACGTCCATAAAGGTAGTCCATGTTTGACCCACCAACCAGTTTTTATAGGTTATATAAGCGTGGCGTACTCGGGGCGTATAGGAGTTACTGATACGCTCATCACCACCGCTAGTTACAACAAAATCCAGTTCGAATACGCCATTAATGGTATCGCCTTCAGCAGTAGGCGTTGAAGTAGCAAAGCGGAAACGGGATGTTCTGATATGTGCATCAAATTGTGGATCTTCGTCAACGCCACCAACAGGAGTTAGTGAAGGAATATAAAAATCGCGACCCACACTACCCGATGCAATAGTGCCATCTGAATAGTCGCTTACCATGGCGTCAACTTTAATATAGCCCGTGAATTTCACACTAGTGTCGCCGATTGTTGCTGCTTGTGCTGCGCCACCAGTTGCAGCCAGGCATAGCGCTACTGCGGTAGCGGTATTTTTTATTTTAGCTTTCATCGTGTCTGTTCCAAAAAAGTGGTTAAATAAATGTAAATTCAACGTTAACATCGTTGATTGTGTACTTATTATCGCAAATTTAAATAAGCCGATGGTCGCATAAGACTATAGTCGCAATACTTTTAGGCTAACTTTCTTATTAGAACCTTAGTTGTATGCTGCTAAGACCAAAGTCTCATTTTTCTTTGCGGGTGAATAGCTAGAGTGTTTCACCATACAACAAGAATTTTACATTATTGATAATGGAGGCAATCTTTATGACCGCCAGCAAAACTTATCCTGTGCCTGAAAGCATTCTTCAGTCTACTCATTTGACTGCATCACAGTATGACGAGATGTATAAGCAGTCAGTGGAGCAACCCGAAGTATTCTGGGCCGAACACGCGTCTATGCTTGAGTGGTACCAAAAGCCAACCAAAATTAAAAACACCGTATTTGGTGAAAATGATGTGTCTATCAAATGGTTCGAAGACGGTGAATTGAACGCCAGCTACAACTGTATTGACCGCCATCTGGCAAACAACGCCACAAAAGTTGCTTTTCATTGGGAAGGTGATTCACCAGAAGATAGCCAAGATGTGACATATCAACAAGTGCACTATGAAGTGTGTAAGTTAGCGAATGCACTTAAAGAGATGGGAGTCACGAAAGGTGATCGCGTCGCCATATACATGCCTATGGTACCTGAAGCTGCTTACGCCATGCTGGCTTGTGCACGTATCGGTGCGGTTCACTCGGTAATTTTTGGTGGTTTCTCTCCAAATGCTATTGCAGACCGTATTAATGACAGCAGTGCAAAGGTTGTTATTACTGCCGATGAAGGGCGCCGTGCAGGAAGAAGTATTCCGCTCAAAGCCAATGTAGACAAAGCACTCGCAAATGATGCCTGCCCGTCTATTACCCATGTTTTAGTGCATAAGCTTACAGGTGGCGACGTAGACTGGAACCAGAAGCACGATGTGTGGTGGCATGAGGCTGTGGATGGTATGTCAGCACAGTGTGAGCCTGAAGTAATGAACGCGGAAGACCCGTTATTTATACTGTATACATCGGGTTCTACAGGCACGCCAAAAGGTGTGGTTCACACCACAGGCGGTTATCTACTTTATTCTGCTATGACCTTTAAATACGCTTTCGATTATAAAGACGATGATGTTTATTGGTGTACTGCTGATGTGGGCTGGATCACAGGTCACAGTTATATGGTTTACGGCCCTATGGTAAATGCAGCATCTCAAGTATTCTTCGAGGGTGTACCCACATATCCAGACGTTAAACGCATTGCGCAGGTTGTAGAAAAATATAAAGTAAATAGCCTTTATACTGCGCCTACAGCTATCCGTGCGTTAATGGCGCACGGTGACGCGCCGGCTGAAGGATGCGATTTATCTTCGCTGCGCTTACTTGGAACAGTAGGTGAGCCCATTAATCCAGAAGCTTGGGAATGGTATCACCGTGTTATTGGTGAAGGTCGTTGCCCTATCATTGATACATGGTGGCAGACTGAAACGGGCGGCCATATGATTTTACCTTTACCTGGTGCTACAGAATTAAAGCCGGGCTCGGCAACTCGACCATTTTTCGGTATACAGCCAGCGCTATTTGACGCCGACGGTAATGAGCTTGAAGGTGCAGCAGAAGGTAACCTAGTTATTAAAGACAGCTGGCCAAGCCAGGCTCGAACGGTTTACGGTGATCACCAGCGATTTATCAATACCTATTTCAGTGCCTATAAAGGCGTATATTTTACGGGCGATGGCGCACGTTGTGACGAAGATGGATTTTACTGGATCACAGGTCGTGTAGATGACGTATTAAACGTATCAGGCCACCGCTTAGGAACTGCCGAAATTGAAAGTGCACTTGTGGCGCATCCTAAAGTGGCTGAAGCAGCCGTTGTTGGTTTCCCTCACGATATTAAGGGGCAGGGGATCTACGTTTATGTAACACCAAACGAAGGGGTTGAAGCAGACGACGCGCTTACTAAAGAGCTTAAGGCTTGGGTACGCCAAGAGTTAAGCCCGATTGCCACACCTGATATGATTCAATGGTCTAACGGACTACCCAAAACACGCTCAGGTAAAATTATGCGACGTATCTTGCGTAAAATTGCTGCCAATGAGCATGAGCAATTAGGTGACACATCTACATTGGCGGATCCGTCGGTTGTTGATACACTGATAGAGGAACGTCTAAATAAGTAGAACAAAGGATATAGACAATGATAACCCTTCTAATCGCTGATGATCATCCGCTGTATCGCGATGCACTAAGAGGCGCGTTGTCGTTGTCATTACCAGCTTTGACCCTAAAAGAGGCTGGCGACTTATCTACGACTGTCGATATTCTCAATAGTGAGGATATCGACCTACTGTTGCTTGATTTGCATATGCCGGGAAGCAATGATTTATTTGGCCTTCTGCATATTCGAAAACTCTTTCCTGAACTTCCCGTTGCCGTAGTTTCTGGTACGGAAGACTCAACCCTTATTTCAAAGATTATTACTGTTGGTGCGCTTGGTTTTATTCCTAAAACAGCCAGTGCTCAGGATATTGCCAACGCGGTAGAAGCTATTTTAGATGGCGACGTATGGTTACCTGAAAACTTAAGTGAAGATGTTGATGAGGTGGATGAAGCGTTCTCTGAACTTGCAGACAAGGTTGCGTCGCTGACGCCTTCGCAGTACAAAGTGCTTTGCTACATGCGTGACGGCCTATTGAACAAACAAATTGGCTATAATTTAGACATAGCCGAAGCAACGGTAAAAGCGCATGTAACGGCTATCTTCAAGAAGCTAGGTATAAATAACCGCACCCAAGCGGTGCTTATTGCTTCGCAGCTTGAGCTGGAGCCACCGGTTCAGTAGTGTCCAGCTGCAACATAGCTTTTGATGACGCAAACTCAGGTAAAAACTTTTCTAACGCTAAGCGACTTTGTTCACTAAGCAAAGGATTGTCGATTTCAATAACCGTTCGTCCTTCAGTAAGTGCCATAGCTTCTCTAAAGTTACCGTGATTTAACAATAGCTTTTGAAACTCACCCGTTTCGAAGAGTCTCAACAGACCTTCAGCGATCCGTCCTGCCAATGCTTGATTATCACTGCCCACAAAGAAGAAGATGGGGCTGGGGTAGGAAATAATGAGATGTTCGTCGATAGCTAACCCTTTTGACAAGGTTTTGTCTGCCAGCTCCTCTTGAATTTCCATTACGCTTCTAGGAAACATATCGGCGAACTCTTCAGAGACAATGCGAAATGAAGCCCGGTAAGTCGTTTCTAATACTGGGATGTCGTTTGCGCGAAAAATTTTTGTATCGGGCCAGTCATACCCTAAAACAGCGCGAAACTTTTGAAGGTCTGCAAGGCTTTCTATCTCTTTAAGTCGAACATCACCTTCTTTAACAAATAACGCGCGTTTGCCGAAGAGTCCAGCCATGATAGGAATTCGAATAGGAAGAAACTGACGCTCTCGCTCGGTTGACGTTACGCTCCATGTCACGTCTAACATATTGTGCTCTAAGCTTCGTAATTGGCGCTCTTGTGCTGTTTCTTGGTCGCTCACTATGAGTTCGAAGGTGCCGTACTGTGGCTCAGTGATACGTAAAGATTCAGTAAGCAGTGACTTTGCGTAAGAGTAAACGCTATCCCTTCCAGGATGAACGTTGGGTAACCGTAAAACCGTATGAGGTAAGTTGGTACTTACCTCAGTAGACGTGTGTTGTTGTCCGTAAACACCAATGTGTGTCAATAGACTCATCAATAGAACTATAATGCTCAGCGATATAGCTTTAACATCCATATTTTTAATTCATGTACTTGGCGGTTGCCTTGATACATGCCTTGCTAAAAATTGTCGAAGGTATAAAAGCTTTTTATACCAGCTAATTTGACTTACTAATCTTTTCCCGTAAGCAAATAATCGTGTTCGGGGTCTACAATAAATTGCCCACTCATCGCCTCTCTACCAAGTAGCATCAAGTAAGTCATTTCAGAGCGGTCTGTAAGAGTCAACTGTATATCCCACTGGTATCCGTCCATAACTATAGACGTAATTATAACGTAGCGCTTCTCACGAGTAGCCGTTGAGCTCTTTACGCGTTTTTTGCCTTCAACTCTTGCTTCTCTGCGAACCACTCGCTCAACATTATGAATATCTGGATGAATATCAAATTTTATCCAGAGTTCACCGTTGTGATCAAACTCTTCGATGTTGTCTACATGAAGTGACGACGTTGCCGCACCTGTATCAACGCGCACATTTAAGTCAGAAATGGCTAGTTTGGGCAAATCGCACAGTTCTACCGCTCCAACAATTTTTTTATTGTTCATCAGTCTTCTACCAATTTATAAAACAGGGTCCTGTTCTGGAGGCAATAAATTGTCTTGTAGCAATTCCACGTGTTCAGCTACAGTATCAGGCTCTGAGAAGTACGCAATGTGGTAAACGGCTTCACCTTCTTGTGTAAGCGGAATATTTTGTTTACCAATTACAACGCCTTCAGCAGGGCTTTCGAGGCTGTCTAAATAATTGCCAAATGGATCAGCAATAATAGCCAGTTTATCGCCCTTTTCAACATGGTCACCTAACTGAGCAAGGTGATTTACAAAGCCACTTTCAGGCGCGCGTACCCAACCACTTTGTCTAGCTATGAAACGTTCAATGCTATGACCCTTACTACGGCTTTTGTTGAGCATTCCCAAATGACGCATAGTATTAATAACACCTCTTACGCCTGCTCGAATAGAAAATTCGTCATAGCGCAATGCTTGACCTGCTTCGTAAAGCAGAATTTTAACGCCGCTTTCACTGGCCGATTCGCGCAATGAACCGTCGCGTAATTCTGCATTTAGTAGAACTGGAACGCCAAACGCTTTAGCCATTTCTAACACTTCAGGGTCGTCTAAGTCAGCGCGAATCTGAGGCAAATTACTACGGTGAATAGCACCGGTATGAAGGTCAATGCCTACGTCACACTTACTTACCACTTCTTTAAAAAATAAATTCGCTAGCCGACCGGCAAGCGAGCCTTTTTTACTGCCAGGAAAACTGCGGTTTAAATCGCGTCTGTCGGGTAAATAACGAGACTGGTTTAGTACGCCGTATACGTTAACCATAGGCACCGCAATCAAAGTGCCTCTGATACGCTCAATAGCTTTAGAGCGTATAAGGCGGCCTACAATTTCAATACCATTTAACTCATCGCCGTGAATAGCTGCGCTAACGAACATGATGGGGCCTGGCCGCTTTCCTCGTTTTACGTATACGGGAATGCTCATATTAGTAGCCGTATATAAGGGCGGCATCTCTAGCTCAATCTTCTTGGTTTCGCCAGGAGCAATATTTTCACCCCCAATTGTTAAAACATCATTTACCACTAACGTTTTCCTATATTTACGTTATTGCGTAGGTTAAAGGAGTTAGCCCTTTCCTCGAGTTTTTGTTTTGTGCGGCTCTGCGCTTTTTTCAATAAATTCTATAATCATGCTGGCGACGTCTTTGTTGGTTGCTTTCTCAATCCCCTCTAAGCCAGGAGAAGAGTTAACTTCCATGACTACAGGGCCATTATTCGAGCGAAGAATATCTACGCCGCAGCAGTTAAGCCCCATTGTTTTCGCAGCATCTACGGCAGTTTTGCGTTCCGCTGGGCTTAGGCGAACTAAACTTGCCTGACCGCCTCGGTGAAGGTTGGAGCGAAATTCACCTGGTGCAGCCTGACGCTTCATAGCAGCCACAACCTTTCCACCTACAACGAAGCAGCGTATGTCGGAACCCCCAGCCTCTTTGATAAACTCCTGTACTAAGATACTGGCATTAAGCCCCATAAACGCTTCAATAATCGACTCTGCGGCTTTTTGTGTATCTGCCAGCACCACGCCTATACCTTGCGTACCTTCGAGTAGTTTTATAACTACTGGCGCGCCACCAACAGTTTTAATCACATCGTCAATTTTATCAGGATGGTGGGCAAAGCCGGTTCTAGGCATACCTATGCCTTTACGCGATAAAAGCTGTAGCGAGCGCAATTTATCCCGCGAACGGCTAATCGCCACTGATTCGTTAAGGCTGTAAGTTCCCATCATTTCAAACTGGCGAACGACCGATGTGCCATAAAAGCTAACCGATGCGCCAATACGCGGGATCACTGCGTCGTAGTATGGAAGCTTTTTACCGTTGTAGCGAACCGACGGTCGCGCACTCGTGATATCCATGTAGCAGTGCATAGTGTCGATAACGTCGACCTCATGTCCGCGAGCCTGCCCAGCTTCCACTAAGCGTGAAGTAGAGTAAAGGCGAGGATTTCTAGAAAGAATTGCAATGCGCATTATAAAAAGGCCTGTAGTTTGTGAATGTTTTCTCGGTGAATCGACTTGTTATCTATCATGTTAGAACGTGACTATACCAATTGGTATTATTATTTAGACAAGTCATTTTTGCGCGCATACTAATGTAAGTATCCGGGGGTGTCTTACGAATAATTCTTGTTGTGTCGATTGCTTTTAATGCATGAACTTGTCTGTTATTCACGTTAGCATTAGAGCGCATTAGCTTTTTTCAAAGAAAACAGCGACAAAGGTCCATATGCTTAATAAAAACAGAAAGGAAAGCGTTAATGAATGAGTGGTGGCATGGGTTTTTGGCGTGGTTAACTCAGTACCAGTCAAATGTCGTGTTCAGCGGTTTGGTGTTGCTCATCTATTTGGCAATGTCTCGAAAGTTACTGCCGAAACTAGAAGCCAATATCGTAGAGTCAAAACTAAAGTCGTCCAGTGCTCTTAAAGGGCTTTTTGCGGCACGTGTTATTGTCGCAACGGTCTCGCTTTCACTGCTGTTACTCGCATGGGGCATCGATTTCTCGGGCTTACTGGTTCTTTCTACCTCAATTATTACGGTGACCGGGGTAGCGCTTTTCGCAAGTTGGTCGTTGATTAGTAACATCACCGCGTATTTTATTTTGCTAACAAACGTTGCCTACCGTAGAGGTAACTATGTACGCATTCTAGATGGTGATAACTATATTGAGGGTGTAATTGCTGACGTCGGGCCGTTTAGTACTCGTTTGCTCACCGCCGACCGCGAAACCTTGATGTACCCCAATAATCTAATTTTAACTCGGCCTGTATTGCTTAATCCTAAGGAAAAGTGGGGCGCAATGGGAAAGGTTGTCGCTAAGTCGAGCGTAGAAACGCCTGTGGTAAAGACCGAAGAATCTAAACCCCACGACGAATTACTTTAAGTACTCTTTATTTTGTAATTTAACCAGTATAAAAAAGGCGAAAAAGGTGGTGTCGGCTATACAAAAGCCACACATTAATTAAACGTTTTTCGCTTCTCTGATGTAGCGTGTCATGCTTTGAAGTAGGGCGCGTAACTTCGCTGGTTTTAGCGGCTTCGCCAAAAAGTTCACGCCTTGGGCTTTGCATTGCGTAACTAGGCTCTCATCTGGTGTGGCGGTTATAAGCGCCGCCGGCACAACAATGTTAAGTCGATGTCTTATTTCTTCAATCAGTGCGAGCCCATTTTTATCATTGTCATGGCTTAACTGGTAATCCATAAGTAAAATTTGAGGCTGAATAACGTCGCAGACTTTCAGGGCATCATCCCAGTTATTCGCTAAGAAAACATTCACTCCCCATTTTTGTAAAAGGGTTTGCATGGCATCTAAATTTTCCCTTTGGTCGTCAACGCAAAGCACATCCATTCCTGTAAATGTTGTACTTCGAGGCTTTGCCGGAATATTAGAGACTTGTTTAGGGGCAGCTTTAGCAAGCGAAAACGCAAAGCAACTTCCTTTTCCTATTTTTGACACAACACTTATGTCGCTGTCTAACTGCAGGCTTAAACGGCGTACAACGCCTAATCCTAAACCTAATCCATGCTCCTTACTGTCATTTGCACGGAAAAAATCTCCGAATATGCTGTCTTTTTTATCTGAAGAGATACCTATACCTGTGTCAATAACCTTAAAATAAACGGTTTCTTTAACAGGCTTTACAATAAAAAGAACGCGCCCTTTTTCGGTGTACTTCACTGCATTTGACAACAAGTTTTGGGTAATTCGATATAAATACGTTTTGTCAGCTTTAACCCAGCAAGGGCGAATAATAACTTTGAATCCAAGTCCTTTTTCACGTGCTCGCATAGCGATTTCGTCAACAAGTGGTGAGAGTAGAGCGCTAACATCGATAGATTCAATATCAGGTTTCATTTCCCCTTGATCTAAACGAGCAATGTCTAACAATGTGCCAATGAGTGTCTCACTAGATGTAACGCTATGACTGAGCTTATTGATAATAGTCAGTGCTTGTTCAGATAATTCTTGCTCCTCTAACGCACTCACATAGAGCTTGGCTGCATTCAGCGGTTGCAATACGTCGTGACTGGCCAGCGCTAGGAAGCGAGTTTTACTGGCGTTGGCATCTTCCGCTGCTTTTCTAGCCCTTATAAGCTCTTTTTCCGCCTCTGAACGCCGCTCTATTTCTAGGCGAAGTTCTGCGTTAATGGAGTGCACTTCTTCGGTACGCTTTTTAATACGGGCCTCAAGATCAATGTTCGACTCTTCAAGTGCTTGCTGAATTTCAACATGCCCAGTGATGTCGTTGAAGCTGGTTACGAAACCGCCCCCGGGTAGTGGATTGCCTACCATCTCAATGACTCGCCCGTCTTTACGTTGGCGAGTAAAGCGGTGAGGCATGCCTGAGCGCAGATGAGCCAAACGTTTTTCTACTTCAGCGTCGACATTGTGAGTGCCAAACTCTCCTTGAGATGCGTTGTACCGAATGAGCTTTTCAATGGGAGAGCCAACAGCAAGTAAGTTGTCAGGGTAGGGATAGAGGTTGGCGTAGCGTTTGTTCCAAGCAACTAAGTTTAAATGTTTATCTACCACGCTAATGCCTTGATCCATATTTTCAAGCGAGGTTAATAGCGCCGTCATATTAAACTGCATTGCTTGCGTGGTGTCGTCGAAAAAGTTAATGACCTCAGTGAAGTCCATTTTCTTGCCACGTAGCGCACTGTCTAAAAGCACTTTCGCACTAGAGGCGCCAATAACGCCTCCAAGGGCGCGTTCACAGAAAGATAAAAACGATTCATTCGGTGTGTCTGTGTGACTTAACTGGCAATTATTTAGTTGTTGATACTGCTCGAGAAGCTGTTCGCAACGTCCTGTGCCCATAAAGGTTGAAAGTAGTGTAATGAGGTCTGATACGGTGACATTAGTCGCTTGTGCTTTAACCGTATTGTTACTGGATATGGCGGGAGAAACAAACGCTTCTGCCTGCATTCTGTCGATAAGGCGCTGGGGAGCAAAATGTGAAAAGAGTATGTAAACAATACTGTTTGCTGCCAGGCTAATCATGGCTCCTTGGCTAATGAGCTCGTTCTGCTCCATTTGAGAAACTTGCTCGCTTACAATGGGAAGTACTAACCACAGTACCCAAATAACGAGCCCCACCATAAGTCCAGCATAAACGCCGTGTGCGTGAGCACGCTTCCAGTAAAGCCCGCCAACAATGGCAGGCATCAACTGAATAACCAGTGAAAAAGCGATAAGACCAATAGAGTGAAGAGAGCGACTGCTGGTCATTTGCTGGTGGTACAAAAAGGCCATTAACAAAATAAAGGCGATGACGATTCGTCGGATAAGGCGGATTTTTTCGACACGTCTTTTTTGTCATCGGTGTTGCCGGTAAAGGCTAAAATGCGTGGCAATATAACGTCGTTAGTAAGCATAGTGCTAAGCGTTAGTGTGGCCACAATGATCATAGCCGTTGCCGCAGATAAGCCGCCTACAAAGACAATGACCTGTAGAAGTGCCGATTCCGAAAACATGGCGAGTGACAGAACGTAAGAATCAGGCTCTATGCCCTGGCCCGCAAAAATAGCTTTTCCTGCTATCGCAATAACGGGAATAACCGAGGAAATAATGGTTAGGTAAAGCGGAAATAGCCAACGAGCTGTGCGTATGTGCCCTAAGCTTAAGTTATCGATAATGGCGACATGAAACTGACGAGGTAAGCAAACGATAGCTGCCGCAGCCATAATGGTTTGTGCAATGAAGCTAAACGAACTGAACTGGGCAAGCGCAATCTCGTTTGTAAAGCTCTCGAAGAAAGGACCGGACTGTGTACGCTTCCACGCGCTGTACCCAACAATGGCGACCAACACTAGAGCGAGTAATTTAATAGTCGACTCGAACGCTATGGCCAGCATCAGACCCCGCCTGTATTCCGTGACGTCAGTTTGGCGTGTACCAAAATAAATAGCAAAAGCAGCAATGAACCCCGTGGCTGCGATGATAATACCGTTGCTGTTTGGCTGCTGTGTTAATAGCTGAAAGGTCGCGCCAACGGCTTTCAACTGAAGTGCGATATAAGGAATGGTAGCGAGTAGCGCAATGAGTGTAACCACTAAGGCTACGGTTTGACGTTTACCATAGCGTGATGCAATAAAATCTGAAATGGTCGTAATATGTTGCTTTTTACTTACTAAGGTTAGCTTGTAAATAAATTTATAGCCCAGCACGTAAACCAAAATGGGCCCGAGCATAATTGGAAGATAAATCCATGTATCCCTACTGGCCTGGCCTACCATGCCAAAGAACGTCCAAGCAGTGCAATAAATAGCAAGGGCCAGCGAATAAATAGCTGGGTGAGAGGTCAGAGCTCTTGCGGTAGGCGAGTTTTTTTCTCCCCAACTTGCTAATGAAAACAGCAAAAAAAGGTACAAGACTGCAAGCGTTACCCAACCAAAAACCATAATCTTCCTTTAACTTAGTTTTAACAAGTGTGCTGATATTATAATCATTTCGACCATGGTCTACCTACGACCATGGTCTCATTTTGAATTTTACACCTCAGGTCTAGAGTAATAGGCGACCTCCTGGATGCTTGACTTATGCTGCTTTTACCTTGCCTGGGGCAAGATTTTTAAATGCAGCAATAACGTTAACAAAGCCGAGCGTTAGGGAATTGTAAAATCATAACAACTAGTTAACCTGACATGAGGGTGAAACAATGGCATTTAGAAACGAAGAGGACAAAAAAGCCTACTGGAGTGAGAACCTATCACTTCTTGCTAAGCTTTTAGTCGTTTGGTTTATCGTATCATTTGGTGCCGGCATATTGTTTGTCGATATCTTAAATGAAATTCAGTTCTTTGGCTTTAAATTAGGCTTCTGGTTTGCACAACAGGGCTCAATTTACGTATTTGTTGCATTGATCTTTGTCTATATGGCGAAGATGAGCGCCATGGATAAACGCTACGGCGTAGATGAGGAGTAAATCATGGACGTTCAAACTTTAACATTTATTATCGTTGGTGCTACGTTCGCGCTTTACATAGCCATTGCGATTTGGGCTCGTGCGGGGTCTACCAATGACTTTTACGTAGCGGGTGGTGGTGTGCCTCCTGTTATGAATGGTATGGCGACCGCGGCAGATTGGATGTCGGCAGCATCTTTCATATCAATGGCTGGCCTTATCTCGTTTATGGGTTACGACGGTGCGGTATACCTTATGGGCTGGACGGGTGGCTATGTTCTGCTTGCGCTTTGTTTAGCGCCTTACTTACGTAAGTTCGGTAAATTTACGGTACCTGACTTTATTGGTGATCGTTACTACTCACAAACTGCGCGTACGGTTGCCGTATTTTGTGCCATCTTTGTTTGCTTTACCTATGTTGCAGGTCAAATGCGTGGCGTAGGGGTAGTATTTAGTCGCTTCTTAGAAGTCGATATTGTGACAGGTGTTGTCATTGGCATGGTTATTGTGTTTTTCTACACGGTACTTGGCGGCATGAAAGGGATTACTTATACCCAGGTTGCACAGTTCTGTGTAATGATTTTTGCGTATATCGTACCTGCTGTGTTTATTTCAATTATGGTGACAGGCCATATTCTTCCTCAAACCGGGTTTGGCGCCACGTTGTCCGACGGTTCCGGAATACATATGCTGCAGAAACTCGACAACTTATCTGTCGAACTCGGGTTTAACGAATACACCTCAGGGACCAAGAGTACTATTGATGTATTCTTTATCACTTTTGCGTTGATGGTGGGTACTGCGGGCCTTCCACACGTAATTGTTCGCTTCTTTACTGTGCCTAAAGTTCATGATGCGCGTAAATCAGCAGGTTATGCCTTAGCATTTATCGCAATTCTTTATACTACAGCACCGTCGCTAGCAGCATTCGCTCGTGTGAATATGATTGAAACTATTAACGGTCCAGAGATGACGGGCACTAGTTATGCAGAAGCTCCGTCCTGGATTAAAAATTGGGAACAGACAGGGCTTATCGCATTTGAAGATAAAAATGGCGACGGCAAAATGTTCTATTCGGGTGATGAGCGCAACGAAATGAAAGTTGACCGCGACATCATGGTATTGGCTAACCCTGAAATTGCGAACTTACCTGCATGGGTTATAGCGCTTGTTGCGGCAGGTGGTGTGGCAGCCGCCCTTTCTACCTCAGCGGGCTTATTGTTAGTGATTTCCACCTCTGTATCCCACGACTTACTGAAACGAAACTTTATGCCAAATATTACGGATAAAGCCGAGCTAATGTACGCGCGACTTGCTGCTGGGGTAGCCATTGTCATAGCGGGTTACTTTGGTATTAATCCGCCTGGATTTGTGGCGCAGGTGGTCGCCTTTGCTTTCGGCTTAGCGGCGTCCAGCTTCTTCCCAGTAATAATTATGGGTATTTTCAGCAAGCGTATGAATGACAAAGGTGCTATCGCAGGGATGATCTCAGGTATAGCCTTCACGGCAGCCTACATTATTTACTTTAAGTTTGTAAATCCGGCTGCTAATACGCCTGACAATTGGTGGTTTGGCATCTCTCCTGAAGGTATTGGTACTTTGGGTATGATGGTGAACTTCATTGTGGCTTTCCTGGTGTTCAAGGCAACAGATGAAGCGCCTGAAGAAATTCAAGAGCTGGTTGAGAGCATTCGCTATCCTAAGGGAGCGGGCGAAGCATCAGCGCACTAAGTTAGTATTGCCTTAATATAGGCTTTAGCAAAATAAAACCAATCTACTGGCGAAAGTGAGTAGGTTGGTTTTTTCTTTTTGTGAACTGGACAATTTCTATGACTGCAATGGCTAAACAAGTTGAAGACTTTCTTGATACATCTGCGCCTTTTGATTCGCTAGATAGCGAGCAGAAGCTTAAGCTAGTAAAACATACTGAACTAGTATATTTAACAGCGGATAATGTGAAGGAACTGCAAAAAGGTAAAGCGTCACTTTTCCTTATCCAAAGCGGGCAGTTTTCTGTGAAAGACTCAGATGCGCCCTTGCGCCATTTAAGTGAAGGTGACTATTTCGGTTACGCAAATATTATAGAAAAGCGAAATTTTCCACTAAGTATAACGGTAGATAGTCCAGGGCTGGTTTACTGTTTTGATGCGTTAGCAGTAGAGCCTTTACTAGAAATATCTACAATACGGCATTTTTTTGATGGCCTTAGCAATAACGCACTGCAAAGCCATGCTATTGCAGATAGTAATTCAATGTGGCTTTACAAAGGGCTTTTAGATGCTATCGAAAAAGGACCAGTTTCCGTCGATGCTCAAACCCCAATTACGGATGCAGCTCAGTTAATGACATCGCAAAAAGTCTCTTCTTTGCTAGTAACTGAACAAGAAAAGCTAATTGGTATTATTACTGATCGGGATTTAAGGTCGAGAGTGGTGGCTGCCTCTTTAGACACTCATCTTCCTGTTAGCCAGATAATGACAGCTAATCCGGCTCAAATTATGGGCAACAGGACCTTGTTTGACGCTTTAGCGCTAATGACGGAAAAAAACATTCATCACTTACCTGTTATTGATCATCAAACCTTGGTGCCTCTTGGTATGGTAACCGCCAGCGATATCATTCGTCATCAGCGAGGAAACGTACTTTTTATCATTGGCGAGTTAAGTAAAGCCGAGAACTTATATGAGCTAACCCGCTTGTCGTGGCAACTGCCTCATTATTTTTCAGCCCATGCAAAAAAAGCGGGTGATTACGACATTGCTGGGAAAATATTGTCACAAGCAACAGACATTATGACCAGAAAGCTGATTGGCTTTTTCCAACAGGCTAATGGTAAAGCACCCATGATGTTTGCGTGGTTAGTGTATGGTTCACAAGCCAGAGAAGACCAAACTATGGGCTCCGATCAAGACAATGGGCTATTACTAGCCAAACAACCTAACGAAGCGCAAGCAAAGTATTTCTCTGATATGGCAGATTACGTTTGTAATGGATTAGCAAAATGCGGCATTAAGCTATGCGATGGCAATATTATGGCAAGTAACTCAAAGCTTAGACTGTCACTCGATGAGGCGCTCGAAGAAGCAAAACAGTGGGTAAAAGCGCCCACTAAAGATGCAATTATGCACTTTAACATCTTTCTGGATGTGCGATGTGCTGCAGGTGATGTAGGTTTGTTTAAGCAGCTTCAAAAACAACGCGCTCCTTTGATGCAACAAAACATGTTTCTAGCAGCGCTAACCAGAAACAGTAATGAAATATCGGTGCCGCTTTCCATGTTTCAGAAGTTTGTTTATGAGAAGGGCAGAAAAGAAAAAGACGTTATTGATCTCAAAGTCCGTGCTGTCGCTTTAATTAACAATATAGCCAGAATTTACGCACTAGCCGATGGCGTTACCTTACCTAATACGCTCGCACGTCTAGATGCATTGTCTAGTCGCTCACAGCTGTCAAAGCGCGATGCAGCTAACCTTCGTGATATCTGGCTGTTCCTTAATAGATTACGATGGCGTCATCAGCTTGAAAACAAAGTTACCGACAATCGCGTGTCAGTATCCAGTCTATCTTCAATTGAAAAACACCAGCTTAAAGCGGCATTTAAAGCTATAGAGAGAACTAATCAAGCTATGATTATGAAGTTCTCAGGCGGTGTAAGTTAACCAGTATGATTAGAAGGTGGATAAAGGCATGCTTTCAGGCGTTTACTAGTAAATCTAAGCTGAAACAGCGCCTTCGAGAGCACGACGTTTACAGTACATCGTTTGCTGCGGTCGATTTAGAGCTTACATCATTAAACCCATTAACAACGCAAATTACCTCTGTTGGTTACGTGAGTGGAAAAGGTGGCCGTATTGATTTGTCCTCTAGCGGTTATCATGTGATCAACACGACCGCAGATTTGGGCCAAAGCCCTGTCATTCACGGATTAACTCTTGATATTTTAAAAAATGGTGAAAATCTAGCGGAGACGCTTTGCGTTCTTGCACCGTTACTTAAGCGACACATACTTATTTTTCACAACGCGAAATTAGACTTAGTGGCGCTCAATAGTGCCTTTAAATGTTGTAATGTGCCGCCTGTTGAAGTGGTTTATATTGATACGTTGAAGCTTGCGCTTTATCAATTAAATAAGCAGCACCAAGTTTTACCAAGTAATAGCGCAACACTAAGCGTGTGTCGTCAACGTTTAGACCTGCCAGCTTTTATCGAACACAACGCGTTGGATGATGCTTTAGCTACACTACAGCTTTTCTACGCTCAGTTGACGGAGTTAGGTATAACAAAAGATGATGCACTGGATTGTTTACTTCATACGGGAGCCGTAGGTCGCTTCAAACTGGGCTCTACCTAGGAGCTATTGCATATTGGTTGTTAAGTGCTAGCTGAATACTTTGGGTTTTCTCCCGCTGAGGGGAGAAGGAAGTTCTTCAGTTTGTACTGTCGTAGGTATTACCACTTGATTTCGCCCGGACGTTTTGGCTGCATATAAATTTTTATCTGCTTCTAACATAACATATTCGATAGTTTTATCGTCTTCTGCATACTTAACTGATAACCCTGCGCTTAATGTTATGCGTTCAAACTCTGATGCAGCATGAGGAATGTTTAAGTCATACACTGTCTTCAGCAATCGTTTAGTTACTGACTCGGCGCCTCCTACATCAGTATTAGGCAAAATAACCAAAAACTCCTCACCACCAATTCTTACTAATTTATCCATTGGACGAAGGAGGGCATCATTTATTGATTTACTCACTTTCCATAGGCAACTATCACCATCTAAATGACCGTACATATCATTAAATAGTTTAAAGTGATCAACATCAAAAATTACCAGTGAAAGCGGGGTAACGTTGCGTAGCCCATCTTTGACTAATCGAGGTAAATAGTCATCTAAGTAATGGCGATTGTAGGCTCCGGTTAATTTATCGACGTAAATGAGCTTTTCGAGTAAGTCATTTCTCAGTTTATGATTTACATGTGACTTTACACGGTTGCGCAAGGTACACGCATTTACAGGTTTAACCACAAAGTCAACACAACCCGACTCCCAGCATTTAGACTCTTCGTCATCACTAGACGAAGAGGTTACAAAGATAATAGGAATATGGGCGCACGAGGGCCTCTTTCTTAATAATGCCGTCGTTTGATGCCCATCTAAGTCAGGCATAGACAGATCCATAAGGATTAGGTCGGGAGTACGAGACTTACAGTAGTCGATTGCCTCTTTGCCAGAGCTCACCGATTTACACGTTACGGTGTCTTCAAGTAACGTTTCCAAAACAAGTCTGCTCGTGGCTTGGTCGTCGACAATCAGCACTAAACAGTCTGCTAAAGTACGATCGTCAACCTGTTCTATATACACAAAAACTCCGAAACGGATTGTGGTTTAAAGGTTAAGAGTAGGTCTAAATGCGCAAAATGTGGATTAACCAATAGTTTAATATTTAGGTACTCGGCTTAACTTTAATGTTATGTGCGTTCAGTGTAGTAAGCTTGGTTGGTAAGATAACTCTGTATTCATCACAATTCTTCCTTTATGCATCAATGAGTTTCAAGTGAAATTCACCATCCTTCAACACGCCCTAAGTAACACCCCCCCGAAAGCCATTGAATTGAAAATTATTACATCGCGGCCTAACAATTCGATGAGTAACTTTGTGTAATGCCAATAAAGAAGCGGTTTCTAATGAGAGGGCGGGAGTGACAGAACGGGTAAGTAAGTCGAGGTTTTACTATATTTTTGCGATAAAAGTGCGTCAATATAGGTTGTAAATAAAATGTAAAATATAGGTTAAGGTGCTATAATTTTAAACTATCGAGTAACTAAAAAGGTGCCTGATATGAATACTCGACTCGTTTTACTTTTTCTATTTTATAGTATGATTACTGCGTGTCAGTCTACTGACGATAAACGCGTAGAGTCAAAGCCCTCGCTATTAAATGACAGTCTATTCTCTTCCCACCATTTGTTTCCCGTTGAGTCTGTTGATGAGATTTTTCTTTTAGGTGAAGACGCTCAGCTTTTTGCCGAAAAGGCAGTTTATGACAAGAGTATTTCGCAGAAAAATGTTAAAGGATTGGTAAAAGCCATTTTTGATCACTCTGATTACGGCATGCTGTATCGAAATAACGCAAATACCACAGCAGACACAACATTTAACAACCGAGCCGCAAACTGTTTATCTCTCTCAATTATGACCTATGCACTGGCTGAACATGTAGGTTTAAACGCGACTTTCTACGAAGTAGATATTCCGGAGTATTGGACGCGAAGAGAGGGATATAGCTTACTGAATGGGCATATAAATATGCGAGTCTCAATGCCTAACGATAGTCAGGTCACATCAGTTGGAGGTTTATGGGCAGATGTAGACTTTGACCCTCAGATGCTACGTAATTACTTTCCAAGAAAGCCAGTGTCAAAGAACAAAATAGTGTCTATGTATTATAATAACAAAGGCGCTGACGCACTCGTCGCTAATAGCTACACAAGGGCTTACAGCTACTTCCGAGCAGCTGCAACTTTGTCTCCAGATTTGCAGCAAAGCTGGGTAAATTTAGGCGTTCTATACAGGATGGTAGACGCTTATGAGCAGGCTGAAATGACCTACAAGCACGCACTATCGCTTGATGATGAAAATCTCACCGCATGGGAAAATTTATCCATTCTTTATACCCATCAAGATAGAGATGAAGAAGCAATGCAGATTACGCAAAAGGTTGAAGCAAAGCGTAAAAGTAATCCCTTCTATCACTATATATTAGGAGAGCAAGCTTTCGAAGCTGGCGATATTGCGGCTGCAATAACGCATTATAGAAAAGGATTAAAGCTTGATAACGTTCGGCACGAGATTTTGTTCGGCATGGCCAAAGCTTATCACGAGTTAGGCGATGTTAGTGAAGCGCAACGGTACCTGGAACGGGCAGTAAGGCATTCGCCGAACGAGCAAGATAAACAGCGCTATTCTTCTAAACTAGCTACTTTGGCAAGCAACTAAAAAAAAAGCCGCAGACTAGCTGCGGCAAAAGAATAACACTACAAAAGGAACTTAATTTATATAACGCCCAGCTCACGAAGGCGCTCTTGCAGGTATGACCCTGCGGTATGACGTTCTGAAAGAACAACATCTGGTCTAGGGTGTAAGAATAATGGCAATGAAATACGAGATTTCGTCATATCAGTGCCGTCTGGGTTCACAACCCTATGAGTAGTTGATGGGAAATATCCGCCTGATGCTTCTTGAAGCATATCGCCAATATTTACAATCAAGTTCCCGAAATCACAAGGAACGTCAATCCAACTACCGTCTTTAGCTTGTACTTGTAATCCAGGCTCATTGGCTGCCGGTAGGATAGTAATCAAGTTAATATCTTCATGAGCAGCAGCGCGAATTGCGTCTACTTCTTCATCACCTTTTAGTGGTGGGTAGTGCAGTATACGTAGCAAGGTCTGATCAGAATCTTTGATCATATTGCCTAGCGGTTGACTGTACTTATCACTCACTTCAGAAGGAGAATGCTTTTCTATCCAACCCAATAGCTCTTTCGCTAGTGTGTTTGCTTCCCCATAATACTGAGAAATCTGCGGGTGTAGAGCCTCTGGGCACTGACCCCACGGATAGAAGTGGTAATATTCTTTAATATCTTTTTTCGTAAAGCCTTTAGCTACCTCAGATACGCTCTGAGGGAAAAATCCGTCTTGTTTACCCTTGTTGTACAGGTAGTCGTTTTTCTCTTCGCTATCGAAGAAGCCCTGCCAATTGTCGTAAATACCTTGAACTAATGACTGTTGGATAGGGTGATTCTTTAAAACACCGAACCCTGTCTCACGAAGTGACTTCACGAATTCTTCTTGAGCGTTTTCCGCTTGGTAATCAACAGCAACTAATTGCATAACTTTATCCCGTATATTTTGACTGCGGCATTATAAAGGTAGACGGACTACAGAAAAAAGTCGCAGAGATTGACATAAATCAACCTCGCGAGGAATTTGCGCGTAATTTACAGAAACCTGACCAGATAGTCTAGTTTTTATTGACCATTTGGTCTAATTTAATGATGTTTAACCTAAAGAGAGGAAAAAACCCGCTAGTGCGGCACTCATCAAATTAGATAGTGTAGCTGCGATAACTGCTTTTAATCCTAATCGCGCAATTTCATTTCTGCGTGTTGGTGCCATTACACCAATTCCACCCATCAAGATTGCGATAGAAGAGAAGTTTGCAAAACCACAAAGAGCAAAGGTGATAATGGCCTGAGACGCTTCAGATAGCTGTGCTTGGTTTTCTAGAAAATTGAGGTACGCAACGAATTCGTTCACTACCATTTTCTGACCAATAAAGCTGCCTGCAAGTTGTGCTTCCTCCCATGGTACGCCGATTGCCCATGCGAGAGGTTGGAGCACATAACCCAGGATCCCTTCAAACGTTACGTTTTCATAGCCAAATAGTCCTGCACTCCAACCTATAAGGCCGTTGACCATGGCTATTAGTGCTATGAAAGCGAGTAGCATTGCGCCCACATTTAGCGCAAGCTGCATACCTGACGATGCGCCACTGGCGGCAGCGTCAAATACATTAGCGTAAGCGGTATCTTCCGCTTCCACGTTTTTAGATTCTATGCTCGCTGTGTTTGTCTCTGGCAAAATTATCTTTGCCATAAGCAAGCCCCCAGGAGCAGCCATAAAGCTGGCGGCAAGTAGATACTTTAACTCTACTCCCATACCCGCATATCCGGCCATTACAGAGCCGGCAATAGAGGCCAATCCACCCACCATAACCGCAAATAGCTCAGATGTAGTCATATTAGGAATGAAAGGGCGAACGACTAAAGGAGCTTCTGTCTGACCGACAAAAATGTTAGCGGCCGAAGACATTGATTCCGATTTGCTTGTTCCTAATAACTTTTGTAGAGCGCCACCTATGACTTTTATAACGATATTCATCACTTTTAAATGATAAAGGACTGCAATCAAGGAGGAGAAAAACACGATAACGGGAAGTACATTAAACGCAAATATGAAGGCTATAGATTTGTCGCCAATAGGACCAAATAAAAAGTTAATTCCATCTTGGCTGTAAGCAATAATGTTGGCAACAAATTCTGTTGAAGCTAACAGGACTTCTTTTCCAGGTTCAGAGTACAGGACAAATGCGCCAACGGATGCTTGAATAGCAAATGCGCCACCCACGGTGCGCAAATTTATACTGCGTTTCGCTGATGATAACGCGAAAGCAATACCCAGAAGGACTGCAATGCCCAGTAAACTTACCATAGTAATGTTCCCTTAAAGAAGCGCTTGCTGAATGTGTGATTTGATCACATCTAATGCAATTTGGTTTTTGCCACCTTGCGTCACTACTACGTCGGCAGTGAAGCGGCTAGGTTCGATAAATTGATGATACATAGGCTTAACAGTTTCTTCGTACTGTTTTGCTACCGATTCTATACTACGACCACGTTCTTTAAGGTCGCGCATCATTCGTCGCATCAAACAAATATCAAGAGGGGTATCGATAAAGATTTTCACGTCGTATAAAGGTAATAAATCTGTACGCGCCAACAACATAATACCTTCAAGAATGATCACTGGTGCGGGGTTAAGGCGCTCAGTTTCGGGTAAACGAGTGTGCGTTTTATAGCAATAGTGCGGATAGTCGATAGGCTGACCATCGCGCAATGCTTGTAAGTGCGCTTTCAATAACTCGTGTTCGAATGCATTCGGATGATCGTAGTTGTTCTTCTCACGCTGTTCCATAGGAAGGTGATCTTGAGCGCGATAGTAGTGATCTTCGCGCAGCACTTGAACAGGGCGACCTTGAGCACTGAAGCCGTTAAACAAATTTTTTGTAAAAAGAGACTTTCCAGAGCCAGAAGCTCCAGAAATGGCAATAATAAGTGGCGATTGCATAGTACTATAAAGCTGATTTTGTTGGTGCAAAGATACGCGTTTAGGCCTCGCGAATCAATGTTATATTCACAAGTTATCGGTTTTTGGATCGGTCTTTGCTTGATCTTTATTGTAATTTCAAGGCATTGCGAGGAGTTTCTCAAACTGGCAAAAAATACAAAAAAGTTCTCCAAGTGGTCAGTTTTAGGTTAGTTGCCTATGATTTCGATGTCCTCACCTTTTATTAATGGCAATGCGTAAGAGTGTTGCTTTGAGCGCGAACCTTCACCCTGAGCACGAGGTGGGTAATAGTTCTCTTTTTCTTCGTTGTAAGACGAAAACACTTCATCAAGTGCCGCTCTGATCTCACTTAACGTTTTGTCTAAATTTGCATTAAAGTCTGGGCGTTTACGTTTGGTATGCCCAAGTTCGATGAGTCGACCAAAGCTTTTGTTGGCTAAAATTAGCAATTCAGGCGGCACATCCTTGTGAGGGGGAAGTGGATTATCAGGATATTCAATGCAATATTTAACTAAGGCAGTGTAAAAACACAACGGCTTGTTTTGAAGCGTAACCATTTTGTCATCAACGCCGTTAGAGATAGTCTTGTTCTCTAAGTTAATAATTAATTTGGGCGTTGGGGGCATAACTTCTTCAATCGCTTTGCGGTTTTTTCTTGTCTTATTAGAAATGAAAAATAATGGTGAAACGAAAAGGGAGGCTAAAAAAGCACTCCAACTGAAGGTTAAAGCGCTTGAAGCTGTTTTGCTGCGCAAATCGACAATAAATTCTTGTTCAGCGTTAATGAAGGTAACCGGAATTGTATTGGGATATAAGGCAAAGTCGTCTGACTCGGTTTTTATTCCCTGAATGCTCGATACTCGAACCGGATAGTCACTTTGTCTAAGGGTTCCATTCAATCTTCTTAAATAACGATAAATAGCAATTTGATCGACAGGCGTATTAAGTGTTTTATTGCCAACGTCTAAAAATGCACTATCTAAGCTGATTCTTTGCTGGACGTTATCAAGTGCTTGGTGCACAGAAGACTGATAAGAAAAATATTGAGCTGTTAAAGCTACACATTGCATTACCAGTAACAATGCCAAAGCGTTCAAGGCAATAATGTGCTTTGGTTTAAAATGAATTTTATTATTACCCATTAGTTACACCCTTCTTCCAGTGTAATAGTTTTGTAATAGGGCCTTGGGTGAGACATAGCTATTTCATGAACAACTGATTGCATGGCGCAAAACAGATCGGTATTTTGGGTTTGCATCTTCAAATACCATTGCATACCGCTTACGCTTTCTTGAAGGGGCGTGGCGTAGTTTCTCGAAAATTTGTCATTATCTTCTTCTGCCCAATACGATGAAATAATATCAACATCACCAGCAAGTAGAGCGCGTCTCAGCTCTTGGTGAGAACTGTAATAAACGATATCTACATTATTATCGCTCAAACCTAAGTTTTGCATAACGGTTTTAGGGAGAATGTTACCGGAGCGGCTGCTTGGGTAATCTAGTAGACCAATGCGTCTTCCTAGAAGGTACTCTTTGGAGAGTTCTGGCCTTTCTCGTAAAGCAATAAAAAATGCCGAATAATCAGGATGCGACGCTATTTTAGTTAGACCGTAAATCTGGTCGGCACCAAAGGCATCTACAACATTACTTTTCACCAACGCTAAGTCGACAACGCCATAGTTTACATATCGGAATGTATCGTAATCGCTCTGACCGATGGTTATTTTTACCTCACCATACTGGCGCTTTATTATTGGGTCACTACATAACTTTTCTTTTGCCATTTCAGCAATTCTGCCGTCTGTTACATAAACTGAGAAAACGTCGGAATTTCCCACCAGTTCTGTTTTGCAGTTTAAATATTGACCAGTTTGAGGGGCAATGTCAGTATAGGAATGAGAATTTAGAGAATAGTTCATCAAGCCGCAAGCTACGGCAGCTAAGATGAAAATTAACCATTTTCCGGAAGCAACAATTCTGAAATTCGTCAAGAAAACGACCAAATGAATTAACGATTTATATAGTGATTTCATCAGTTAAGGTTATTTATTGCAATAGGTAAATTTATTTTAAGGTGTTATGTTGTTGATTTATAGGTAATTATTATAGGTAAACCTGATTTTTATTAAACGCTGTTTATTAGTCGTATATGTGTCAAGAATAGGTCAAGCTATCGTCAAGAATTGAGAATAATAATAATAAGTAAATTAACTTGACCACTTGGTCAAGAAAAAAGTTACAAACTCAAGAGCCTCGGGCGATTGCTGTTAAATAAAAATGTAAAGTTGTAATAAAACTGACACGAACCTTTACGACAATTCGTCAGGTTCTGATTAAGTCACCGGTTATATGTGGTATTTTTGCATTACACTAAACCGAGTAAAAAAGAATTTTAAACAAAAAGGGAAACACACACATGAGCTCATCAGCTAAATTCAGTCGCATTGCGGCTGCGGTTGCGCTGTCAATCGGTTTGTCTACCACTGCAATGGCGCAAGAAACGTCATCTGCAATGGAAGGCCGCATCCTTACCCCTACAGGTGCACCTGCTGCGGGAACATCTGTTACTGTTATTCATGAACCTACTGGCACTGCACGTGAAGTAGTAGTAGGTGAAAATGGCGCTTTCAACCTTCGCGGCCTTCGCGTTGGCGGTCCTTATAGAATCGTTATCGATTCTGATGAGTACCAAGACACCACTATCGATAGCGTATTCCTAGAACTAGGTAACCCATTCGGCGTTAACCTTACTCTAGAAGACGCTAGCGACATCGAAGTTATTTCTGTTAGCGGTAGCGCATTAACAGCTACAGCGTTTGGTGCAACTGGTCCGCAAACAGTATTTAACTTGGAAGCGCTTGAAAATACGCCTGCTATTAACCGTAGCATCGGTGATATCGTGCGTGTTGACCCTCGTGTTTTCGTTGACGAAAGCTTCAACGATGCTATCAGCTGTGGTGGTGCAAGCCCGCGCAACAACAGCTTGACCCTAGATGGTATTCGCATGAATGACAACTTCGGTCTAAACAGTAATGGCTTCCCGACCGAGCGTATGCCTTTCTCTTACGACGCAATCCAACAGGTAGCGGTTGAGCTTGCTCCTTTCGACGTTGAATACGGCGGCTTTACTGCCTGTAACATCAATGCCGTAACTAAATCAGGTTCGAACGAAGTACACGGCGGTGTTTTCTACGATTTCACATCTGATTCATACCGTGGTGATGAAGTTGATAGTGAAAAACGTGACAACGGTAACTACACTGAGAAGCGTTACGGTTTTAACGTTGGTCTTCCACTAATTAAAGATAGCCTTTTCCTTTTTGCTTCATACGAAAAGCTTGAAGGTGTTCAGCTTTATGATTATAACGCGCTAGGTAGTCGTGTTACTCAAGATGATATCGATCAAGTAACTGAGATTGCACAACGCGTATACGGTTATGATGCTGGCGGCACGCCTGGTTCAGCGCCGGTTGAAGATGAAAAAATCCTTATTAAATTAGACTGGAACATTAATGCTGACCACCGTGCGTCACTAATGTACAACTGGAACGATGGTTTCAGTGTAAGTCAGTCTGACACCGGTTCTACCAACTTGTCTCTTAGCAACCACTTCTATGAGCGTGGTGCTGAATTAACTAACGTTGTTGGTTCATTATTTTCAAACTGGTCTGACGATTTCTCGACAGAGCTTCGTATCGGTCACACTGACTTAGATAACCGTCAGCAGTCACTTGATGCAGCGTCTGGTTTTGCAGAAGCGCAAATTTCTACTGAAGATGGTGGCCGTATTTACATTGGTCCAGATGACTCTCGTCAATCAAACCAACTAAACTACGAAGTATTTAACTTCAAATTAGCGGGTACTTACTTCTACGGTGACCACCAAATCACAGCTGGTGTTGAGTACGAAGAAACCGACGTATTTAACTTGTTTATGCAGCACACTGTAGGTGAATACCGTTTCGACAGCATTGCTGATTTTGAAGCTGGCCTAGTTGACCGTATTTATTACAACAACTCAGCCGGTACTAACAACCCAGCTGATGCAGGTGCATCATTCGCTTACGACGTAACGACTTTCTATATCCAAGACGAGTTCTATCTAACTGATGACCTGAAAATTATGGCTGGTCTTCGTTACGATACTTATAGCTCTGACGACACGCCTCGTTTGAACGAAAACTTCACTGAGCGTTATGGCTTCGCTAACACGGCTAACGTAGATGGCATCGACCTTCTTCAGCCGCGTTTCGGTTTCACATACACAGTAAATGAAGATCTAGAATTGCGTGGTGGTTTAGGCCTTTACTCAGGTGGTAACCCGAACGTTTGGATTTCAAACGCCTACTCTAACGATGGTGTAACTAACATCGGTGTTCGTGAAAGTGTAATTGATGGCTGGACTTCAGGTTCTTCGTCAATTTTTGATGTACCGCTTACTGGCGAAGGTCGTCCAATTTTCGATATTCCTCAAGCTATGTTTGATGAAGTTGCCAATACCAGCATCACTGATGGTGACGGTAATACTAACGCGACTGCTCCTGATTTCGAAATTCCGTCAGAGTGGAAGTATGCGTTGGGCTTTACTTACATCGCTCCAGGTGATTACCTAGTTAACGCCGACATGATTTACACAGATCGTCAAGATTCTGCGATTGTTCGCGATGCTTTACTTGTCGATTCAGGTCAGAACCGTTTCGACGGCCGCACAATTTATACTGCGCTTGATTCAAGTCGTTGGACTGGTTCAGACTTCATTCTTGATAACGTAGATAGCGGTGACGGTAGTTCACTAGTGTTGTCTGTTGGCGTAAGTAAAGAGTGGGATAACGGCTTTGACATGGCTGCGTCGTATGCATATGTTGATGCAGAAGATGCTAACCCAATGACAAGCTCTGTAGCTTTCTCTAACTACACAAACTTTGCAACTAGTGATCCGAATAACCCATCTACAGCAACGTCTGACTACGCTGTTGGCAACCGCTTTAACTTCTCACTAGGTTACACCGCTGAGTTCTTCGACGGTTATTCGACGCGTTTCAACCTATTCGCGACGGCTAACGAAGGTAAGCCTTACTCATACGTTTATAGCAACAACGATGCGTTTGGATGGGATGCCGCTGACGCTCGTCAACTTATCTACATTCCAGAGCTAAACGATGCGAACGTAGTGTTTGTTGACCAACTTAACGGTGACGGAGAAGTACTTCAATCAGCAGAAGAAGCTGAAAGACTGTTTAACCGTTGGGTAGACAACAATGGCTTCGAGCGTGGTGAAATTCTAGAGCGTAACAGCGAAAGCGCTGACTGGTGGTTTAAGGCTGACTTACGTATTTCTCAAGAATTACCAGGTTTCTATGAAGGCCATAGTGCTAACGCGTTCTTCATCATTGAGAATGTAACTAACCTAATCAATGACCAATGGGGTGTTTTCCGTCAGGGAACATTCGGTGGCGACGAAGTGTTAGCTGCAGATATCAACGATGCTGGTCAATACGAGTACAGCGCGTTCTCAACGCCTGAACAAAGCGTATCTCGCAGTCCTTCTCTTTGGGAAATACGCGTAGGTGTTAACTACCGCTTCTAAGAAGTAGTAAACGCTAACTACAAGTTGTAGTGTTAGGTGCCACTTTCCTTAACAGGAAGTGGCACTTTTTTATGCCTGTGATTTATCTCTCACACTTGCCACTAATCGATCCTTCCCTTTATTTATGATCTAAGTCCCTCCACAACACGAATTAAATGACGAGAAAACTTTTAGATGCTCGCAAGGAGGGCTTATGACAAAACGTATGCTTATGGTAATGACGTCTCACGAAATTATGGGTGATACGGGTAAAAAAACTGGCATGTGGTTAGAAGAGTTCGCAGCGCCATATTACGCATTTAAAGACCAAGGCTATACGATTACGCTGGCATCGCCAATGGGGGGCCAAGTACCTATTGACCCTAATAGTCTTGCTGATGATGCCATGACAGACGACGCTATGCGTTATACAAAAGATGAACTGGCACGCAGTGCAATTGCGTCGACTATACCGCTTGAAGATGTGCGAGCAGATGAGTTCGACGCCGTGTTTTACCCCGGTGGTCATGGACCTTTGTGGGACTTGTCAGATAACGCCCATTCAATCAAATTAATTGAAGATACAATTGCAGCGAATAAACCTGTCGGCGCAGTATGTCATGCCCCAATAGTGCTTAAGGATGTTAAAACTCCTGATGGCAAATACCTAGTTGATGGCAAGCAAGTAACGGGTTTTTCAAACAGCGAAGAAGCGGCGATGGAGCTTACTGATGTTGTTCCCTATCTGGTAGAAGATGAGCTAGTTAAAAAGGGTGGTAAATACGAAAGTGCGGATGATTTCGCTGTAAAAGTCTTTACTGACGGTCTACTAGTAACAGGCCAAAATCCACCGTCATCGCGCCCCGCAGCAGATGCACTAATAAAGCTTCTATCTTAGGAAAGTCTTAGTTTATAACCTAGTTGGAAACCGCATCTTGTATGCGGTTTCTTGTTTTTTAATTGTCAGCTTTTAGTTGTCCTAGCTAAACATTTTCAAATAAATCTTCAACGCGTTGTCTTAATTCTTCAATTCTTGTCACGTCAGCAGGGGCAATAAAAATAGTATCATCACCAGCAATCGTCCCTAATACACCATCTTTTTTACTCAATGAATCAAGTAGGCGAGCAATAAGTTGTGCTGCTCCTGGGCTGGTTCTAATAATAACCATGACATTGTTGTGAACTATATCAAGTACCAACTGTTTAAGCGGACTTTTGGCGGTAGGCATACCTAATTCAGGAGGCAAGCAGTAAACCATGTCTCCTCTGGCATTTCGGGTTCGTACCGCGCCAAACTTACTTAGCATTCTAGAGATTTTGGACTGGCTGATGTTGTCAAAACCTTGTGCTTTTAAAGCATCAACAATCTCGCCTTGCGAACCATAACTTTCCGCTTTAAGAATTTCTTTAAAAGCTTTGATGAGTTGCTCTTGTTTTGCGTTTGCCATTAGCGCTCTTTTCTTTTTAAAAGGTTATCGTTAGGAATTATATTTAGTATGCGCATATTGTGCCGTACAGGTAGACTTTGCGCAATTTCTTTGCATAATCATTCATGATAATGAATATCGAGACAAAATTGCCATAAATAACGTTAATAAGACGATCCGGTGATTGAGTTTTCCCCCGCGTTGCATTAGTGTGACGTTCCGTTTAAATACGTGAAGTAATCCCATAGGAGAAATGGTATGAAAGTAGCCGTGTTAGGTGCTGCCGGTGGTATTGGTCAGGCGCTGTCTTTGTTGTTGAAAACACAATTGCCAGCAGGTTCAGATTTAGCGCTTTACGATGTCGCGCCAGTTGTTCCTGGTGTTGCCGTTGATTTGAGCCACATCCCAACTGCAGTAAAAGTAACCGGTCACGGTAAAGATGACCTTGCTGATGCACTTACTGGAGCAGACGTAGTTCTTATTCCAGCGGGTATGCCTCGTAAGCCAGGTATGGATCGTTCTGATCTGTTCAACATCAACGCCGGCATTGTTAAAAACCTCGTTGAAGGTGTAGCTGATAACTGCCCAAACGCGTGTGTTGGTATCATCACTAACCCTGTAAACACTACCGTTGCTATTGCTGCTGAAACGCTAAAAGCAAAAGGCGTTTACGACAAGAACAAGCTATTCGGTGTAACTACGCTAGATGTAATCCGTGCAGAAACTTTTGTTGCTGAACTTAAAGATCTAGACGTATCTTCAGTGCACGTACCGGTAATCGGTGGTCACTCTGGTACAACTATCCTTCCTCTTCTTTCACAAGTTGAGGGTGTTGAGTTCACAGACGAAGAAGTGTCTAGTCTAACGACTCGTATCCAGAATGCGGGTACTGAAGTTGTTGAAGCAAAAGCCGGCGGTGGCTCTGCAACCCTTTCAATGGGTCAAGCAGCAGCACGTTTCTGTCTGTCTCTTGTTGCAGCAATGCAAGGCGAGAACGTTGTTGAGTACACTTACGTACAAACTGACGACAGCGACGACGCAGCATTCTTTGCACACCCAGTACGCCTTGGCGCAAACGGTGTTGAAGAAATCTTGCCATACGGCGAGCTAAGCGCATTTGAAGAAAAAGCGAAAAACGACATGCTTGAAGGCCTACGTGGAGACATCAAGCTAGGCGTTGACTTCGTAAACGGCTAATAGTGCTTAAAGCGGATGCATTAGCATCCGCTAGAAAAGGCTGGATACGTAAGGCCTACACAGACACGCCGAGCTTCCATCCATGGAGGCTTGGCTGCAGAATCCCTGCTGCAGACAGTCTGTTACGACCTTACGTATCCAGCCTTTTTTGTTGCGTGCTCGTAGGCCTCGCCACTGCACATTTAGAATAGGAGAGCCATGTAAAGCGAAGCTTATTTAGAGCATTACCCAGCAGCTTTTCATTAATTTACTATCTAAGAAAATTACTGTGCTTGGGCTGGCTCTATGCGGTACAGCTTTATTGCGCCCATGGCTGCTGGCTAGCTCTTATGAATTGCGTAGGTGTAGCCAGAAATCATGTTGTCTGCTTGCACAAACAGGATAATGTTTGATGCAAAAGTTGTGTGTGACGCTTCAATTTCAATCACTTTGCCATCAATACTTATATTGTTAGCAGAAAAGCTTGATTGCACTTCATTGAAGGTTTTAGAACCCTTTCTATAAACCCGTAATGAACCTTGCTCGTCTTCATTTAACTGTAGTAATGCTAATTCTGGTCTGTCTAAA
The DNA here is from genome assembly GCF_018619335.1 of Alteromonas sp. ALT199. Lineage (GTDB taxonomy): Bacteria > Pseudomonadota > Gammaproteobacteria > Enterobacterales > Alteromonadaceae > Alteromonas. The sequence goes on along the minus strand of NZ_JAHHDX010000163.1, from coordinate 45,238 downwards.
TACTGCATTACGCCAATCCAAGTGCCGAAAGGGTGTTCGGTCGTATTTTGTTCAGCATTAGCAATTAGCTGCCCACGTTTTTCAAGGAACTTTCTAGGCGTCGATTTTGCTTCTTGTTTTATCAACTGATACGTACGAGACATATAACTCTCTTTACCTTTAAAACTCGACTCAAGTACTTTTAAATCGGTATCTAGATAAGGAGATAACGTAATCGTGCGCGTAACATCGCTCTCAATTATTGTTTTGATAGTACATCTATTTTCTATACAAACAATGTCGTCATTAGTGAAAGGTGTGCGACGCGCTTTCTTTAAACCACCTAGAATGGCTACTTCAAAAAACTGTGCTCGCCACTTTCATTTATTTGAAGCAATCGAAACGTAAGGCCATCTTCACTTATGCCTTCCCATAATCCAGTAGGTAGTTCCAATGTACTGGCGATGGAGTGGCTATTGAGCGAGAACAGCGCAACAAAGAATAATAGTAGGGATATACGCATTTTTAATCCTTTAAAATATGAGAAAAGCCGCGTGGCCGATAATATGCGTATTTAGCTAATTCTCCAATATCTTTATATCGCCGCCCTACATTCGGGCGTGCGCCAGCTTGCTAGGCCGCACGAAACGGGCTTTCATGTCCTCATAAAGCTAGCTATTTAGCTGTTGTTACCTATTTCAGTAGCGATACCTGCGATGGTTACCACCAATACGCACTTAAGGTAGTCGCTGTAAGCACTGGTCTTTTATGGGCAAGTGCTCGTGTTGCAAACTAATGCTTTCTATTATGGAAAAGCGTAAAACTTTGACTATGCTTGAATCACGCTTTTTTGATGTCGAAGGTGATGTCGCAGCGTAACTCCATAGGTTAATCCTATAACTTAACTAATATGTGAGTTGTATAACGCAAACGAACAGGCAAAGAGGATGTAATATGAGCAATGCAAAGTTAGGTGATGTGAATGATTCGGCAAAAAAATGTCCGGTCATGCATGGTGGTTTAACAGCCACGGGTACAACAGTAATGGACTGGTGGCCTGAAGCCCTAAACTTAGACATTCTTCATCAGCACGATACGAAGACAAACCCAATGGGAGAAGACTTTGATTACCGTGAAGAGGTTAAAAAACTAGACTTTCAAGCCCTCAAAAAAGATTTGACTGATTTAATGACAGATTCTCAGCCATGGTGGCCAGCAGATTGGGGACACTATGGTGGCCTCATGATCCGTATGTCATGGCATGCTGCAGGCTCCTACCGAATTGCTGACGGCCGCGGTGGCGCCTCAACAGGCAACCAACGTTTTGCACCGCTTAACTCCTGGCCTGATAACGTTAACTTAGATAAAGCTCGCCGCCTGCTTTGGCCAATTAAAAAGAAGTATGGCAACAAGTTAAGCTGGGCTGATTTGTTTGTTCTTGCCGGAACCATTGCGTATGACAGCATGGGTCTTAAAACCTATGGGTTTGCCTTTGGCAGGGGAGATATTTGGCACCCTGAGAAAGATGTCTATTGGGGAGCAGAAAAAGAATGGTTAGCGCCTAGTGATGAACGCTATGACGATGTTGATAGCCCTGAAACTATGGAAAACCCTTTGGCTGCTGTGCAAATGGGCCTTATTTACGTAAACCCTGAAGGTGTTAACGGTAAGCCAGACCCACTTAAAACGGCAGCTCATGTCCGTGAAACCTTTGCGCGTATGGCAATGAACGACGAAGAAACCGTTGCATTAGCAGCCGGTGGTCACACGGTGGGTAAATGTCACGGTAACGGCAGTGCAGAAGCGCTAGGACCAGACCCCGAAGCCGCTGGTATTGAAGAAGCTGGCCTTGGCTGGATGAACCATGAAAGCCGCAGTATTGGTCGCGATACCGTATCTAGTGGCATTGAGGGCGCGTGGACAACGAACCCTACGCAATGGGATAACGGATATTTCCACTTATTGCTTAATTACGATTGGGAACTGAAAAAGTCTCCAGCGGGTGCTGAGCAGTGGGAGCCAATTAATATCAAAGAAGAAGACAAGCCTGTTGATGTTGAAGACCCATCGAAACGCTATAACCCAATTATGACCGACGCCGATATGGCGATGAAGTTGGACCCAGAATACAGAAAAATTTCTGAAAAATTCTATAACGACCATGAATATTTCAGCGAAGTATTCGCCCGCGCATGGTTTAAGCTTACTCACCGCGACCTAGGACCAAAAGTTCGTTACATAGGGCCTGATGTACCAGAAGAAACGTTAATTTGGCAGGATCCAGTTCCAGAAGGCAGCACGTCATATGACGTTGAAGCGTTGAAGAGTAAAATTGCAGAGTCAGGGCTATCTGTTGGCGATATGGTGGCAACGGCGTGGGATAGCGCACGTACTTTCAGAGGATCGGATTTACGTGGCGGCGCTAATGGAGCACGTATTCGCTTAGCCCCACAAAAAGATTGGGAAGGCAATGAGCCTGAGCGACTATATAAGGTGCTAGAGGTCCTTGCTCCACTTGCTGATGCGGCGGGCGCAAGCCTTGCTGACACTATCGTCTTAGCAGGTAACGTGGGCATAGAAAAAGGTATTGAAGCGGCAGGGTTCAACGTGCCTGTTCCTTTCTCACCAGGACGCGGCGATGCCACTGACGACATGACCGATGCTGAATCGTTTGACCCGCTAGAGCCAATTGCAGACGGCTACAGAAACTATCTTCAAAAAGACTTTGTTGTTAAACCTGAAGAGCTGATGCTAGATAAAACCCAGTTACTTGGGCTAACGGCGAAGGAAATGACGGTACTAGTAGGCGGCATGCGTATGCTTGGCACTAACTATGGCGGAAGTAAGCACGGTGTATTCACCGATAACGTGGGCGCTCTGAGCACGGATTTCTTCGTAAATCTTACCGACATGAAATACACGTGGAAGCCGACAGGGAAAAACAGCTACGCTATTGTCGACAGGGCATCAGGTGACGAAGTGTTTACCGCTACACGCTTTGACTTAGTGTTCGGTTCAAATTCAGTATTGCGAGCGTATGCTGAGTTATACGCGCAAGATGATAGCAAAGAGAAGTTTGTTAAAGACTTTGTTGCAGCGTGGACGAAGGTGATGAACGCAGATCGCTTCGACCTTACTTGTTAGTACTTATCTTGATGTAAGTAAAAACATCTAAGCAATAAAAAGCCCGCTTCATAATGATGAAGCGGGCTTTTTTGTGATTGTCAGCTAAGCGAAGCTTTTGTAGAACAAGTAATGCGGTTATGCATTGTGATACAGAAGCCTCGCTTGTCAAGTTGTTATCCTGTGTTGCGCATTCCGATAGCGATACCGGCGATAGTTACCATCATAGCGCGCTCTAAGCTGGTGTTTTGTGCATCGTCACCGGCTTTACGGATACGATCTAGAAGTTCAATTTGCAGGTAATGAAGCGGTTGAAGATACGCTGCACGGATCTCCATCGACTCTTTACCTTGCGGGTCGTTCTTCATAATGTCGTCATCACCTGTGATAGCCAACAGTGACGAGATGCTTTCTTTAAGCTCGCTACGCAGGGCTTCACCAAAGTGTTTAAGCTCTTTAGGTACTAAACGCTCATCATAAGCTTCACTAATGCGTGGGTCCGCTTTGTGGAACACCATGTCTAGCATGGAAAGACGCGAACGATAGAACGGCCATTCGCTGAACATTTCGTTAACCACTTTCTCGTTCTCAGGGGTCTTCACGCTATCAATAGCACGCATAACGCCAAGCCAGCTTGGCAGTACCAAACGAGTTTGCGCCCAAGCGAAAATCCATGGGATAGCACGCAAGCTCTCAATACCGCCTTGTGGCTTACGCTTGGCAGGACGGCTGCCTAACGGTAGTTTACCTAACTCTTGCTCTGGTGTAGCCACGCGGAAGTAAGGTACAAACTCTTCATCGTGACGTACAGTTGCACGGTAGTTATCACGACCTTGCGCTGCCATTGCAGTAATAAGCTCACGCCACTCTTCTTTTGGTGCCGGAGGTGGGAACAACATGGCTTCAATAATAGCGCTGGCGTAAATACCTAGGCTGCGTTTAGCCAGTTTAGGCATACCGAACTTATAGCGAATAGTTTCGCCTTGTTCTGTCACGCGGAAACCACCATCTAGTGAGCCAGGAGGCTGTGAGTAAATAGCAGCATGTGCTGGCAATCCACCACGACCAATTGTACCGCCACGTCCGTGGAATAGGGTTAGGCTTACGTCAAATTCTTCTGCAATGGCAACCAAAGCTTCTTGCGATTGATACTGTGCCCAACCCGCAGCCAATGCGCCTGCATCTTTTGCTGAGTCAGAGTAACCAATCATGACAAACTGACGGCCTTTCACATAACCGCGATACCAGTCGATAGACAGGAGTTTGCGCATTACATCTGGTGAGTTGTTCAAATCGTCAAGCGTTTCAAATAGTGGTGCTACCGGCATTGGCCAGTCTACACCGCTTTCTTGAAGAAGCAGCTGGACCGCCATAACATCCGATGGCTCACTCGCCATAGAGATAATGTAAATACCAAAGCCATGCTTGCTGTGTTTCGCAATTACTTTACAGGTATCAAGCACTTCTTTTACGTCATCAGATGCATCCCATTGTGCTGGGAATAGCGGACGTTTTGAACCAAGCTCGCGCAATAAGAATGCTTGTTTGTCGGCTTCGCTCCACTGTGCGTAGTCGCCTAAACCTAGGTAGCGAGTGAGTTCGCTAAATACGTCGGCGTGGCGCTCTGAATCTTGGCGCACGTCAAGGCGTAGCAGGTGAATACCAAATACGCGAGCACGGCGGATGGTATCTAGTAGAAGGCCATTTGCCACTACTTGCATACCGCAGTCTAGTAAAGACTGATAGCAAAGCATTAAAGGCTCGATAAGCTCATCGTCGCTTTCTATCCAGTTAGACGTGTCTGGGTTTTTACCCGCTAAATAGTCGGCAATGCCGTCGCGAGTAGCAATAAATTTGTTTACTAACGGACGAAGTAGTGCGCGGTAGGGTTCGTTTGCATCGCCTACTTTTTCACGTAATTCTTCGTTGCAATCGTACATTGAAAGTTCTACTTGCAAACGATCAAGGTCGATAGCGAAAAGCTTAGCCGCGCGTTTTCTTGCCAGCAGCAATACTTGCTTGGTTACTTTTGAAGTAACAAATGGGTTACCGTCTCTGTCACCGCCCATCCAAGAGCTAAATTGTACTGGTGATGAGTCTAGCGGTAGCGATACATCGTAGTCTTCGTTCAAGCGACCATCAAGTTCGCGCATGAAGTCAGGTACCGCTTCCCACAATGAGTTTTCGATAACGGAAAAACCCCATCGCGCTTCATCAACAGGCGTTGGGCGAACTGAACGAATTTCTTCAGTGTGCCAAGCTTGAGCAATAAGGTCAGCAATGCGGGTTTCAATCTTCTTACGCTCAACATCGCTTAACGATTCTTGATGTACAGCCTGAAGACAGTCTGCTAGCTCTTTATGTTTGTGAATAAGTGTGCGACGCGTAACTTCAGTAGGGTGCGCAGTCAGTACAAGATCGATGTTTAGTTTTGCAACGGCGTCTTGTACTTTGTCAGCAGTAAGTTCTGCTTTATCTAGGTGTTTAAACAGAGCATCAATCGATGCATCGACATTCATTGCCGCGTTGTATTCTTGCTCGGCAATATTACCCAAGTTTAAGAATTGTGCGAAGGCACGACCAACAGTAAGCAAATCGCTGTCAGACATTGTTTTGAAAGTTTCTTTCAGTTCTTCGCTGCACGCAGCGTCTCCCTGATAAGAAGCTCGGCCGCCTTTTCGAATCGTTTCAATACGGTCCAGCCACTCTTGACCCAATTGATTTTTGATTGTTTCACCAAGGGTTTTGCCAAGGTATCGAACGGTATCTTTCAGTTCAGCATCGTAGTGTGTTTGCATGCTATCCTCCTAAATATATGGGCCTAACCATACTGTGTCCTTTGCGACTTGTCTAACCACTTTCGGTTATAATTTACAACATTTTGATACTTTTTCACCCTAGTTAACATTGCTCAAAGCAAGATATTTTGTGGTGTGATACACTCCTGCACCGGAAAATGCAGAAACATTCTCGCGCTATGCGTTTTGTTTGAAATTTGTACTGCATTTGTAATTTAATTTCAGGAGTTCTTGTGACTGATACATTCAATACAGTAGAAACCCAAGCAAGTTACGGCATTGGTTTTCAAATGGGTCAACAATTACAATCAAATCCGTTCGACGGACTAGCGATTGATGCTGTTGTAGCTGGCCTAAAAGACGCCTTCGCAGGTCAAGCACCTCAGGTTGATAACGACACACTACGTGATGCGTTTGGCGAAATTCACAAGCGTATGCAAGCAGTTAAAGAAGAAGCGAGCAAAGCGGTTATTGAAGAAGGCACAAAATACCTTGAAGAAAACGCGAAGCGTGATGAAGTAACCGTAACTGAATCTGGTCTTCAATACGAAGTTGTTACTGAAGGTGACGGTGAGACGCCTAATGCGTCTAGCACAGTACGTGTTCACTACCACGGCACGCTTATTGATGGAACAACGTTTGATAGCTCTTACGAGCGTGGTCAGCCAGCTGAGTTCCCAGTAGGTGGCGTAATCAAAGGTTGGACTGAAGCGCTTCAACTTATGAAAGCAGGTTCAAAGTATCGTCTATACGTACCACACGACCTAGCTTACGGTGAGCAGGGTGCGGGTGCAGCTATTGCCCCTTACAGCACGCTTATCTTTGACGTAGAACTTCTTGACGTTCTAGGTTAAAGACATCTTTACAGGGGGGTCTTCTGGCGCTCCTGTAAATTTTAACATTCTTCAACGATTCATCTTTTATTCCCTTTTATCTTCTAGTCTAACCCTTTCACTTTTTAATTCATGGTTTGTAGGCGAATAACGCACTAGCAATCCAAGTGAGTTTGCGTGATGCTTTTTCAAATCTAAATATGTGATGCTACTATGTTTTGTTGGTGAGAATGCGTGTATGCGATATGCTGACAAAAGCGTATTATACCAATCCGCATAGATAATTACCTACTCAGCAATTATCTATGCGAATTGGTATGAAAGCTCAGTAGGACTCCATCTGCTCCGAGTTGTTATCAGTGGCTTCGGTATTACAATAGCCCCACGCTCAAATAAGGAAAATTATTATGGTTATCAAGCCTAAAGTGAGAGGCTTCATTTGTACAAACGCGCACCCTGTTGGCTGTGCAACATCGGTTGAAGAACAAATTGCTTATGTAGAAGCAAAAGGCGACCTAGGTGAAGGCCCTAAAAATGTACTGGTTATTGGCAGCTCTACAGGCTATGGATTAGCGTCACGCATTACTTCTGCGTTTGGCTATGGTGCAAAAACACTAGGTGTGTGCTTTGAAAAAGCACCGACGGAACGCAAAACAGGAACCGCTGGTTGGTACAACACGGCAGCATTCCACGAAAAAGCCAGAGCGAAAGGCCTCTTTGCAGATACTATCAACGGCGATGCCTTTTCTGATGAGATAAAAAACGAAGCTATTGAAAAGATCAAAGCCGAAATGGGCAAGGTTGACTTGGTTATTTATAGTCTTGCGTCTCCTCGCAGAACCGACCCAGAAACTGGAGTGACTTACAAGTCAACGCTTAAGCCAGTAGGCGAGGCATACACAACAAAAACTTACGATACAGATAAAGATAAAGTGCATGAAGTGGCGCTCGAGCCTGCCAATGACGATGAGATCCTCAATACCATTAAAGTGATGGGTGGCGAAGATTGGGAACGTTGGATGGACTTCCTACGCGATGCTGATGTGCTATCAGAAGGCTGTAAAACCACTGCCTATACCTACATTGGTAAAGAGCTTACATGGCCTATCTACGGTCAAGCAACTATCGGCAAAGCAAAAGAAGACTTAGACCGCGCTGCAGCTGCTATTATTGGTAAAAACAGTGACTTGCTTGTACAAGCAAACGTGAGTTCGTTAAAAGCGCTAGTTACCCAGGCCAGTTCAGCTATTCCAGTCATGCCGCTTTATATTTCACTTATTTACAAAGTAATGAAAGAAGAAGGTACTCACGAAGGCTGTATTGAACAAATTCATGGCTTATTCACACAGTGTCTGTTTGGAAATACGCCTACGTTAGATGAAGCAAATCGCTATCGCATGGACGGCAAAGAAACCAACGATGCTACCCAAGCGAAAATTAAGGCGCTATGGGATCAAGTGACACAAGAGAACTTTCATGACTTAAGTGACTACAAAGGTTACCACCATGAGTTCCTCAAGCTGTTCGGTTTTGACATTAAAAATGTGGATTACGACAGTGAAGTTGACCCATTGGTTAAGTGGTAAAACCTAAACTTACCATTAATTAACTTAATGCAATTTGTGCAAAAGCCGTCTGATTTGACGGCTTTTTTGTACCTAAATACAGTTTGATATAGGGCGTGGTTGCGCAAAATGTAAATGAATAAGACCAAAGGTTTACATTAAATTGTAGAAAAATTTGCCTTTATCTTGAAATAGCGTGGCACAAACGTATGGGTTAATGCTAAAATCCCGAAATTAAGTAGAGGTCTTTTCTGCCTCTACCAAAACAGCAGTGGCGATTGCAGCTACACAACAACAATAATAAGTGTAAATTTCTGCTGGTGGTCTATAAAGAAAGGGCGAACAAAGCGTCCGCTAAAGGAATTATGCGTTACGGCTTCATAACAGGCTGACCGTAGCAATTGCAGCAAGTTCCATCAATCAACAAAAAAGGTGTCTAACACCTGTTAATAGTGCGTTTTTGCATGCTGACAGGCAGGTTTTCTGCGGTCATGCAAAAGGGTATTTCTATTAGAGTAGTGCAATTACATATGATAAAAATCAAGAAAGGTCTCGACCTCCCAATTGAGGGAGCGCCAAAGCAGGAGATTGCTGATGCATCTGCTGCAACGCGCGTTGCCATTCTGGGAGAAGAATATGTGGGTATGCGCCCTACCATGCACGTCCAAGTTGGCGATGTAGTGAAGAAAGGTCAGGTTCTTTTTGAAGACAAAAAGAACCCCGGCGTTAAATTCACTGCTCCAGCTGCGGGTGAAGTGGTAGAGGTTAACCGTGGTGCAAAACGTGTTCTTCAGTCTGTAGTTATCAAAATGAACGGCAGCGATGCTGTGTCATTTGATAAAGTTGCAGCTGACCAGATCGCGAGCGCAACACGTGAGCAGCTTCAGTCAATCCTTGTAGAGTCAGGCATGTGGACAGCGTTACGCACACGTCCATTTAGCAAATCGCCTCAGCTAGACTCTGTACCAAACTCAATTTTCGTTACAGCAATGGATACTAATCCACTTGCAGCAGATCCTGCTGTAATTATTGCTGAGCGCCAAGACGATTTCGTAAATGGTCTTAAAGCGCTAACGCAATTGAGTGGTGGCAAAACTTACGTTTGTAAAGCAGCAGGTGCTTCTGTTGCTACTGGCGATGCGGCAGTTGATGTTGAAGAGTTTGGCGGTCCTCACCCTGCGGGCCTACCGGGTACTCATATCCACTTCCTTGATTCAGCCGGCATGAACAAAACGGTTTGGCACATCAACTACCAAGACGTAATGGCTATTGGTGCATTGCTAACTACAGGTGAATTAGATAACCGTCGTGTCATCTCACTTGCAGGTCCTGCTGCAACAAACCCACGCCTAGTGCGCACTGTAATTGGCGCAGACGTAACCGAGCTAACTGCGAACGAGCAAGTAGACGGTGAAGTACGTGTTGTTTCTGGTTCTGTACTTAACGGTACCACTGCCATGGGCGTACACGGTTTCTTAGGTCGTTTCCACACCCAAGTTTCACTATTAAAAGAAGGTCACGAAAAGAAATTGTTCGGTTGGATCCTACCTGGTTCAAACCAACACTCAGTGACACGCGCTTACTTAGGTCACCTAAGTGGTAGCAAGAAATTTGATATGACAACAACTACCAATGGTTCAGAACGTTCTATGGTTCCAATTGGTAATTACGAACGCGTTATGCCCCTAGATATCATTCCTACGCTTCTGCTTAGGGACCTGATTTCTGGTGATACTGACGGTGCTCAGACGTTGGGTTGCTTAGAGTTGGACGAAGAAGATTTGGCATTGTGTACTTATGTATGCCCTGGCAAATACAACTACGCTCCTATCTTACGCGACTGTTTGACCACGATAGAGAAAGAGGGTTAAGTCATGGGTTTAAAAGCGTATTTAGAAAAAATTGAGCCGGATTTTGAGCCGGGTGGTAAGCATGAAAAATGGTACGCGCTTTACGAAGCTGCAGCGACCATCTTTTATACGCCAGGTAAAGTAAACAAAGCTAACACGCACGTGCGCGACAGCATTGACCTTAAGCGCATCATGATCATGGTATGGATGGCAACATTCCCAGCTATGTTCTTCGGTATGTACAACATTGGTTTCCAAGCGCAAGAAGCTATTGCAGCTGGCGCGGGAACGCTACCTGACACATGGCAGGCGGGTCTTTTCACTGCATTAGGTGGTGATCTGACAAATGCTGGCATTCTAGGTCTATTTTTCTACGGTGCATGTTTCTGGTTACCTATATATGCAGTAACTTTTGCTGTTGGTGGTTTCTGGGAAGTGCTTTTCGCTTCTGTGCGTAAGCACGAAGTTAACGAAGGTTTCTTCGTTACATCTGTGCTGTTTGCACTAACACTTCCAGCCACTATCCCTCTATGGCAAGTAGCACTAGGTATTACCTTTGGTGTTGTTATTGCTAAAGAAGTATTCGGTGGTACAGGTCGTAACTTCCTTAACCCAGCACTGTCTGGTCGTGCTTTCCTTTACTTTGCATACCCTGCACAAATCTCAGGTGACCAAGTATGGGTAGCAGCAGATGGTTATTCTGGTGCAACGTCTCTTAGCCAAGCAGCTTGGGGCAACCTAGACTACGCTGATATGACTAAGTGGATGGATAGCTTCATCGGTACTATCGCGGGTTCTGCCGGTGAGGTGTCTACACTAGCTATTATTCTTGGTGGCTTGTTCATCATGTACATGCGTATAGCAAGCTGGCGTATTGTTGCTGGTGTAGCGATTGGTGTGGCCTTCTTCGCAACCTTGCTAAACCTAATTGGTAGCGATACTAACCCTATGTTTGCAATGCCTGCACATTGGCACTTTGTTGTTGGTGGTCTTGCTTTTGGTATGTTCTTTATGGCGACAGACCCGGTTTCTGCGTCGTTTACAAACCAAGGTAAGTGGGCATACGGTATCTTCATTGGTTTCATGACGGTACTAATCCGCGTCCTAAACCCAGCCTTCCCAGAAGGTGTAATGCTAGCAATTCTTTTTGCTAACTTGTGGGCGCCACTGTTCGACTATTTCGTCGCACAAAGCAACATCAAGCGGAGGGTAGCACGTGTCGGCTAAGAAAGAATCTTTAGGCAAAACTATCGGTGTAGTAGTAGCCGTATGTTTAGTTTGTTCAATTGTTGTTTCTGGCGCGGCTGTTGGCCTTCGCTCTCTACAGCAGACAAACGCGGCTCTTGATAAAAAGAGCAACATTCTTAACGCTGCAGGCCTTTACGAAATGGGCATGAGCAATAACGTTATTGAAAGCACGTACAGCGAGCGAGTAGAGCAGCGTTACGTAAATCTTGAAGAAGGCACGTTTGTTGAAGCGCCTGCTCCAGATTATGATATGTATAAAGCTGCTAAGCAGACTGAGTACAGCACAAAGGTAACTAACAGCAATGTCGGTTTCCAACGTCGTCCTAACGTGGCGAGTGTTTACTTAGTGCGTGACGACGCAGGTGATGTATCTCGTATCATCCTTCCTGTTCACGGTAGCGGTCTATGGGATCTTATGTACGGATTCTTAGCGATAGATGCAGACGGCCAAACGGTTCGTGAGCTTATTTACTATCAGCAAAAAGAAACGCCAGGACTAGGTGGTGAAGTGCAAAACCCTGCGTGGCAGGACAAATGGGACGGCAAAGAGCTTTACGAGAATGGCGAAGTTGCTATTCGCGTAGTGAAAAATGCTAACCCTAGCAATCCTCACACTATCGATGCGCTTTCAGGTGCAACCCTAACAAGTAACGGTGTTGAAAACACAATTCGTTACTGGGTAGGCGAGCAAGGCTTCGGCCAGTTCCTGAAGAACCAAGCATGGCGTTCATAAGGGAAGTCTCATGGCAGATACTAAAGAAATGAAAAAGGCCCTCTTTGGGCCAATCCTGGACAACAACCCGATCGCCCTACAGGTATTGGGTATCTGTTCAGCACTGGCAATTACCACTAAGCTGGAAACAGCATTGGTAATGTCGCTAGCGCTTACAAGCGTTGTAGCGTTCTCAAACTTGTTTATTTCACTTATTCGTAACCAGATTCCATCTAGCGTGCGAATTATTATCCAGATGACCATTATTGCGTCATTGGTAATCGTTGTTGACCAAATCCTAAAAGCGTATTCGTATGAAATATCGAAGCAGCTGTCGGTATTCGTTGGTCTTATTATTACCAACTGTATCGAATGGGTCGTGCTGAAGCCTACGCCATGAAGAGCCCACCTCTGATGAGCTTCCTTGATGGTATTGGTAACGGCTTGGGTTACTCTTTCATCCTAATTGTTATTGGTACAATTAAAGAGCTATTTGGTTTCGGTACTATTTTAGGTTTCGAAATCCTTCCACTGGTTCAAAACGGTGGCTGGTATCAAGGTAATGGTCTGTTAATTCTACCATTCAGCTCATTCTTCTTAATCGGCGGTATGATTTGGGTTATCCGTACCATCCGTCCTGAGCAAGTAGAGCCTAAGGAGTAAGTCATGGAACATTATTTGTCGTTATTTGTTCGCTCAATTTTTGTTGAGAACATGGCGTTATCACTTTTCTTAGGTATGTGTACCTTCCTTGCGGTATCTAAGAAAGTTAAAACTGCTATGGGTCTTGGTGTAGCGGTAATCGTGGTACTAGGTATCTCGGTTCCGGTTAACCAAATTATTTATGTAAACATTCTTGCTCCAGGCGCACTAGCATGGGCAGGTTTCCCAGAAGCTGACTTAAGCTTCCTTAACTTCCTAACCTTTATCGGTGTTATTGCGGCATTGGTACAGATCCTAGAGATGAGCTTAGATAAGTTCTTCCCAGCGCTTTATAACGCACTAGGTATCTTCCTTCCGCTAATTACCGTTAACTGTGCAATCTTCGGTGGTGTAGCATTTGCGGTTCAGCGCGAATACAACTTTACTGAGAGTATTGTATACGGTGTAGGTAGTGGTATGGGCTGGGCAATTGCAATTGTGTTGCTTGCGGCAGTACGTGAAAAGCTTAAGTATGCTGATATGCCTGATGGTGTTCGTGGTCTTGGTTCTGTATTTATGATCGCGGGTCTAATGGCACTAGGCTTCCAGTCATTCACTGGTATTCAGCTGTAAGAAAGCTCGGGAGCATATAAATGAATAATGTAGAAATTTATCTAGGCGTAGGCATGTTCATTGCCATCGTTCTAGCGCTGGTATTTATTATCATGTTTGCCAAGTCTAAATTGGTACCAAGCGGTGATGTTACTATCACTATCAACGGTGACCCAGACAAAGCAATCAAAACAGAGCCAGGTGGTAAGCTACTTGGTGCTCTAGCTGACGCTGGATACTTCGTATCTTCTGCGTGTGGTGGCGGTGGCTCATGTGGCCAGTGTCGCGTAGATGTGCATTCAGGTGGTGGTGAAATTCTACCAACTGAGCTAGACCACATCACTAAAGGCGAAGCACGCGAAGGCTGCCGTCTTTCATGTCAGGTTGCTATCAAGCAAGACATGGAAATCGAGCTAGAAGAGTCTGTATTTGGAGTTAAGAAGTGGGATTGTGAGGTTATCTCTAACGATAACAAAGCAACCTTCATCAAAGAGCTTAAGCTTAGAATTCCTAATGGCGAAAGCGTACCTTTCCGTGCGGGTGGCTATATTCAGATTGAAGCGCCAGCTCACCACGTTAAGTACAAAGAGTTCGAGATTCCTGAAGAATACCGCGGTGACTGGGAGCGTTTTGGCTTTTTCGACATCGAGTCTAAAGTAGACGAAGAGACAATTCGTGCTTACTCAATGGCGAACTACCCAGAAGAAGAAGGCATTATTATGTTGAACGTGCGTATCGCTACGCCGCCACCTAATAACCTAAGCCTGCCTGCTGGTAAAATGTCATCGTACATTTGGAGCCTAAAAGAAGGCGATAAAGCGACTATCTCTGGTCCGTTCGGTGAATTCTTCGCGAAAGAAACTGAGAATGAAATGGTATTCGTAGGTGGTGGTGCGGGTATGGCCCCAATGCGTTCACACATCTTCGATCAGCTTCGTCGCTTAAAGTCTAAGCGTAAGATGAGCTTCTGGTACGGTGCACGTTCACTTCGTGAAATGTTCTACACAGAAGACTTCGACGAGCTAGCAGCTGAGAATGATAACTTTGAGTGGCACGTAGCGCTTTCAGATCCTCAACCAGAGGACAACTGGGAAGGTTACACAGGGTTTATTCACCAAGTACTTCTAGAGAATTACTTGAAAGATCACCCTGCACCAGAAGACTGTGAGTTCTACATGTGTGGACCACCTATGATGAACGCGGCCGTAATCAACATGCTTAAAGATATGGGTGTTGAGGACGAAAACATCATGCTAGATGACTTTGGTGGTTAATCTACTAAGCAGACAAGCATTTCAAAAAGGGGCGTAAGCCCCTTTTTTGTTTAAGCTTAACGCAATAACGTACATAAAGGCTTTACGGCTTTGTACATGTTAGTAAGGACAACAATGTGATTCGTTTTGGTATTCGAATTTTTCTCGCTTTTTTTGCTATAGGTATACTTGTACTTGCTAGCTGTAGTGACGAAAAAACGCCTGTAGTTCACCTTCAAGGGCAGACAATGGGTACAACCTACAATGTAAAATACCTTGTAGCTGAAGCGGCGATAGAAGGCTTACAGGCTGAGATAGATGCTCGCCTTGTTGACGTTAATAAGATGATGTCGACCTACGACCCTACTTCTGAACTTTCACGCTTTAACCAATATCGTTACACCGATAATTTCTCCGTATCACCAGATACCTTAACCGTGGTAAACGAGGCATTGCGATTGGCCAACCTTAGTGGCGGCGTACTTGATGTTACTGTTGGTCCATTGGTTAACTTGTGGGGGTTTGGCCCAACGAAGCGCCCTGAAAAAGTGCCAAGCCAAGCCGATATTGACGATATTCGCGAATATGTGGGCTATAAGAAGCTATCAACCACACCTACAGGTTTAAAGAAAAGTCACCCCA
This sequence comes from Alteromonas sp. ALT199, assembly GCF_018619335.1. GTDB lineage: Bacteria > Pseudomonadota > Gammaproteobacteria > Enterobacterales > Alteromonadaceae > Alteromonas. Next base: position 29,981 of record NZ_JAHHDX010000163.1, on the reverse strand, counting down.
TGCTGTACGTCGACTTATCGACCATTGCCAAAGGCTTTGGTGTTGATGAAGTTGCTGAGATCCTTGAAAAGCACGGTATAGAAAACTACCTTGTGGAAATAGGCGGTGAAATGCGTGTGAAAGGAGAGCGAGGCGACGGTAGTGAATGGCTTATTGCTATTGAAAAGCCGGTTACCACCGAACGCGCTGTTCAGAAAGTCGTCTCAATAGGCGAAAACGCGGTTGCTACATCAGGTGACTACCGTAACTATTACGAAGAAGGTGGCGTACGTTACTCGCACCTAATCGACCCGACTACGGGTAAACCTATTTCGCATAACTTGGTGTCAGTCACCGTCGTTCACCCTTCATCTATGACATCGGATGGTTTGGCTACGGCGTTCAACGTAATGGGGTGGAATCAAGCAATAGCGGTTGCCGAGCAAGAACAACTTGCTGTATTCCTCATTCGTCGCACAGAAGATGGATTTGAAGAGTATGCGTCGCCAGAATTTGATAAACTGGTCACAGTTCATAATTAGGGGGTAGCTATGTCTACATTCATTCTTGCTTTTGGTTTCTTTCTAACAATGGTGCTGGCTATGGCCGTTGGTTACCTATTTCAGAAAAAATCAATCTCTGGAAGCTGTGGTGGCTTAGGTGCACTAGGTATTGAAAAAGCCTGTGATTGTCCAGAACCGTGTGATCGTAAAAAGTCACGTATGGAAAAAGAAGAAGCCCGCCAGAAAAAGTTAAACGAGTGGAAGCAAAACCAAATTTTGTAATGCTTAATCTCTCGTTGGCTTAAGTTATAAAAGCGCTGTTTGATGCTAATCAACAGCGCTTTTTTTGTTTAAATCATGTCTTAAAATATTAGATATATGCCACATATCGCTGTCGCCATAATATTTAAGCGAGTTTCCTGTATGAACTATTACTATTTGTAAATCAGGTATGACGTAAATATTCTGACCTAAATTTCCTGAAGCAAAAAACTGCTTAGTGCCATCACAATTAACATGTCCCCACCAATGTAAGCTGTAATATGTTCTCTCGCAATTTTCGCTATTGAACCAATTTGGATATTGTATCTGCGAAGAAGCTAAAGTTTCTGAAGTGCTTAGTTTTATCCATGACGCCGAAATCAATCGTTTTCCGTTCAAAACACCATTATTGAGGTACAAAAGACCGAATTGTGCATAATCTATTGCTCTTGCTACCAGTCTACTTGGTACATATTCGAAACCAGACTCATCATTGTCTACTGAAAAAAGTGCATCGTATTCCATTGAAGTGTGCCATAGCTTTTCTTTTAAATATTTAGATACCGTTAGGCCTGTTGCCTCTTCGATGATCAACCCGAGAAAACTCGTGTTGTAGTTGTTATATTTGAACAACTCACCAGGTGCCGATTCGATCTCTATTTCGTTAAGCAACCTATTTCTTAAGTCATCATGATAGTAGCCTACGGCTTCGTCATGCCAAGGAGAATGAATACCAATAATGGGAATTATATCGGTGTTGTATTTCAAGCCAGATTTCATCTCCAAAAGATGACGAATTGTAATGAGATGAAACCGCTTATCTCTATTTCCTAATTGAGGTAGGTATCGAGAGGTATAAAGCTAAACTAACAACGAGTAAGCAAAGAAAGGGAATTGGGAATATAGCCAATTTTTTCATAAACAATCCGTGTCATGTGTTATTAAGTATAACTACAATAGAAATTTATATTTTACTTGTAAACATATCATTAAGTTGTGCAGAGTTTAGCGAATGAACGTTTTCTGTGTCTTTGGTCCGCTCTCATTACTCAGTCTAAGCCTCAATAGCTTTAGCTGTTAAGCGTCGTGTTGATTACAAAAAGACCTTGCAGTAAGTGTAAATTACTATTGAGTAAGTGTAATTTATCCTCACAAGTATTATACTGTATTTTTGTACAGTTTTACTTTTACAGCTAAAGAATAAAGGCGGACAATGCGAAAAATTATCCACGTTGACATGGATTGTTTTTACGCCGCAGTTGAGATGCGCGACAACCCAGCTTTGCGCAATATTCCAGTTGCCATTGGCGGCAGTGCCGACCGTCGCGGTGTTATCTCTACCTGTAATTATCCTGCCCGTAAATTTGGTGTGCGTTCAGCCATGGCTACCGCGTATGCATTAAAACTTTGCCCAAATCTGATTTTAGTGAAAGGGCGCATGGAGGTGTACGCTGCTGAGTCGCATAAAATACGTAAGATTTTTGCAGATTATACCGACCTTATTGAACCCCTATCATTAGATGAAGCCTATCTGGACGTTACTAACAGTGAGTTTTGCGGTGGCAGCGCTACTTTAATCGCTGAAGAAATACGTGCTCGTATTGAAAGCGAACTTGGTCTTACCGCTTCAGCAGGTGTCGCGCCTTGCAAATTCGTGGCAAAAGTAGCCAGCGATGAAAACAAACCTGACGGCATCTGCGTGATCACGCCCGATAAACTTGAAGAGTTTGTACGTGAAATGCCGCTAAAGAAAATTCCAGGCGTGGGCAAAGTTACCATGCAAAAGCTTCAGCGCATGGGGCTTAATACGTGTAACGATGTTCGCCAGTATCCTTTCGAACGCATTCAAAAAGAACTGGGTAAGTTCGGTAGTGTACTGTGGGAAAGGGCTCATGGCATTGATGAGCGAGAGTTGTCAGTATCTCGAGAGCGCAAGTCTATAGGCGTAGAGCGTACGCTAAGCGAAGATATTCATACTATCGAGCAATGTATCGACTTTTTGCCCCATTTGTTTGAAAAGCTTCAGGAACGAATGGAGAACCATAAGAAGCGGACGGGCAAGCCTGTGCGTATTCGCACCCAAGGCGTAAAGCTTAAGTTTAACGACTTTCAGCTAACCACTGTTGAGCATCGCTGTGCCACGCTAGATGAAGCTTATTTTCGTACATTAATGCAGGAAGCTTTTGAGCGAGCAACAGGGCGTGGCATCCGTCTTGTCGGCGTGCATATAGGCCTCGCCGCCGACCAATCAACACAACAGCTGCTTTTGCCTTTTGAGCCGATTTAATTAACACTAGTGCCCTATTCTCTAACGTAACACTTATCTTAAAGGTCACTATGGACTCAAGACAACTTAAAACACCTGGTCGTTACAAGCATTATAAAGGCAATTTATACGATGTTTACGAAGTCGCCACCCACTCAGAAGACGAAAGCAAGCTAGTGGTATATCGGCCGTGTTATGGCGAAAAGGCGTTATGGGTTCGCCCTCTGGATATGTTTTTAGAGTCAGTGGAAAAAGACGGAGAGACACTCCCTCGCTTTGCTTATGTGGGAGATATCCCTAATGACGAAAAAATGATCTAATTGTGAAATTAGGTCATAGTGTAAGAGGTCTTATTTAAACAGACTTCTTACAAGGAAATAATAATGAAAACTGCCCCTCGTTTTAGCGCACATATTATGGCTGCGCTCATTGCTGCTAGCCCTTTGTTTTATTCAACGATTAACACCGCAAATGCGCAAGACAGATTTGCCGATGTCGAAGTTAAAGCTACAGCGATTAAAGGCTCAGTGCACATGCTTACAGGTGCAGGTGGGAACATTGGTGTATCTGCTGGGGAAGATGGTGTTCTTATCATCGACGATCAATTTGCGCCACTGGCGGAAAAGATAGCGGCGCAGCTTGGTGAACTAGGCAGCGACAAGCCTAAATATGTAATAAACACGCATTATCACGGCGACCACACAGGCTCTAATGCATTTTTTCACAGTCACAAAGGCGCGACCATTTTGGCCCATGAAAATGTACGTGTTCGCCTAGCAAATGATGAGAAGATAAAGCCGGAAGCCCTGCCAACCATTACCTATGAAGATGGAATAAAAATTCACTTTAATGGTGAAACCCTACATGTAATGCATTTAGCGGTAGGTCACACCGACGGCGATAGCGTAGTGTGGTTCGAGCAACCTAACGTAATGCACACGGGCGACTTGTTCTTTAATGGTCGTTTTCCCTACATTGACCAAGGTGCAGGTGGCAATGTAGAAGGCTATATGGAATCGGTAGAGCATTTGCTAGCGAAAATAGATGACAAGACCATAATCATTCCCGGTCATGGCGATATCAGCAATAAGCAAGAATACACCGCGTTTTTAGCTATGATCAGCGAAACTTTCAACTACGTGAAAGTACTTAAGCAAGACGGTAAAACTCTTGATGAGGTTAAAGCGATGGGCTTAGATGAAAAGTGGGCCGACTGGAGTTGGAATTTCATCAATGAAGAGAAGTGGATAACGACGCTCTACAAAGATGCGTAGAAGCTGAATTTATTTAGCAATAAGCCATGCGGCTCGAAACTTCCTATGAATCGAAGAGCCGCTGTCTAACTGCTTCCATCTCTAATGCTGTTTTGTCTACATTTCCTGTTTCCATGAAGTCTACGAGAATGTCACTGAGCGGCTCGTAGTAATCCCTACTCGTAGAGCGGTCGAAAAACTGTACTACCCCTTCGGCGTTTTTTAAATTTGTTTTACCATCTTGAACAAATCTCACTTCACTTATTTGAGCATTCGGGTGTGCGGGTAGAAAATTGAGCCTCTTATTTAGTAGGGCTTGTACATCATCTTGAACTACGTATCGTAAAAATACTTTAGCAAGTGATTTTTGTCTGCTGCTTGCGCGAAGAATGAGAAAATCGGTTGGGGCAACTTCAGATTGACTGACGTTTTTATCTACAGAAGGAAAAGGGATAAATTTGAGCTTTTCAGAAACGGCCTCAGGAATTTGGCTTATCATGAAATTACCGGAAAGAACCATTCCCGCTCTATCGCGATACAGTAATGGGAGAACTTGCTTTTGGGTGTACTCATCGGCACTTTCTAGAAAACATTGGCTATCAATCATTTCTCTCAACAATTGAAGTACCGCTAACATTTTCTCATCAGTAAATTTTATTTTTCCTTCCATTAGCTGATTGTGAAAAGAAAGCCCGTTTACTTTGAGATTTAAATGGTCAAGCAGTGTTAAAACAGGCCACTTTTCTTCTAATCCTAAACCAATAGGAACAATTTGATTTCGAGACAGTGTTCTGCACGCGCTAAGCAAATCGCTAATACTTTCAAGACGATTGATATTAAATTCTTGTAGGACGTTTTGGTTGGCAAAAAATCCCCAAAAACCCACTGACAAAGGAACGCCGAACTGTTCCCCTTTATGGGTGATCAATTCTTTCATTTCGTTCGGATATTTTTGTAACTCTGGTTCTGTCCAAAGAGACGTTAAAGGTTCTATCAACCCTCTCTCAGCTACCTTTTTTAACTCGAAAGGCCACAACCATACCATGAGATCTAGGTTAGGATTATCGCTTAACCACAACCCGGTCATTTGCTTGTAGCCAGTGTCATCTGAAGATGAGTAAACAATATCTATACCGGGGCACTGTGCTGAGAAGTTTACTGCGATTTCTTCGAAGGCATTTCGTTGTTCAACACTGAAAATAAGTAGTGATATATTCAGCGTGCCCTTCGCCTCTTCACAATCCACAGCTGAAACAGGGGAGATAAAGAGAAAATAAAAGAAGGAAGGTAAAAAGAAAAAGTTAAGCGACTTCGACTTATTCTTACCCCACATATCAATAACCCATGTATACAATGTCTTAATCTTGCTGAATCGACCTATCCAAAGTGTAGTACATAAGAAGGTAGCTGCTAGCTAAAAAACGCTATAGTTAGACTAGACCCTCTAACTAGTATGTTATTCAGGCTGTTTAAACGTTTGTATGTAAAGCTGCTCTACTTTGTCTCGCGCCCACTGGGTCTTTCTAAGAAATTTTAGCGACGACTTAATTGAAGGGTCGTTATTAAAGCAGTTCACCTTTATGCGATAGTACAATCCGTCCCACCCGTATCGTTCTTGAAGTTGTGTCACGATTTTCTCTAGCGTTAAGCCATGTAGGGGATTATTGGGTTGCTCTTTCATATAGTGGCGCTACTCTGTCTTAATTCTAGCTGTTAGTTTATCACGAACTTAAAAAGTTATGGGGTCAGAGTAATTATTCTGACCCCATAAGCTTTTAAAGCCACACTAAACTCTGCTCTTTGCTGTTTGGCTCACTGTTTGAGGTTCTGAGTCAGACGCAGTTAAATCTACATTAGCGGTGTATGCTTGCTTTGGCTTTCTTGGCGTCTTATATAGCGGCCAAATCAGTTGCTCTTTCCAGTTGGCGTAAAACATCCCTTCAATGCCGTATTGTGTAGGGTACTGCCTGGTGATCTTAGCAGTACCAAATAATACATCCCAAAAGAACAAGAGATTCCCATAATTACCTTTGTAGTTAGTCACCCCATCATTTGCTTTTAATCCATGATGAGCGCTGTGTGTAGAGGGTGTTGAAATGGTGCGCTCGATAATCCAGGCAAGTGGATGTAATAAAGGTGTGTTGTAAAGTACTTTATCCCATTTCCATTCTGCGTGCGCGCCTGTAATAACGGTCAGCTTAACCACCAAATAAAAGGCATATGTCCAACCTAACCCTAAGTAAATAAGCGCACCGGAAAACCACAGGGAAGGCATAAACAGGTAATAGAAAAAGTTATTTCTATAAATAATACGAACACTCATGTACTTAGCGTTGTGGTGAGCTCTGTGCAAGTTGTAAAGAAAACGTGTGGAGTGTGACAACCTGTGCCACCAATATTGCATCATGTCGTCAAAAACCAAAAGCAGCGCTATGTGCACAAGAATAGGGGAATCTGCAAGTACTCCCTGATACTGAGGAAATGCCAATGCCATTATTGCAGCAGAACAAAATAGAACCAGAGGTTGGGTTATTATAAATAACAGTAACGTACCTATAAGTTCTACCTTTCCATCATCGCTCACTTCTGTCGTTTTCTTGAATAGCCTACCGCTCTTCGCTTCCAGTAAAGCAAACGTGATAAATACCGTTAGTATTGCCCATTGATAATTCATCGTCATCACCCCCAAAGTAAGATTGTTGAGTGTGAATTTACATTGCATTAACATAAGAGAATATATACTTATATAGATTTGAAAGACATGTCTTACATTCATGGCATACAGCAAACCGTTATGCCCGACGATCACATTGAGATTTGCTTGTCTTTTGGAACGTTGAGAAGCTATGCGGCTACCTCGACGATCCACGATAGGGGAAGCAAAAACAAAGGACTGTCTATAGTGGTATCGGGGGAGGTAAAGATTGGTAATTACGGTCTGGACGGCAATTATCAAATTACCACCATACTGCGACGTGGAGATACGTTCGGAGAATTTACCCTGTATGCTTCGCTTGCCAGAACCCACCATGCACAAGCGCTAACTCAATGTAAGATATTGCAGATCTCTGAAGCTGCTTTTCGTTCTCTGACAAAGCAACATACAGTGATTTCTGAATTCATCACCCGGTCACTGGCAATAAAACTTCATACAGCATTGGAGAGGCTGGACGATATTCAACGATTGCCTACTCATGTACAGCTAGCCAAGCTTATTTATCAGTCACATCTCACATCCAAGCGTGCCTTTATTTCATTGCGACAAAGCGATTACGCTGAAAGATTAGGGGTTACTGTACTTACTGCGCATAAAGCGCTAACCAAGTTGTATGAATTGCAGTTAATTGAAAAGGGTTATGGTGGTGTGGCTATAATTAGTATTGAGCGTTTAGAAAGTTTTTTAAAAGAAAGTTCATCATTATTGCCTCTGTGAGAAACAGTTAATGCCAATTAATAACGCAAACGGCTAAATTCTTAATTTTTTAAGCCATCAATACCAATTTAAAAAACGCTACTCAGGCTTTAGCCCATCTAAAATAATATGCTGAATGTTACTAAGCGTACTATCGAAGAAGACGGGATCGCTTAAATCTTTACCTGTGACCGCTTTAATCTGAACGCTGAAATCTGCGTAGTGCTGCGTAATAGCCCAAATGCTAAAAATTAAGTGTATGGGATCGACAGGTTTTAATTTGCTGGCTTCAATCCACGCATTAATCACGGCGCTTTTTGCATCCAGCAAGGCTTTCAGTGGCGTTTCTAATTCCTTTATTAAAAGCGGTGCACCTTGTACCACTTCCATACAAAAAAGCTTTGATTCGGCTGGGTTGTCTCTCGACATTTCAAGTTTTACTTTTATGTATTCACTTAATGTGGCTATGGGTTCTTGTTCTGCAGAAAAGCTTTGCAGTGGCGTCAGCCACACATCTAATAGGTGAGTGATAACCGATAGGTAAAGGCCGTCTTTACTTTTAAAGTAATACAGTAAGTTACTCTTTGAGACATTCGCTAATTCCGATACCTGCTCTACCGTAGTACCGCTTACGCCGTTTTTTGCAAATAGTGATAGCGCTGCATCCATAATACGGGTGCGTTTTTCTAAAAGTGCTTTTTCTCGCCGCTTTTGGGTTGTAGGGCTAAAAGCTCTTGCTGTTTTTGTACTTAGTTGGTCTTCAGATTTACTCACTACTCAATTCTTCTTAACCGGATTTCTGCAATCTGGCGCATAGTTTACGCGCAGTTTTCTAACCAATAAACCCATTTGCACAAATATGCACCAATTAAGTTCAGTTGCACTGGACTGGATGTTCCAAATTGAACCAATGGGTCTAATTTCAAATTGTGTATTCTGTAAGTTTTTGAAAATTAACAAATAAATAAATTGGCCTGCTTTATGCTGTTCACTATGTATACCGCCACTTCAATGTTTTGAATTCGGCAACCTTAAAAAAAGCGGGGTAAACCGCTTAAAACGCAGACAAGCAGAGGGAACAACATGGATATAGGTGTATTTATTCCGATTGGTAACAACGGCTGGTTAATTTCTAAAAATTCGCCTCAGTTCAAACCATCGTTCGATCTCAACAAAGAGATTGTAATGAAGGCAGAAAAGTACGATATGGACTTTGCGCTCTCTATGATCAAGTTGCGCGGTTTTGGCGGTGAAACAGAATTTTGGGATTACAACTTAGAGTCGTTTACCTTGATGGCTGGTCTTGCCGCTGTTACCTCAAAAATACAGCTGTATGCCACAGCCGCAACGTTAGTCTTGCCACCAGCGATCATGGCGCGTATGGCAAGTACTATCGATTCTATTTCCAACGGTCGTTTTGGGGTCAACTTGGTTACTGGCTGGCAACGCCCTGAATATTCGCAAATGGGCATGTGGCCGGGCGATGAATTTTTCGGCAACCGCTACGAATATTTAGATGAGTACATCAAAGTAGTAAAAGAGCTGTGGGAAACAGGGAAAAGTGATTTTAAAGGCGAGCATTTCCAAATGGATGACTGCCGCATGCTACCTAAACCACAGCGTAAAATACCGCTTATTTGTGCTGGGCAAAGTGCCGCGGGCATGGATTTCTCGGCCCGTCACGCCGACTATAACTTCTGTTTTGGCAAAGGTGTGAATACACCTACCGCATTTGCTCCTACCGCTGCGCGCTTGACCGAAGCGGCTGAAAAGCACGGTCGCAGCGTAGGCTCTGCGGTACTTATCATGGTCATTGCTGATGAAACCGACGAAGCAGCTATGGCTAAATGGGAAAGTTATAAAGACGGTAAAGATCAGTCAGCGTTAGATTGGATGGCAACGCAGGGCGCGGCCGACAAAAAGTCAGGTAAAGACACCAACATTCGCGATATGACCAATCCAACCTCAGCAGTAAACCTGAATATGGGTACGCTAGTAGGCTCTTACGAGTCAGTCGCTTCAATGCTTGATGAAATCGCGACGGTTCCAGGCTGTGAAGGGGTATTGCTGACCTTTGATGACTTCCTTAAAGGTATGGATGATTTCGGCACTAAAATTCAGCCGTTAATGAAATCACGTCAGCATCTACTTGAAACATCGGGAGCAGCATAATGTCTGCCGGTGAAGTATTTGAAGTGTCAGGGTGCTTTCAAGCGCGTCAATCAGGACAGCCAGTGCTGCCTGCCAAACCTGAGCCCTTAACCTTAAACCCTGCTGAAACCGCCGTGATAGTTGTGGATTTGCAAAACGCGTATGCCAGTAAAAACGGTTACTTAGACAAAGCGGGTTTTGACGTATCTACCACCGCGCCTGTTATTGAGAATACCGTTAAGGTACTGGAAACTGCACGCGCTGCAGGCATGCCGGTGGTGTTTTTACAAAATGGATGGGATGCCGACTACAAAGAGGCGGGAGGACCTGGATCACCAAACTGGTATAAGTCTAACGCCCTTAAAACCATGCGCAAACAGCCCGAGTTGAAGGGGAGTTTGCTTGCCAAAGGCACTTGGGACTACGCGCTTGTAGACGCACTAAAGCCTCAAGCCGGCGATATCGTTATCCCTAAAACCCGCTATAGCGGTTTTTATAACACCAATTTAGACAGCATGCTGCGGGCCCGCGGCATACGCAACATAGTGTTTACCGGCATTGCCACCAATGTGTGTGTGGAATCTACGCTGCGCGACGGCTTCCATCTGGAATATTTTGGGGTGGTGCTCGCTGACGCCGCTTATCAAGCTGGTCCGCCAGAGATTCATGAAGCGTCTCTTTTTAATATTCAGACGTTTTTCGGTTGGGTGTCTACAACGGCGCAATTTTGTGAAGTGTTTAAGTCTTCTTAGTTTTAAAAGCCCAAACGTGAGTTCGCAGTAAGTAGCGCGAAGCGGCTTTTCAAAAATGAGAAAGAAAGCTTAAAAAACGAGAAACCGATAATCGAAATACAAGGGCAACAAGTAGCGCTGCCTTTATAAAAAATTAGCTAAAGCAGTACTAAAAGCACTGTGTAAATAGCGCAAAGAATGAGGAATGTAATTATGCCAAAGAAAGCCATTATTCCAGCGGGTACATCAACGCCAATCGCCCCTTTTGTTCCGGGCTCTATGGCTGACAATATTTTATACGTGTCAGGCACTTTGCCGTTTGATGAAAACAATGACGTAGTCCACGTGGGCGATGCCGAAGCGCAGACTCGCCATGTTTTAGAGACCATTAAAAGCGTTATTGAAGAGGCGGGTGGCACTATGGATGACGTCACTTTCAACGCAATTTTTATTACCGATTGGGACGACTACGCCGCGGTAAACAAGGTGTACGCCGAATACTTCCCAGGCGAAAAGCCTGCTCGCTACTGCATTAAAGTTGGGTTGGTAAAGCCTGAAGCCTTAATTGAAATTGCCTCTACAGCACACATTGGGTAAGCGGTTATGTTTGGACTTCCCATTAATTGTGCTCATTGGTTTTATGTAGGTGAGCTATATGCCTTCTGATACGCAGGCAAGCTACGCCCACACGAGCGGCGAAATGCACGTCAAAATGCACGGCGAAATGTGCGGTAAAACACATTACGAAATACACGGTCTTACGTCGCCCGACGCGCCAACGGTTGTGTTTAGTTCAGGGCTAGGCGGGGCAGCAAAGTTTTGGCACCCCCAACTGGCTGACTTTACCCAAAACTACAGAGTAATCACTTACGACCAGCTTGGAACTAACAAAAGTGTGGGTGACTTGCCATCGAACTACAGTATTTCGGATATGGCAAATGAACTCGCTGCACTGCTAAAAAAACTGGAAGTGCAGCAATGCCATTTTGTTGGCCATGCACTAGGTGGGCTGGTGGGCTTAGAACTCGGGTTAACTCAGCCCAGCCTTGTGCAAAGCCTAGTGCTAGTAAATGCATGGAGTAGCCCCAATCCGCACACCCTGCGTTGCTTTGATATACGCAAAGCCTTACTGGCTGCGGATAGAAAAGACATGTATCTACAGTTGCAGGCGCTGCTGCTGTTTCCACCTGATTGGATAGCTGCTAATGCACAGCACTTAGACGATGAAGAGGCACATTTACTCAATCATTTTCCCGATGTAGATAACTTACTAGCTCGTATCGGTGCTCTTAGCGCGTTTGATATCGATGACAAACTAGCGTCTATCTCTACACCAACGTTAGCGCTGGCAAATAAAGACGACACCCTGGTTCCGTGGCAGCGCTCAAAAATATTAGCTGATGCCATGCTTAATGCAGAGCTATCGGTAATGGAATATGGCGGTCATGCATCAAGCATTACGGTGCCTGAGGAATTTAATAAGTTGGTATTGGAATACTTAGCGCGCATAGCTTAAACGCTCGCTACAAAGCGCTTAAGACGAAGCACTCAAACCAATACCTGGGCGGCTACAACATTGCCAAACAATTTATAAACTGGAAAGAACTTGAAATGACGGTATCAGAGAAAACTGAATATGAAACAAAAGTCCCCATTAGCGAAAGTGGCCTAGCCCAGCTATTTAGTGGTGCGCACACGCACACTACATGGCAGGATAAAACGATAGATGAAGCGGTGCTAAAGCAGCTTTATGACTTGGTGAAAGTAGGCTCGACATCAGCAAATTGCAGCCCGGCGAGATTTGTTTTTATAACCTCAGATGAAGGGCGAGAAAAACTTAAGCCTTGTCTTTCAAGCGGTAACGTAGAGCAAACCATGACTGCACCTTGTACGGTTATCGTGGCTTACGATGAAGAATTCTATGAAGAATTACCTACGCTATTTCCTTATGCGGATGCTAAGAGCTGGTTCACCTCAAGCCCCGAAGCTGCATTTGAAACCGCTATGCGAAACAGTTCAATGCAGGGGGCTTATCTAATTAGTGCCGCGCGCGCATTAGGTCTTGATGCCGGTGCCATGTCTGGCTTTAACCCCAAATTACTCAACGAGACATTCTTTTCTGATAGCACGTGGAAGGTGAACTTCTTACTTAACATTGGCTATGGCGATGGAAAGAAAGTGCACAAACGTTTGCCTCGCTTAAGCTTCGAGCAAGCTTGTCAAATATTGTAACGCCAACACAAAGGATATTTGTATGACTATTACAGCAATAAAAAACGCAGTAACAGAAGTGCTTCCCCCGGTTACGCCTGAGCAATACCGACAGGGCATGTCTAGCTTAGCGGCAGCGGTGAATGTCGTTACAACAACTGGCCCAGAAGGGCGCGCTGGCTTTACAGCGACGGCAGTGTGTAGCGTAAGCGACAGCCCAGCCACCTTGCTGGTGTGTTTAAACCGCAGCGCTTCTGTGCATCAGGTATTTAAGAACAGCACGCATTTAGTTATCAACACGCTAACCTCGCAGCACCAGTCAATTTCAAACACTTTTGGTGGTAAAGCGCCTATGAGTGAACGCTTTGAAATTGGTGAGTGGGGCGAGTCAGCCACTGGCTGCCCTCAACTACTCGATGCCGCAGTCAGTTTTGATTGCATTATCACAGATGTAAAAAGTGTTGCTACACACGATGTGCTTTTTTGCCAAGTAGTAGACATTAAACAAGACCAAGAAGCCGACGCACTTTTATATTACCAGCGCGGATATCACAGCGCGTGCAAAGACGCATAACTGAAGGATTAGATACCCAATGAAAGTAGTAGGCCATTTTATAAACGGTGAAACCTGTACGCCCAAAGGGCGGATGCAAGATGTTTATAACCCGGCAACGGGGGAAGCAGAGAAGCTGGTTTTGCTGGCATCGAAAGCTACGGTAAACGAAGCCATTGTTAACGCACAACAAGCTTTTCCACAATGGCGAAATACGCCGGTAAGTAAGCGTGCTCGCGTTATGTTTAAGTTCAAAAGCTTACTTGAAGAGCATGCGGATGAAATTATTGCGTTAATTGGCGCCGAGCACGGAAAAATAAGCCACGACGCGGCGGGCGAACTACAGCGAGGTATCGAGAACGTAGAATTTGCCTGTGGCGCGCCGCAGTTGCTTAAAGGTGAACACAGTAAAAATGTGGGGCCAAGTATAGATTCATGGAGCGAGTTTCAGCCCCTTGGTGTGGTGGCAGGAATCACGCCATTTAACTTTCCGGCTATGGTGCCGCTTTGGATGTTTCCGCTCGCCATTGTATGCGGAAATACATTTGTACTTAAGCCTTCAGAACGAGACCCAAGCTGCGCCATTTTCTTAGCAAAGTTACTGAAAGAAGCAGGGTTACCCGACGGTGTCTTCAATGTGATCAATGGTGATAAAGAAGCAGTTGATCAAATACTTGATGACGAGCGCATTAAAGCGGTGAGTTTTGTAGGTTCAACGCCCATTGCCGAATATATCTATTCAAAGGCCAATGCAAACGGCAAGCGATGCCAAGCCTTAGGCGGGGCGAAAAATCACGCCATTGTTATGCCTGATGCGGACGTTGATAACGCGGTTAATCAGCTTTTAGGCGCAGCCTTTGGCTCATCGGGGGAGCGCTGTATGGCGTTGTCTGTGGTGGTTGCCGTGGGCGACAAGATAGCTGATGAGATTGTAGATAAAATGCAATCGGCGATGAAAGACTTAAAAGTAGGGGCATTTAACGATGCATCTAATGATTTTGGCCCCCTGATCACGCAGCAGCATAAAGAGAAAGTAGAAGGCTTCATAACAAGTGCAGCTGAGCAAGGCGCTAACGTAGTTGTAGACGGGCGAGGCCCCACAGTCGAGGGCTACGAAACCGGCTTTTTCTTAGGTGCCACACTTATTGATAAAGTTACGCCGGAAATGACCAGTTACAAGGCCGAAATTTTTGGCCCGGTATTACAGGTAATGCGCGTTGAAAGTATGCAGCAAGCCATGCAGCTTATTGACGAGCATGAGTACGGCAACGGCACCTGCATTTTCACCCGTGACGGTGAAGCTGCCCGTTATTTCTCCGACAATATTCAGGTGGGCATGGTGGGCATTAACGTTCCCTTGCCTGTACCTGTTTCTTATCACAGCTTTGGTGGTTGGAAGCGCTCACTGTTTGGCGACCTTCACGCATACGGTCCGGACGGCGTGCGTTTTTATACTAAGCGCAAAACCATCACACAACGTTGGCCCTCAAGTGGTGTTAGAGAAGGAGTCAGCTTTTCATTTCCTAGTTAACTAACCGCTGTGATAAACAATTACACGCTGCCAGTTTATTGATGCCTTTAGCTAAAACGGCAAATGTTCACTGGCGGTAGGTATAAAAAGCTACGCCATTAATTATAACAATTTAAACCCGCAAACCTTTGGCAGTTCCTCTCCAGTCCTGCCTTAGGTTTGCACCCCCAGTGGCAATCGATAAGCAGTTCACGTCGACAGTTACTCTTATAAAAATATCGGGACAACACCGCCGCAAGGCTTGTTAAAAAGAACTATAAACGAGAGTAAAACATGCATACGTTAAACACACACAAGCGTCTGCTGGCGTTAACCGTTGGGATGGCGTTAAGTGCGCCAGCGGCCTTTGCTGCAGAGAATGTTTGGGAAAGTATTGAAGTTACCGCGCAAAAGCGTAACGAGAATATAAGCGATGTGGGTATCGCTATCACCGCCTTTTCAGGCGAGCAACTTGAAGCACTAGGTCTTGAAAGCAGTACCGAGCTTATCGCGTTTACACCAGGTGTGTCGTTAGCCGGTGATATTGGTGGGCAGCGCGCTATTTTTAATATTCGAGGCGTGGTGCAAAACGACTACGCTGATTTGGCAGAAGCGCCGGTGGCGGTCTATGTGGACGGTGGCTACTTAGCCAGTACCCAAGCGCAAACCTTTGGATTATTTGATGTAGCCCGTATAGAAATTTTAAAAGGTCCACAGGGAACCTTATTTGGCAGAAACGCTACAGGCGGACTGGTAAATACCATTACCGCAAAACCCACCGCCGACACAGAGGGCTATGCAGAGTTTACCGCAGCCAGTTTCGAACAATATCGTTTTGAAGGGGCCATATCAGGGGAAATAGCAGACGGCGTTTATGGTCGCTTTTCTGGGTTTACCAACCAGCAAGGTGAAATACTCGAAAATATTTACGAAGACGGCGCTGCGCCCGATACGCGCTTGGGTTCAGTAGGTGGTGGGGAAGACGGCTATAACGACGACACTAAAGCGTTTCGTGCTCAGCTGATGTTTGATATTGGTGAGGAGGGGACCTTACTTTTAAGCGGTAATTGGTCTGATACTACCAAAAGCGAAGGCCCGTATCAGGTGGTGAATACCACAGAAGTAAAAGATGCCGCAGGCAATGTAATAGATGTGATTTTCGCAGCCGACGACCCGCTTGGCTGTGACACTATTCAGGCTGGCGTGTGCGTAGATGGTAATTTTAATGGCGACCCTTTCCGGCCAGTGCAAGGTGGTGACTTCAATGGTAACTTCGACCCCGACGGTTCAGGTAATAAAGTTAATAAAGACTTTGCTTTTGATGATCAAAACAAAATCAAGTCAAAAGGCTTAGCGGCAACGTTAGACTATGCCTTCGAAAGCTTCGATTTCTTTGCCATGTCAGATTATAAAGAGTTCAAGCGTACTGTTGGTCTTGATTCTGACCAAACGGCATCCCCTGAACTTATCTTCCAGTCTAACAGCACCATTGAGCAGTTTAGCCAAGAGTTTCGTTTTTCAGGCGAAACTGCAGACTTAAAGTGGGTTGGGGGGCTTTATTACCTTTCTATCGACACCGATTACAGTCAAGGTTTGGCAGGGCCGTCTACAGCCTTTTATTTGGGCGGTGAAGAAAACAATACCTTGGTGGCCCTTGAAACCGAGTCTTACTCTGTATTCGGGCAAGTAGACTACAGCTTAACCGATGACTTAGTGCTAGTAGGCGGGCTTCGATACACCCGAGAGAATAAAGACTTCATCGGTAATGTGTATCAAAACGAGAATACCGATGACCGAGTAATTGAGATTGACACCAGTACGTCTTCGTTAGAAATGCTAGTGCAAAGTAACGATCAAAATTTATGGTCTGCTAAGCTTCAGTTGGAATACAGTGTCGGCAATAGTTTGTACTACGCTGGGATTAACCAAGGCGTAAAAGCGGGAAGTTTTAATGCTCCGCTGTCTGGCGGCTTTAGTTTATATGAGCCTGAAGAGTTGACCTCTTACGAGGCAGGCTTAAAGCACAGCTTCATGCAGGGAAGTGGCGTGTTTAATGCCAATGTCTTCTACTATGACTATAACGATTACCAGTCGTTTTCATGGGTAAACAATGCAGGTGTAGTGACGAATGAAGAAGCCTCGTTTAGTGGTGTGGAATTAGAAGTGTTCTTAACGCCCACTGATAGCTTAGATGTAATGGTGAACTTCTCGTATACCGACGCTGTGGTTGAGGACTTAGAAGTGGCTTCAGGTTACTTTGCAGATACCACGCCGCCCTTTACTCCTGAATATCAAGCGTCAGCCATGCTCAGGTACAACTGGGATGCGTTCGAAGGAAATATGGCTGCACAGCTATCAGCAAACTATCAATCTGAAACTTTCCACAATGCGCGTAATTTTACCGCTCATGAAATTGATAGTTATGCTACGACCGATGCACGCTTAACTTGGGTAGATGGGCAAGACAAATGGAGCCTAGCCGCTTACGTAGATAATCTGTTTGATTCTGACCACGAACTAATAGGTTTTGACGTGTCAGGTTTTTACGGCACCAGCCAAATTTCCTATGCCAAGCCTAGGACTTATGGCGTGACAATAAGACGAAGTTTTTAGTTCGGTAAGTTAGGCGTGGCAGGCGCTTGACTTAAACCCTAAATTTTACTCGAAAACGGCCTTACTCAAAAACGCGGAATATATAGCTAACCTAGATACTGAAATTTAAAAATTGGTATCTAGGTGTCGCGTTATCGGTAAGTGCAAAGCGGCAGCATTTTTGCTTCCGCTCTTATAAACGATTTAGTGTTAAATAGTGGGTTTTCGCTAATTGAAAACAATGCTGCATTTTTTCAAAAAATGGCACCAGAAGAACCTGCAAAATATTCAGTATTTTGTGAACAGTAACGCTTCGTAAAGCCCTGTTTTTTTATCATAAATAAGACAAGCTCGTGCAGCACCAAAACAACAAGGAAATAGAGCGTGGATAACACCAACAATCAACCCATGACAAAACCTTCCCATTACGATGGCGATTTATGGAACCAAGATTTGGCGCCCACCAGTGAGGCAACAAGAACCTGGAGATGGAAGGACTATGCGGCATTATGGGTGGCTATGGTGGTATGTGTACCCACTTATTTGCTATCTGCTGGGCTAGTATCTGAAGGCATGAATTGGTATCAGGCAGTGATTACCGTGCTGTTGGGTAACGTTATCGTGCTGCTGCCAATGATGTTAATTGGTCACGCCGGGGCTAAATACGGTTTACCTTTTCCTGTATTGCTACGCAGTGCTTTTGGTACCAAAGGCGCGAAGATTCCTGCTCTGGCTCGCGGTCTTGTAGCCTGCGGGTGGTTTGGTATAAACACATGGGTTGGTGGCAGCGCGATATACGTTATTTTAAATGGCGTCAGCGGCGACGCTTTTGTGGGGCAGGCGCTGCCATTTTTAGGTATAGATATTACCCAAACTCTGTGCTTCTTTGCTTTTTGGGCAATGCACTTAGTTTTTATTAAGCACGGTACTGAATCTATTCGCTGGCTTGAAACTTTTGCTGCACCATTTTTGATCTTAATGGGCTTAGCGCTTCTTGCTTGGGCATACATTAATGCCGGTGGATTTGGCGCTATGTTATCTACGCCATCTCAATTTGTCGAAGGGGGCGCTAAAGAAGGCCAGTTTTGGTCTGCTTTTTTCGCAGGTCTTACATCTATGGTGGGCTTTTGGGCAACCATGGCATTAAATATTCCCGATTTCACTCGCTTCGCTAAATCACAAAAAGATCAAATGTTAGGCCAAGCTATTGGCTTGCCATTACCTATGGCGTTGTTTGCTTTCATAGGTGTAGCGGTTACCTCAGCAACGGTAACCATTTACGGTGAAGCCATTTGGGACCCAGTGGCGCTTGCCGGGCGTATGGGTGGCATGGGCGTGGTCTTTGCTCTCGCGGCATTAGCACTCGCTACTTTAACTACAAATTTAGCCGCTAATATGGTCGCCCCAGCGTATGGCTTTTCGAACATGGCGCCTTCAAAAATTAGCTTCAAAATGGGGGGATATATCACCGCGGGAATTGGTGTTGCTATTTTCCCTTGGAAGCTACTTGAAACCGCGGGAGGCTATTTATTTACGTGGCTTACGGGATATTCTGCGCTGCTTGGCCCTATTGCTGGCATTTTAATTGCCGACTATTTCATTTTAAGAAAATCGACGTTAAACATTGATGCGCTGTTTCAACACTCAGGTGAATACGGTGTGAATAACGGTTGGAACATGGCTGGCGTGACAGCGCTTATCATTGGTATCTTGCCTAACATTCCTGGATTTATGCACGCCGCAGGGTTTGTGGACAGCGTACCCGCCATTTTCGATACGCTTTACGCCTATGCGTGGTTCGTGGGGCTAATTATCGCCAGTATCGTTTACCTAACGCTGTCCAACAGAGTACCAGCTACCATGCAGGCAAAAAGCGCCTCTTAAAAATGGGTGCAGAAAACTTTTCTGCGAAGTAAACTAATGGGGTCAGAGTACTTTTCTACGAAATGTACTCTGACCCCAAAGCTTTTCTTACAGGGTTATTTTCGCTTCATGTTTTCAAAAAGTGAAGGCTCCCATGGCCGCATCGCCATAAGCAGCCCCACATGTTGGCGCTCTTCTATTGGTAAGTCGTTATCTTCGCTACTAAGTTTAGCTGCTTCTTGCCTAAGCTGCTCAAGACGACGTTGAATAATAGAAACCGAGGTTTGTGAATAGCGCCCTCGTAAGTAAAAGCGAAACATCCATGGTTCGTTTTTCTTTGGGTCCATGAACTTCACCATGACTTCTCTTTCCATGAACTTTTCCAGCGGCCCGCCAGGGATCCACCTAAAGTCTTGGGCAATAAGCAGCTTATAATGGTTGTTCGGCAACAGTTCTATTAGCTTAAGCCTATCAAGGGTTGTCATTAGCTTAATGCCTTCTACTTCATCAATATCATAATGTTCGATGAGTTCTGAAAAGCGCCAACCGTCTCTTACGCATACCGCGGCAAGCAATAACTTTGGGTTAGCAAGCAACTCCATTTCTTGCTGTTCAGACAGCTGTGAAATCTTTTCCTGCTGTCTTTGTGAAAGACTAAATAAATCGCTTAAAGACAAATGTAAGCATTCGCAAACCTGCTCTAACTTATCAAGGCTGAACGCCTGCAACGAAAAGTTACGCTTCACGCTTGCTTCGCTTACATTGAGCATTTCTGCAAGCTGCTTATATGTAAGTCGTTTTTCCCGTAAGCATTGCTTTAAGGTGTCGTACACAAGGCTAATTTGGCTCATGGTATTAATTTTTTATACTGGTGGTGTAAATTAATACTACATTAATCATTTTGGTTTACGAAATTTATTCTTGGCTCTAGTGTAGAAAGTGTTCAGACACATCTTGTCTTAACAAACTAGGAGCAAGTGATATGAAAAATACACGTTCAACATTGATGTTAACTGCACTATTAAGTAGTGCGCTTCTTACCCATTCTGCAATGGCAGATGATTCTTTTGACCATAGCGGCAAAGCCAGTAAACACAGCGCGTTAGCCGCATCTGAAGGTTTAGCAACAACAGCTTCGGTAGCGAGTGCGGTGGTGGCAGTACCTGTGGTATTGACCGGGAGCGTGGTTGTTGCCGGAAGCGCGGTGGTAGAAAGTACCGTGAATGAAAGTGCTCGCAACCTTCATCGAGCCAGTCATCAATCTTCAGCGGCGCACAACCAGCCTTTGGTGATAACCGAAACTATTATTACTGCCGACCCAGCCCCGAACCAAGTGGTTACTACTAAAACGAAAGTGATCACTACGACAACTAACACTAAGCGGTAGGTTAGACATGCGAGCCTACATAACTTCAATCGGGTTAGTCATTGTATTATTAATGTCTGGTATCCATGACGTGTACGCGGGAAGCCAGCAGCATGGTAAGCCCACCTTTACGCCAGAAGCGATTGCGACATTTTCAAAAGATGTAGAAAAGTATGCGGCAAGTGAAGGGGCCCGGGCGTTTATCATTGCAAGACGTGGCAGACCTATTGAAGATATGCCGAAAGGCATTCGCTTTACCCATACCGCCGTTGCTATTTACTCAACGATTCAGTTAAGCGATGGCAATATGGTAAAAGGCTATGCCATACACAATTTATATCAAGATGCTGAAGAGCAAGGCAGAAGTCATTTGATTACCGACTATCCTGTAGATTTCTTCTGGGGGGCGTACGCCCTTGAGGCAGGAATAATTATTCCTTCAGTAGAAGTACAGCAAGCGTTAGTGAATCTATATCGCGATGACAAAGCTAAACTGCTTCACAATGCTCGATATTCAGTGGTGGCAAACCCATTTAATAGTGAACGCCAAAACTGCACGGAATACACCCTTGATGTATTAAATGCGGCAATTTACTCAACCACTGATATTGCGCAGCTGAAGGTAAATGCGAAAGCCCATTTTTCGCCGCAAAAAGTAAATATGAGCCGCGCTAAACTTGGCTTAGCGAGTATGTTCAGCGATGGCGTAACCCTGTCAGATCACGGTCGCAAGGTAGAAACTACCACTTTCGGTAGCCTTGCCCGCTATATGCAGAAGTACGATTTATCAAACAAGGCCGTTACGTTTACCCGCACGGGTCAAATAGAGAATATTTAGGAGTTTTACTATGCAAAATATTAATAAACCCACTAAAGCGTTTCGAATCGCGTCACTAGCAGCATTAATTGTAGGCGTAGGTGCGTATTTCATAGGCTTGTACAACGCGCCTATGGCCCTTAACGAAAAAGGTTATTACTTCACTATTATGCTATTTGGCCTTTTTTCAGTGGTAAGCTTGCAAAAAACGGTACGAGATAAAATGGAAGGTGTACCTACAACCAAGGCATATTTTTTAGCTTCAGCGGTCGCTACTGGGTCAGCCATAGTACTGTTAGTTATTGGATTGCTAAACGCCGAACTTTTACTAAGTGAAAAAGGCTTTTTCGGAATGGCATTTACCTTAAGCTTATTTGCTGCCATTACGGTGCAAAAGAACGTTCGTGATGGCCAAACTCAAAGCGAGCCAATTAGCGTTGAACCCCAATTAGAAACTAACGTTTCACAACCTGAAACAACCACTAAAGTAAAAGCCGCATAAAAGTAACGGGGTCAGAGTACATTTCGCCAAAGTCGGACGACTCCTACCAGCAAATTAATGTACTCTGACCCCATTTTTTCGTATTGTGTATCAAATGTTTAGCTTCTTAGCTGCTTTTTATCTTCAACGCATCAGGGATGAAATATGCGTAAACCCGTCAAATACAGAATTGCTTTTTTAATAGTTGCTGCGGTTTGTTTTTATGTAGGCACATGGTTTTTGCCGAGTACCTTGCCAGACATTGCGCTTACCTTTAGCAATATCATATCAGAGCCAAGCTGGCGCAATACAGCGTTGGTCTCCTTAGTTTATTTCATTGCGCTGCCGTTGTTGTATTACTTCTGGGTAATCCGTATTGGCGAACAGGCCCTTTGGAAAGTGCTGCTAATATTTTCCCTAAGTAGTTTGATAGCTCGCTATAACTACCCAGAACAGCTTTCGCACTATTTTGCGTTTATTAGCTACCTAAAATACCCCATCATTGTTGTATTGATGGTTATCGAAGTCGTGCTATTAGTCACTATCGTAAAAGCACTTTGGGGCGCACGTAAACTAAGTGGCGACCCGCGTATTCATATGCTTGAAAAATATGAAAAAGATGAAGCACCGAAAAAAGGTAGCAAAGAGGCTAAGCAGCTTGAGCTTGCTTTAATGTTGGCCCATGAACCAGCAAGTTGGTATTACGCCATACCTAGCTTCAGTAAAAAACATGTGAAAAGCGCAGTGCACCTCAAGTTACTTTCTGGTAAGTGGTGGCATTTACTGGGCGTACTCATTGTTTTAAGTGTCACAACCTATGCATCATATGTATTGCTATCGGAATTTAGTGAAACTATTGCCATGGTGGTGGCTACTTTGGTGTTCTATCTAGTGATCATGTTTGTCGCAAACTACCGCGTGAGCAAAAACTACAGTCTTTTTGTTTGGCAGGACAAGGTTGTAGTGAATAACTCGTGGTGGGGAATGGTTGTAATTCCAAAAGCGAATATAGAAAGCATGGAAGTTGGCGAGTGGAGTAGAAGTTTAACCAAAGAGGATTTTCACTTTGGAAGGGGCGTCGCTAACGTCAAGCTTATCTTCAATAAACCCCAACCATATTATTCTGGTATGGCTTTATTAAATGAAAATATATCAACGTTATATTTAAGCGTTGATAGCCCTTCGTTGCTACACAGGGAACTTGAAGTCATCGATTAGCCTTTCACTTTGCAAAACAAGGTCAAAGCCATTATCACCGTCAGCGAAACGTAACTAACGGTGGTAATGGCAAAAAGTTTATTATTTAACGTCGATCAAAACTTGTAAGTAGCAGAAACCCCTACATTCCTCGGGTCCGCAATAGCAGCATAGCCTGCTGGGTTAAGGGCACTGACTGGTTCTTGGGTCACAATGGCGGTTTCGTCAAAAAGGTTGTCCACAAACGCAGTTATAGACCAATTGTCGGTGTTATAACCTGCGGTTAAACGCACCAAGGTATAGTCTCCTGCCACTCTTTCCTCAGTATTAGAGAAATCGCCAAAGTATTCGCCAATGTAACGAACCGAGCCGCCTATATTAAATGTGTCGTTTAACCAATATTTTGCCCCTACATTTGCGTTAAAAGAGGGGGCAGAATTCAATTCGTTTCCATCCACATCAGGGTAATCCTCACCCGCATCGGTAATTTCACTGTTAAGCAAGCCAATACCTGCATTAAGCTGAAGGTCGTCGGTGAGGTTTGTATGCAGCTCTGCTTCTAGGCCATAAGTTCTTACCTCTGGCATATTTGTTATAAAGCGCGTGGAGCTTAATGCTTGAAAGCCCGAATAGTCGTTATAGAAAAGGTTAGCACTAATGAATGTATTATTAGTTAACGAAGTACACGAGCTTAACTCGTAGGTGTAAACTTCTTCTTCATCGTAGTAATAGTACTCTTGAGCAGTAAAATTAAGCGCGCCACCCGCTGCGTTATAACCTTTGCGCGCACTCAAACCTAACGTAGTGCTTTCATCTACATCGTAGGTTAGCGCTAGTTTAGGAAGGAAGATGTTAGTATCTTCAATGTATACATCATCAATAGGGTCATAAACGAAGTGCCTATCTTGACTTTCTCTTTCTAGACGCCCACCCGCTGTAAGCGTAAGCTTATCTGACAAGGTAAAGTTGGCTTCGGTATATAATGCGATGGATTCACTATTGTCGTCACCATAGTAGGGAAATGCGCCCGTGCTTAAAATATCTTGCTCACGCTCAAAATAATAGAAACCGACGAAACCTGTGGTTTCACCTTCATTAAATGCGAAGTTTAGCTTTGCATCTACCGTGGTGTTAGTTTCATCGAATACCAGGGTTTGTTCGTTTTCATCTGATGCTTCGTAACTGTCAAAGCCCCACTGATAATCCATATATGCCAAGATAAGGTCGAATGAGAAATTATCATTAATTGCATATTCAGTAAGTAGGGAGGTGGTGGAGATTTCCGTTTCAATATCTCTAAAGAAAACGCGATTTCGCTCGTCTAAGTTTTCAAGCTCATAATAAATACGCCCCGTGTCACCTTCTTCGTTGTTGTAGGTGTGCGTGAGCATAAATGAAAGATCGTCGCTAGGCTGCCATTTAAGCTTCGCGCGCACGCGGCGGGTTTCAATTTCGTCTATGTCGTAGTCTGGTGGGTTAGTTTCAAAACCTTCACCGTTGGTAATGGTGTCTGCATTAAGTGTTTGTACACTTAGGCGGAAGGCAAGTTCGTCTTCAATGATGGGGCCTGAAATCACTCCAGCGGTATCGATGTACTGATCTTTATTTCGATAGCCTACACGCGCCGCACCTTCCCAATCAAAAGACGGATCATTGGTTTTAATAAACACCGATCCTGCGATACTGTTTCGACCATTACTTGTAGATTGCGGGCCTCTGTACACTTCTACTTGCTGTAAGTCCCACATGCCGCTATCGCCGCTTAAGTCAGCGACAAAAGGTTGGGCAACCCCATCAATTAAGGTGGATACACGCCCTTTTGCACCACCAGCAATTGAATTAAAGCCACCAGCGCCACCGTTGCCTGACACACCGCGAATGTCGGGTAGGGCCCCTGATAGTGTAACTACGTTGGCGATTTCTGACAGGGCATCAGATACAGACTTATATTGCGTATTGTTTATTTCATCTGCGGTAAGTACAGATATGGATGATGTCGAATCTTTTAACGTGCGATTAGCTTTTTCACCTAGTACGATGATTTTTTCAATTTCTTCAACACTCCCGTCAGGGACTTGTGCAGTTTGAGCACTGGCAGTAAAGCAGACCGTTGATATTGCCACTGTTATCAAAGATAACGATGATGGAAACGCGTTTCTCATAAAAGTAGTTCCTTGTTATTTCTCAAAGTAGTACGGCCGCTTTTAATGAGGCTCTTTTTATTGCTTAAGTGATAAAAATCTGGCGGTTGTCAACGGTCAACACCCGTCAGAGGTTAGATTTACGTTATTGCCAGACTCCGTCTTGGGGCACCAGCGTGCGCTTCACGACCAGACGTTTTGCAGTCAAAATAAACAGTGCAATTAGCAAGATAGCGATTGCTATAAAAGCGATATTAATGGTGCTAGATACGCTGGTATTCCAATAAAAACAGGTCACTAAAATAAGGCTAAGTGCTATGACGGTAAGTGCATAAAGGCTGTGAATGGCTGCTTTAATGGGGGTAACTAAAAAGCTGTATGCTATTGCTGCGAGAAACCCGCCGTAATAGCCAAGCTGCTGATAGAACTGAATGTTGCTTTGTGTTGCCGATGCAAGCTTCGCCGCCAGAAGAGATAAACCAATACCAATCAAGGTTCCAGTGCAAACGCCCACAGTTAGGCGTGATAAAATTCTTACCGAGCGTTTCTGTGTGGCAGGAGCATTAGCTGTCGAGCGTTTTCTTCAACCTTCTATCCAAATGATATTGCCGGTTAAAAATAGCAGTGAACCGCTTAAGCCCAATGCAAAATAAACCCAGTGAATTGTGCTGCCGCCAAAACCCCCAAAGTGCAGCGTGAAAAAGCTATTCACAATTTTACCCGCTACGCCTGAAACTGAAGGCAGCATTGCTGTATACCCAGCTGAAGCTGTGTATGGGTCTGTCACCCAGAACGCATAATAAGGGCCGCGAATGATCTTTCCTTCAAGTTCGCCGCCTATGATCAATCGGGAGCGTGGCGTACCCAAACCCGAAAAACGCAGTTCAGCCATACTGAAGTCAGGCTCAGTTTCTGAGATTTTCTGTCGTAATGTTTCTATAGAAAGAAGGTTTTTGTTATCTCTATCCACGTTAATTGCAGCGGGACGATTGAACATGGGCTTGTCTTGATAAACGAGGCTTTGCATAGAGCCATAAAGAATATCGTGATAAGCAAATACTACGGTTGTTACCGCTATAATGATGTGAAAAGGAAGCGCTGAAATACCTAATATATTGTGAAAATCTACCCAGAAACGTTTTGCTTTCTTTGCTTTTCGCAGGGCAAATAAGTCTTTTACCCATGTAGGTAGAAAGATAACAAGGCCAGACACAATGGCAACAAAGTAGAGTATACATACAATACCCATTACCCAGATACCAACCGCATCATGGTCGTCCCCCCCGGGGATCCCTGCGGTTCTGTGTAAATGATCAAGAAAATCACCGATATCTGAAAGAAATGCTTGCTGACTGATAAGTTCTCCGTCCTCATCTAATGAGGCATGCCAATAGACTGCGTTATGGCTATTTTCATCCCTCACTACCCATTGCACTGGTGCATGAACTGTCATTGCCGTAGGCAAATACACCGTCATTTCTTTACCTGCTTCCGGATGCGCAGTAAGTACTTGTTGTATTAAGTCGTCGTACTGGCTTTCTGCAATCGCAGGCATGGTGTTTTCACTGTGAAGCGCCCAGGTGTTCAGCGGCCCTTTAAACATGGTAAAAGCACTAGTTGCAAAGCAGATGAACAATAAAAGCCCCGATAAAATGCCAGTCCAAATATGAATGTTTTGGTAGTTCTTAAAGTTTTCTAGTTTCATGGGTTAGATCAAGGCCTGTATTGCTAGGTACTCTGCAAAGGTTAAAAGCGCTATTGCGGTGAAAATGCGAAGTGGACGCTTAGAAAAGTAAATAAGCGCTATCAGCGTGAGCCAGATGGGAACTATCCACCACATAAGATGCTGTGTTTTGACGTCTAAAGGCGTGTTATCAAAAATTGCAAAGGTAATAAGTGCGCTGGTAAATAAACCTAGTGGAAGCCCCAATACAAGTGCTCCAATACTTTTTAACCACCATAGGGGAGGACTTGCGTGACTGCCCTGGGCGCGGGATAACGTAGATTTATTACCCCGTGGTGCGGTCAAAGGCTTCTCCCACCGGGTGATAAGAGGAACAAGGCTTAAACCTAGCATGCTAAATGTGAAAGTTGTAAAAATTGCTGCGGCGACTGAAAACGTCTGGCTAAAACAAAACGTTGCGACAGTACAAAGACTAATACATCCAATAATGGCTGTTTTGAATGAAAAAGGGCGTGCTTTAAACCATTGCTGATTTGGGTTCCCAGCATACAAGACTGTACACGCTAACACGCAGAGGACTAAACCAATTGCAAATACAGTCGTCAACGTAAGCTCTCCTTTAGCTTTTATTTAGTTTGCGGCAAGCAGCCTTAAAAATCGCGAATAGCATATTCAACTAAAGTATATATGTAAATAGAAATAGTTGTTATTTGCATTTGTTTTATTTAAAGGGGCTTTTAGAGCCTCTTTAATTAAGAAATGCTGACTGCTCCTAATTGAGAATTGAACTAGAGCCGGCCCTTTATTATGCTGAATACAAATATTGTTAAAGGTTGTAAGTTAACGTGTGTGAACTCTTAGGCATGAGTGCCAATACCCCAACAGATTTGTGTTTTAGTTTTACTGGATTAACGCGTCGAGGTGGTGAAACTGGGCCGCATAAAGACGGCTGGGGCGTTGCTTTTTATGAAGGGAAAGGCGTGCGAATGTTTCACGACCCTGAGCCTTGCGCCACGTCACCTATCGCCGACTTCGTTTCTAAACTTCCTATCAAAAGTAAAAACGCCATCTGCCACATACGTCAAGCTAACGTAGGTAACATCAACTTGGCCAATACACATCCCTTCACACGAGAGTTATGGGGGCGCTATTGGGTGTTCGCGCACAACGGACAGCTTCCCAACTTTTCACGTCGCGCAGGTATTTATGAGGCGGTAGGGGATACAGACAGCGAAGAGCTTTTCTGCGACATCATGAACAATGTTAGACAGAATTTACCCCGCGACGCCATGCCTGAACAGTTAGCGGAAACACTGGTGGTACTGGCAAAAGAGTATGCTCAGCAAGGCGTGTTCAATTGCTTGCTAAGTAACGGTGACTGGTTGTTTACATTCTGTAGTACAAAGTTAGCCAGCATTACCCGCAGAGCGCCTTTTGGCCCAGCTTGTTTAAGTGATGTTGAAGTAGAGATTGATTTCGCAGCTGAGACCACGCCAAAGGATGTAGTAAGTATTATTGCTACCGAACCGCTAACCAACGATGAACAGTGGGATATTTACGAGCGAGGCGAATGGAAGCTATGGCAAGAGGGGGAGGTCATTGCCTCCGGTAAAGTGGATGTACCCGAACACAAAAAAGAAGCCGAGATGGTAGCGCCCGACCCTTCACTTCACGACTAATTAGGAATTGTGGGGTCAGAGTAACTTTACCGGCTCCGCTCTTAAAAAGCTCTGCGTTTAGTCGTTAAGCCATCCCAATAATGTACTCTGACCCCGATATTTATCCCAATACTTGGGAGATGGTTTGTTTTACTGCTTGGTAGCGGGCTGGTAGAGCGCTGTGGGGTGTTTGAACAATGTATAAGGGCTCTGTTACCTCGTTTTTCGCTTTGTAAACAGTAAGCTTGTCGGCAAATGACACAAAGTCTAGCGTGCTAGTGGGCAGCACGGTGTAACCCAACCCTTCGCTTACCGGCAGCAGAATTTGCGAAAGCTGGTTGATGTAGCCGGCTTGGGGCAGCTTATTTGGGTTGACGTTAGTTAATTCAGGCTCTCCACTATCGTTAAAATAGCGCTGTAAGTAGTGCACGGCATCAGGGTGATTAATAAGCCCTAAGTGGGTGATGACATCTTTCAATGTACTAGCATCAACCGTTTTACTCTTTGCTCTTCCTGATGCGCTTATTATTTTTGTACCCGTACCCGTACCCGT
>NZ_JAHHDX010000163.1:0-569 GCF_018619335.1 Alteromonas sp. ALT199 | reverse complement strand
TTTCAGACAAACCAGAAAGCTTTGTAGCAAGCGTATCAGGCAGGCTATGCGGTAAAATAAGCCCCAGTGATTCCTCGCCTAAGTACTCGCTGTGTATATCTTCGCTCTCTGGCTGGTTAGTTACAATGCCAAGCTCAAGTGTATTGTTCGCTATGCCTGATAGGATTGTGCGCCGGGGAGCGACTTCGACATGAATGTTCAGCGCGTTATGCTGCTTTTGCAACGCTAACAGAGCAGGGTAAATACGCTGAGCGATAGCACCTGAGCAGGCTACTACACACTTTCCTTCGAACGGGGCGTCAAACTTTAAGCTGGCAATAAAGTTTTGCTCCGTAGCCTGCTGATTTTTAGCGTAGTGATACACCCGCTGACCCTGCTCCGTAAGCTGAATACCCTTGCCTAAGCGAACAACGAGTTTACACTGACATACCTCTTCTAACTTTTTCAGGTGCTGACTTACCCCGGGTTGCGTCATAAATCGCTGCTCAGCCGTGCGAGTGAAATTTCCTGTTTCTACTAAAGTAACGAAGGTGTCTAGCCAAATAGGGTTAATCATCTGGGTATAATTT
>NZ_JAHHDX010000037.1 GCF_018619335.1 Alteromonas sp. ALT199 | reverse complement strand
CCCTTATTTAAAAGTTAGGCCTCAGTTAACTATGTCAGATTTAAAGCCAGATTATTCAAGTTACTCAGTAGCCGAACTTAATGAAGCAAGAGAGTCAGTTGATAAACTCCAATTTCCTGAAAGATTTGCTGAAATACAATCAGAACTAGCTGAAAGAGGTGTAGGTAATCCCGAAGCCACAAACGTACAAAAATCAGCAAAAAACCCAGTGAAAAAGGTGCCTAATATTTTAACGAAAACAGACTCCAAAATTATTCATTTCATAATTCGAGTTTGGTGCATCATTTTGTTTTATTTGCCTGCCTCCGATCTCCATGAAGTATTTATGCAAGGGACAACTTACGCAAGGCGCTTGGGTACTATTAGTTACGATAGTAATCCCATTTCTTTTAGTATTGAAGTTGCTAAAAGTATAGTATTAGCCGGATTGCTTATATTTGGCTTTATCAAAAATCCACTAGCATTGGGTAAAAAAGGTGAGCCAAAGGCCTAACAAACAACTGTTGGCACTCACTACGTTCGCTGGGACACAAACACATGGGCCACGTCACTTCGTTCCTAATTATAGCCCATGTATTTGTGCCCCAAAGTTGGGCGTTAGGTACCGGTATGAACATACACAACACATCTGTAATTTTAAGCATTCTTGTGTTCTGTGTGGCATTTCCAATCTCGTTTGTTTGTTTATTCAGAGGCATCTATTACCTTCTATTGGCCTCGAAAAACCAAAAAGATGGCGCGTCCGAAAATAGGTTTATCAAATTCAACTTTTTAAACTCTTTAGTCATTCAAGGGGCGCTTACTGAATCTGGCAATCAACATAAGAAAAAAGGTATAAAGAACCTATCCGTTTTCATTTGTTTGTCTTTGCTGGTATTTGGTATGTTTAGTCTTTCTTCGAGTGGCAACGTTACCTAACAAAACACTAAAGGCGCTCGCGCTGCTCGCTGGGACGCTAACACATGGGCTGCGTCACTTCGTTCCTAATTTTAGCCCATGTATTACCGCCCCTTAGTGGGGTGTTATGTGCCCAAGGAAAACCGATGCTCAGTGTAATGAATAACACTAAATGGGAAGAGTTGCGCTCAGAAATGTACGAACTTAAAGCATCCTCTCCACAGTGGCGGACTAAAGATCTGACTACTGGGTATTTATCTCCATGGGATGGTGATTGGTTTTATCATTTCAGAGAAGGTGGCTTTGATTCGATTGAATGGGTCGAATTAAAGATTGATAGTACCGCTCAATATGAAATCGTCTTAGGTATTTTAAAGCAAATTAATCTACCAGGAT
>NZ_JAHHDX010000054.1 GCF_018619335.1 Alteromonas sp. ALT199 | reverse complement strand
GAAAAGCAGCGGGGGCAAGAATCTCAGGCCCTAGTGTATGACGGTGTTGTTTATGTGACCGGTAGCTATTCCCGTATATATGCCTATGAAGCCAAAACAGGTAAAAAACTGTGGGACTACGCTCATCGTCTTCCAGAAGGAATTCGCCCGTGTTGCGACGTAGTTAATCGCGGGGCCGCTATTTATGGTGACTTAGTCTTTTTCGGTACACTCGATGCGGGTATTGTTGCTCTTGATCGATTAACCGGTAAAGTAAAATGGAAAAAGCGCTTTGAGGACTACCGCGCAGGTTACACTATGACTGGCGCTCCGACGATTGTTAAAGACCAAAAGTCAGGAAAGGTCATGCTTATTCACGGTTCATCTGGTGATGAGTTTGGCGTAGTAGGAAAATTGTTTGCGCGAGATCCTGAGACCGGTGAAGAAATTTGGATGCGTCCTTTCGTTGAAGGACATATGGGCAGATTAAACGGGAAAGATAGCACTCCTACGGGCGGTTCGTACGAAGTTACGACTTGGCCTAAAGATGAAAATGGCGAAATGGTAGAGGCATGGCACCACGGTGGTGGCGCGCCATGGCAAAGTGCAAGTTTCGATGTTGAAACAAACACTATTATAATCGGAGCTGGAAATCCGGCCCCTTGGAATACGTGGAAGCGCACCGCAAAAGGCGGCGATCCCAAAGACTGGGACAATCTTTATACTTCAGGGCAAGTCGGGGTAGATGCAACAACCGGCCAGGTTAAATGGTTCTATCAACATACGCCAAACGACGCATGGGACTTCTCTGGTAATAATGAACTTGTTTTATTCGATTATTATGACAATGGTAAGCTCATAAAAGCCACTGCTCATGCAGACAGAAATGGCTTTTTCTATGTGGTTAACCGACAAAATGGCGAGTTTATCCGAGGTTTTCCATTCGTAGACAACATCAGTTGGGCTACACATATAGATCCTGATACGGGTCGCCCGGTAGAAGTCGATGGAAAGCGCCCGCCACTTCCAGAACCAGGTGAAAAAAGAGGAAAGTCGATAGAGGTATCTCCCCCGTTTTTGGGCGGAAAGAACTGGAACCCGATGGCTTACAGCCAGAATACAGGCTGGTTCTACATGGGCGCAAACCACTGGAAAGAAGACTACTGGACGGAAGAAGTTACCTATAAGAAAGGTGCAGCTTACTTGGGACAGGGCTTTAGAATCAAACGTATGTATGACGACCACGTAGGCGTACTTCGTGCCGTAGACCCCATTTCAGGTGAAATTAAATGGACGCATAAAGAAAAGCTTCCTATGTGGGCCGGCGTACTGGCAACGAAAGGCGGGCTTATTATTACCGGAACGGGGGATGGCTACGTCAAAGCTTTCGACGAAGAAACTGGTGAAGAACTTTGGAAGTTCCAAACGGGCTCAGGCATCATCTCATGCCCTATTACATGGGAAGAGGATGGTGAGCAATACATTGGTTTAGCTTCTGGGTATGGTGGCGCGGTACCTCTTTGGGGTGGCGATATGGCCGAACTCACTAAACCTGTAGCGCAAGGCGGTTCGTTCTGGGTATTTAAACTCCCTAATCACAATAAAAAGCAAAGCGTAGCTAAACAATAGCTTTAACCTCTTTTAAACCAAATCGGGAGGCTGTGAAAACGCCTCTCGGTGTCAAGGAGCTTTCCATGCGTTTACCTTTTCAAACAACTAAACAACTACTCATACCATTAGTCGTTCTTTATTCTGCGTCTGCAACTGCGATCCCCGATTTTGAAGATGAAGTAAAGGTGATTAACGGCTGTGTAATAAAACCCAAAACGGTTTGTAGCGATACAAACCTAAGTGGCGCCGACTTACGTCATGCAGATTTACATGGTGCTGTTTTCACCAACGTTACGTTCAATAAAACTGATTTAAGGCATGCCAACTTGAGCTACGCGACCTTTAAGAAAAGCAATCTAGATCATGCCGATCTGGCAACAGCCAACTTAAAGCACGCTGACTTACGCAGCTCTAAAGTTCGCAACGCTAACCTGGAAGGGATAGACGGCTGGGCGATATTCGGACAAGGGGTAGATTTTACCAATTCCAACTTTTCAGGCGCCAGCCTGGACCAAGGGCGCTTGTCAGGTGCAACAATGGTAAACACCAACTTGCGAGCAGCGCGCTTAGAGCGAGTTTGGATGAACAAAGCTAACTTTGAAGGCGCAATACTCATTAATGCCAACATTCAGGAAGCAAAATTGAACGATGCAAGTTTGTACCGAGCGAATCTAACTGGCACGCGCATCCACTATGCGACATTCCAAGGCACTTTCATGGATAAATGCATAAATTGCCCTACTGATTGGTAATTGTTTATGGCTTTAGAAAGATTGCGTCAAAAAACGTGAAATAGTATCTCTGGTTTCACTTGGGTCAATCACAGCGTCTATTTCAAGTACGGACGCAACTTCTATCGCTTTACCTTTCTCATAAGCCAACTGAACCAACTTTTCAAAATGCTGACGCTTTTCCGCTTCGTCTTTGATTTGAGCTAGCTCTTCCTTAAATCCTAATTTCACGGCGCCCTCTAACCCCATGGCCCCAAACTCACCGGTAGGCCAAGATACGGTATAGTCAGGCTTAGATGTACTGCCACCAAGCATTGCTTGCGCGCCTAGTCCGTAACACTTTCTTAAGACTACCGCGACAAACGGCACGCTTAAACGAGCTCCTGCAACAAAAAGCTTATTTAATCGCCTCGCAGCGCCTTGTTTTTCATGCTCAGGGCCCACCATAAAGCCGGGTGTATCGCACAAACTCACCACGGGTATACGAAAAGCTTCACACATAGCAAGAAACTCTGCGGCTTTTTCTGCAGCATCAACGTCAATTGCGCCACCGAGTACTTTACAATCATTTGCCAAAAGTCCGACCGCTTTTCCATTGAATCGACACAACCCCGTTATGATTGCACCGCCATACTGTGCTCTCAATTCAATAAAAGTGTTTGTATCAACTAACGTATTAATAATGTTACGCACATCATAACTGTAGCGTCGGTCGTCTGGAAGAATGCTAAAAATATCTTCTTGAGAGCAGCTTTGCCAAGGTTTTACATTGCCTTGAAAAAAACTCAAACAAAATTTAGCCAGTTCAGCCGCGTGATTTTCATCTTTAGCAACAATATCGACCACACCATTTCGCGCCTGCGAAGCAACCGGTCCTATATCTTGTGGCGCATATTTACCAAGTCCTCCACCTTCAATCATTGAAGGCCCGGCCATGCCTATCGATGAATTAGTCGTTGCGATGGTAATATCCGCTCCACCAAACAGTGCCGCATTGCCAGCAAAACAGTAACCATTGTTTACCGCTATTCTAGGTACTACCCCTGAAAGTCCCGCCCATGAAGAAAAAGACTTACACTGCAACCCAGAGTTAATCGTAGTGACGTCAGTATCACCGGGGCGACCTCCTCCACCTTCTGTAAACATAATAATTGGCAGGGACTTTTGCTTCGCCACATCGAATATTCGATCTAGTTTTAAATGATGAAAGTATCCCTGAGTACCTGCTAAGACGCTGTAATCATTGATGATAATTGCAGCTGAACTCTGCTTTTCATCAAAAACACCTTCATTGACACTTCCCACCCCCGTAATTACACCATCTGCAGCTGTAGATGATTTTAACGATTCATAATCTCTACGCTGGCGCTGTGCTGCTACAGCGAATTGACCATATTCTTGAAAGGTTTTTGGGTCACAAAGGAGTGAAAGATTTTCCCTTGCGCTATTAAAGCCTTTAGCTTTGCGTTTTTGATACTGCGTGATGCGCACTTTATCGAGGGTAGATTGAGACCTTTCACGCGACTGCGCGAGCGCATTTTTCTTGTAACTGCTTTCACTACTCATTCAACAAGTGCCCCAGTTGTAAAAAGAATATATTGCTATACAAGCTTCTATAAATATCAGCATAAACGCATTCCTACCATTTATTGCTCTTATAGGTTTCTCTCATATTTTTTTATATGCAAATATTTCGATTATTCAAATTGGGCTGACGCAATTGTTACAGGAAATCTTGAAGGTACATTTTCGGGTGGCGATGCAAAAGTTGTCGAGTTGTATGTTTGCGTTTGAGAAGCTATAAACGCATAGTAAATGCAGCGCTAGAAGAACACCTAAAGCTAGGTCCACGCCCGTTTGCGCAAGCAGCACTAAAGCTTGTTGATTTACTTGTTGTTGAAAGTATGTGTAGCGCTTAACTTGGCAAGTTAAAAATTGTATGCCCCTAATGCGATGCATCAGGGGCTTAGATATTTTAAATACTCGTTCAAAGGCGAAAGGGTTGTTAGCCCAGCTTTGCGGTAAGTTCAGCAGTTTCTTTACCCAACGTCTTAAGCTGTTTTATAGCTTTTACATCAGTAATTTCGCCATCTTCCATAAGCGTATTTACCTTTGCGATTGCTTTTTGATTTGGTAGCACTATAGTGCCCAAGTTTTCAAGCAACATTCTAAGTACCACCAACACGCGCATACCGCCTAGCCCACCCGCAGACGCAGCCATAATGCCGGCTACTTTACCGCGATACGCTTGTAATGGCTTTTCACCCTCTTCCATACGCGAAGCCCAATCAATGGCGTTTTTTAGAAGTGCCGGATAGCTTGAATTGTATTCTGGAGATGCAATCAAAAAGCCATCGTGACTCATAAGTAATGCTTTGAACGCTTGAGCTTTTTCAGGTATACCGAACTTAGCTTCTTCATCCTCATTGAATAGCGGCATTTGATAGTCCGCCAAGTCGATAACAGTAACTTCTGCGCCTGCCTCACGTGCGCCTTCGGCGGCCACGTTTACAATAGCTTGATTAAACGAACCTTTACGGGTACTACCTGCAAATGCAAGGATCTTAGTCATTCGATTTTCCTGTCTGTACTTTAAAATATGTTTTTAATAGTCTGATTTATAAGAACTCATGGCCATATCGGTTTTAAATAAAAAATAAGAATAACAGTCAGCACCGATAAGCTGTGTTTTTAGCCGTTTACGTTACGCATAAAAAAAGGCTGACAATTTATGTCAGCCTTTTCAATATCAATATTTATGTTGTACCGCGAACGCTACATTTTTTCTAGAGTCTCAATACCAAGTAGAGTTAATCCCTGCTCTAGCGTATTGGCAACTAAAGCTGACAGCGCTAAGCGGCTATCACGTACCTGAGGTTCAATCCCATCTTTAAGCATTGGGCAAGCTTCGTAGAATGACATAAATGCTGAAGCCACATCGTATAGATACGTACACAAAATGTGAGGTGTCGCTTCACGAGATACCATGCCGATTACTTCTTCAAACTGCATCAGTAACACTGCTAGCGCATGCTCTTGTTTCTCAACTATATTGATATCTACCGGCATAGTTGCCATATCAACACCCGCTTTTCTAAACAAGCTTTTCACACGGGTATAAGCATATTGGAGATAAGGCGCAGTGTTACCTTCAAAGCTTAACATTGAGTCCCAATTAAACATGTAATCGGTTGTGCGGTTTTTAGATAGGTCAGCGTATTTTACCGCGCCAATGCCTACCTTACGTGCAACTTCTTTAAGTTCAGCTTCACTTAAATCGTTGTCGCGTTCAGCAATTAATTTACCCGCTCGCTCAACCGCTTCATCAAGCAGTTCAACTAACTTAACCGTGCCGCCAGTACGGGTTTTAAATGGTTTACCATCACTACCTAACATCATACCGAACGGGCAGTGCTCGTATGATTGCGCTTCTTTCATAAAGCCTGCTTTACGGCCCACAATTTCAGTTTGCTTGAAGTGCAGCGCCTGACGCGCGTCGGTAAGAATAAGCGTGCGGTCAGCGTTTAGCTTGCCGCTGCGATAGCGCATGGCTGCAAGGTCAGTGGTTGCGTAAAGATAGCCACCCCCAGATTTTTGAACGATGTAAACCGCAGGGTTACCTTCTTTATCGGCAAGTTCAGGAATAAATACCACCTGCGCGCCTTGATCTTCAACCGCAATGTCTTTTTCTTTAAGGTCGCTAATTACATTAGCTAAGTCGTCGTTGTATGCAGACTCACCCATAATGTCTTTGCGCGTAAGGCTTACGTTTAACTTGTCGTATACTTCTTCAGAGTGGGCAATAGACACATCAATGAACTTTTCCCACAGCGCCAGGCACTGTGCATCACCGCCCTGTAACTTAACCACGTATTCACGGGCACGATCAGCAAAGCCTTCTTCTTCGTCAAAGCGTACTTTGGCTTCGCGGTAAAAGTCTTCAAGATCAGACAATGCGGTTTCCGCTACTTCATCTTGAAGCTTGTCTGAAAGGTGCGCTAGTAACATCCCGAACTGCGTGCCCCAGTCGCCCATATGGTTTTGGCGAATAACATTGTGACCTAAAAACTCAAGCACCTTAACCACAGCGTCGCCGATGATGGTTGTACGCAGGTGACCCACGTGCATTTCTTTAGCCAAATTAGGCGATGAGTAATCAACAACAATGTTCTGTTCTTTTGACTTGGCAATACCCAAGCGCGGATCGGTTAGCGACAGCTCACACTGGTTAGACAGCCAATCGTTGTTCAAATGTACGTTGATAAAGCCAGGACCAGCCACTTCTAGCTTGCTGGCAATATCGTCAAGCTTTACGGTTTCAACGATTTTCTCTGCAATATCACGGGGCTTTTGCTTCAGTTGCTTGGCAAGCGCCATAGCGCCGTTAAACTGATATTCACCAAACTCAGGTCGAGCACTGCGCGAGACTGGCACTGGCGCATTTTCTACGCCCATTTCTTGTAGCGCTTCAGTGAAACGGTTAACTAATAGTGCATGTATGTTCATAATGTATTTTGTCTTTAATTAATTTCGTCTAGCTTAATTTTCACGCGTGTTCGTAAACTGGATATCTGGGTAGCGCTCTTGCGATAGCTGCAGGTTCACCATAGTTGGAGCGATATACGTTAAATTATCGCCACCATCAAGGGCAAGATTCTGTTCACCCTTACGGCGGAACTCGTCTAGTTTTTTCTCATCACCAGCGTAAACCCAGCGGGCTGTAGCAACATTAACATGCTCATAAAGTGCATCTACGTTGTACTCGGCTTTTAGTCGTGCCACTACCACATCAAACTGAAGCACACCTACCGCACCCACAATCAAGTCGTTATTTGCAAGCGGTCTAAACACCTGTACCGCACCCTCTTCAGAGAGCTGGATAAGGCCTTTAAGCAACTGTTTTTGCTTAAGCGGGTCTTTCAAGCGAATACGCTTAAATAGCTCAGGCGCAAAGTTTGGAATACCCGTAAAGCGATAATTATCACCTGACGTAAAAGTATCACCAATACGGATAGTGCCGTGGTTGTGTAAGCCGATAATATCGCCGGCATACGCTTCTTCTAGCAGTGAACGGTCACCGGCTAAGAAAGTTAATGCATCAGAAATTCGCACATCTTTACCTAAACGGCTGTTGCGCATTTTCATGCCTTTTTCGTATTTGCCCGATACAATACGGCAGAACGCGATACGGTCGCGGTGTTTCGGGTCCATGTTGGCCTGAATCTTAAACACGAAACCGCTGAATTTACCGTCGGTACTTTCAATAGTTCCTTCTTCGGTTTCGCGTCCAAGTGGCGCAGGCGCCCACTCAACCAATCCGTCTAGCATGTGATCAACACCAAAGTTACCCAATGCCGTGCCGAAGAATACTGGTGTTAGTTGACCTTCCAAGAAGAGTTCTTTATCAAATTCGTTAGACGCACCACGAACGAGCTCAAGCTCATCACGTAGCGTTTGTGCTAAATCACTTCCAACTGCATCATCAATTTCAGGATTATCTAACCCTTTAATGATACGCACATCTTGAATAGTGTGACCGTGGCCGCTTTGATACAAAATAGTCTCATCGCGGTGCAAGTGATATACGCCTTTAAAACTTTTTCCACTGCCAATTGGCCAAGTGATTGGCGCACACAGGATATCAAGCTCGGTTTCAACTTCATCAAGAAGCTCCATCGGATCGCGGATATCGCGGTCAAGCTTGTTCATGAAAGTAACAATTGGCGTATCGCGAAGACGTGTTACTTCCATCAATTTACGGGTTCTGTCTTCTACACCTTTGGCGGCATCGATAACCATAAGGCATGAATCAACAGCGGTAAGCGTGCGATAAGTATCTTCTGAGAAGTCCTCGTGCCCTGGCGTATCGAGCAGGTTGACTAAATGGTCGCTATAGGGAAACTGCATAACAGACGTAGTCACTGAGATACCACGTTCCTTTTCCATTTCCATCCAATCTGACTTAGCGTGCTGACCTGATTTTTTACCTTTTACGGTACCCGCAGTTTGTAGCGCACGTCCGAACAGCAATACCTTTTCAGTAATGGTGGTTT
The DNA here is from genome assembly GCF_018619335.1 of Alteromonas sp. ALT199. GTDB lineage: Bacteria > Pseudomonadota > Gammaproteobacteria > Enterobacterales > Alteromonadaceae > Alteromonas. Next base: position 33,765 of record NZ_JAHHDX010000054.1, on the reverse strand, counting down.
TACCCGCATCTGGGTGCGATATGATGGCGAACGTACGTCGCTTTTTTATCTCTTCTAAAAGCTTTTGATCTGACATTAATACTAATCTTCGTTATCTATTATCCCCGTAAATTCTTAGTTTACGGGCGCGTTTTGTAATGGATAAGCAATGCTTTTCCGCGCAAATGAAGTATTGCGGTAAAACGCTTGATACGGCTTGGCAAATAATTGCGCGGATTTTAGCATTTTACGCTGCGTAACAGTAGAGCGAAATTACATATTGCCTACCGCTTAATTTGCTATGCGACCGCTCACTACAATTTTCAATGCATACACACTTTCACTTTATTAACCTATTTAAAACATCGTCGAACTTACTATTTACAAACCTAATTTAAAAACAATAAGGACAACGCCCTGTGATATTGTTTCTAATCTGTGTAGTCGCGCTCATTGCTGGCTATTTCATTTATGGTGCCTTTGTTGAAAAGGTATTCGGAATCACTCCTGCTCGCCCTACTCCAGCACATACGCAAAAAGACGGGGTCGATTTTGTACCCATGTCAACGCCGAAAGTGTATTTGGTACAGTTGCTCAACATTGCCGGTGTAGGCCCCATATTTGGCCCAATAATGGGCGCACTTTATGGCCCAGCCGCCATGCTTTGGATAGTATTGGGCTGTATATTTGCAGGTGCTGTGCACGACTATTTTTCAGGTATGCTGTCGGTTCGAAATAAAGGCGAATCGGTACCTAATCTTTCCGGCCGCTATTTGGGCCGTGGCGCTAAGCACTTCATGAACTTTTTCGCGATTGTTCTGCTGCTTTTAGTGGGTGTGGTTTTTGTTTCCGCTCCAGCTAGCATGATTACTAACTTGGTGAACGATCAAACCTCTTGGCACATTGAAGCTGGGGTTATGGTCGCTATTATCTTTGCCTACTATGTAGTAGCTACTATTGTGCCCGTTGATAAAATTATAGGCCGTTTATATCCGCTTTTTGGCGCTCTTCTTATCTTTATGTCAGTGGTTTATTGGCCGCCGCCAGCTATTCTGACCAGCACTCAATTTTGAGTCAGTTTTCAGCAAGCGATATGTTGACTAACCTTAACCCTAACGATATGCCGCTGTGGCCAGCGCTCTTTATTACTATTGCATGTGGCGCTATATCAGGTTTTCACGCAACGCAATCTCCCCTTATGGCTCGCTGTATGGAAAACGAAAAAAACGGCCGTTTTGTATTCTTTGGCGCAATGATCGGCGAAGGTATTATCGCGCTTATTTGGTGTGCTATTGCACTTTCTTTCTTTGACAACCTAGAGGCTCTATCTGCGGCAATTAAAGACGGTGGGCCAGGTAACGTTGTATATGCGTCGTCATTTGGTCTTTTAGGCGTTTTTGGCGGTGTTCTCGCTTTTCTAGGCGTGATTATTTTACCTATTACTTCAGGCGATACTGCCTTTCGTTCAAGTCGTCTAATAATGGCCGAGTACTTTAATGTAGAACAAAAAGGGATCCGTAACCGACTATATATGGCAATGCCTTTATTTGTCTTAGGTGGCATTTTAACGCAAGTAGACTTCGGAATTATATGGCGCTACTTTGGTTTCGCTAACCAGACAACCGCAGTTATGATGCTATGGACAGCCTCTGCATATCTACTTCGCCACAACAAACTCCACTGGATCACGACTGTCCCTGCCATTTTTATGACCGCAGTTTGTGTTACATTCATTTTAAACAATGATTTGTTAGGTTTCGGCATGGCAATGAATATATCAACGGCTATTGGAATTGTTGTATCGCTAGCGACGACTATATACGTTATCCGTATATCTAAAGGCAAAGGTGAAACTCCGCTTGAACCTGTAGAAGTAACATCACAAAAGCCATCACAAGCTGTCGATGCCTAAGCACGGATCCTAGTCGCGTAAGGTCCTAGTCACGTAATATGTTAAGCCGCCTCTTTTTTGAGGCGGTCATTAACTTTTTTGCATTTAAAAACGGTATAATCACAACAACCTTTCAATAAGCCTTTGTATTAAACCGCATGGAACTCATACTTTCTCTTCTTCAGCAAATGTGTGTTTACCTTGTATTGGCTTATTTGCTTAGCAAAACCCCGCTATTCCTTCCAATACTAAGTATTTCCTCTCATCGAAAGCACCGCTACTTGGTATATGTTGTCTTTTCTTCATTTTGCATATTGGGAACTTATTTTGGTTTGCAAATCGATGATGCTATTGCCAATACGCGAGCCATTGGCGCTGTTATAGGCGGATTGCTTGGTGGGCCCGAGGTAGGGTTTGCAGTTGGATTAACTGGCGGCCTTCATCGCTACTCATTGGGAGGCTTCACCGATGTAGCCTGTGCAATATCAACTACGTTGGAAGGTTTAATCGGTGGGGTGATGCATGTTTACTATGTTAGACGCAATAAAAGGCTAGCGCTGTTTAACCCTTTTAAAGTTGGCGCTATCACCTTTGTAGCTGAGCTTTTTCAAATGGCCATTTTACTTACCGTGGCCACCCCGTTTGAAAAATCCTATGCGCTGGTGAGTGCTATTGCTGCACCTATGATTATTGCCAACTCTGTAGGCGCAGCACTATTTATAAGCATTTTATCTGACAAAAAAACTATTTTTGAAAAATATTCTGCCACGTTCTCGAGGCGCGCACTTTCCATTGCAGACCGTTCTGTTGGCCTTTTGACTACCGGGTTTAATCGTGTAAACGCAGAAAAAATTGCGCGCATCGTATATGAAGAAACCAACGTTGGCGCAGTCGCCATTACTGACACAGAAAAGATTTTAGCGTTCATTGGTAAGGGAGACGATCATCACCTTCCAGACACGCTAATATCTTCAGCAAGTACAATGGAATCCATTAATAACAACAAGATTGTTCATTTAGACGGTGCTGAAAGGCTTTATCAATGTACGCTGGATGAATATTGTCCGTTGGGTTCTGTACTTATTATTCCTCTGCATTCGGGGACTGAGGTAGTTGGTACAATTAAACTTTATGAGCCCAAAAGAAAGTTAATGTCGACCGTTACTCTATCTATGGCTGAAGGGATTGCTCAGTTGCTGTCTAGTCAGATTGTTTACGGCGCGTATCAGCAACAAAAAGATCTGCTCTCGCAATCTGAGATCAAACTACTGCATGCACAGGTCAACCCTCACTTCCTATTTAACGCGCTCAATACAATAAGCGCTATTGTTCGTCGGGACCCCAAAAGTGCTCGAGACTTAGTACTGAGTTTGTCTCGCTTCTTTAGAAGTAACCTTAAGCAAAACACCGCGGTGGTTACATTTAAAGAAGAATTAGATCATGTGAATGCTTATCTTGCCATTGAAAAAGCCCGCTTTGCAGAACGTTTAAATGTCATTATCGAGTATGACAACGATACTTTGACGACGCTTCTACCTAGTTTTACGCTACAACCTCTTGTAGAAAACGCGGTTAAACATGGTATAGCCCAGCGTATTGAGGGCGGTACATTGCTTATAAAAGCAAGTTGCACCAACGAAAACAAATTGTGTGTTCGCGTAGAAGATAATGCAGGGCTGTTTAAACACAAAGCAGAGAAACACACTGGCTTAGGTATGGATATTGTAGATAAACGACTTGTCCATCAATTCGGGGCACAGTCAGGGTTGGTCATAGAGTGTAACCCTCTTCAGTTTACTCGTATGTCGTTTACTATCCCTATAACCAATCAATCTGAAAAGTGAAGATGTTAAATGTCTAATAATTCAGTTTTAACAGCGCTGGTGATTGACGACGAGCCACTCGCCCGTGAAGAATTAGAACAGCTTTTAAAAGAAACTCGTGAAATTGACGTGCTTGCTGAGGCCGCAAATGCAATTGAAGGGCTAGAACTGATAAAACGTCACAAACCAGATGTAGTGTTTCTCGATATCGAAATGCCGCAGCTATCCGGCTTAGATTTGTTGGCGATGTTAGATTTAGAGACAATGCCTTATGTCGTTCTCGTGACCGCTTTCGAACAATATGCTCTTCGCGCATTTGAGGATAATGCGTTCGATTACTTACTCAAACCTGTTGAACCAGAACGTTTGCAAAAAACACTCACTAAATTAAAAAAGAGAACGCTGCCCCACCCCAACCTTCAAAGTGTAGCTTCGTCTAAACTCGACCATATACCCTGCGCGGGCCACCAGCGCATTCTACTTATACCTGAAACAGATATTCACTATGCCTATAGCGATGTGGCCGGAGTTCATATTAAAACAGCAGAACAGCTAGCTGATACCCAGCTTACGTTAAAAACCCTTGAAGAAAAAACCACCTTAGTCCGGTGTCATCGACAATACTTGGTTCAGCTTCGATTTGTGAACGAAATACAGCGACTAGATAATGGTTCAGCAACACTGTTGATGAATACGGGGGACACAATTCCAGTAAGTCGACGCTACCTAAAAAGGCTCAAGGAGTTATTGGGTTTATAAAAACAAAGAGGTCACACTGCTTTTAACGCAGCTTTCTCTCTACATTTTGTCATTCTCAATTTGTGTGTTGTCAAACTCGCGTTGTCGAGAAAATAGCGAAGGTTAATCTAAATTTTTTATACTTTTGTTTTCTTTTTCGGACACTTCAAATTTAAAACGCTGTGCTATATTCAATTATCAAGCGATAAGTAAACGAACAAGGACGGAGAATGCTGCGAGTATTACTAGCTTGGCTTACTGCAGTGTGTGTTAGTCATTCGGTAACAGCAGTTGAATTTGCCAACGATAGTGCACTATTACAATTAGACAAAGACGTAATTTATACGCTAAGCAATAGCCCTACCCTCGCAGGCGATGAGAAGTGGGTTGATGACACGGCGCTACTAGAACGAACGCCATCCCAATATTTACACTTCAAAGTACAGGTGAGCAACCAGCGTAATAAAGCGATTCCCGTTTGGTTTTCAGTAAACTTTCCCGCCATGAAAGAACTGGTCGTCACCGATGGTAATGAAACGTGGAAGACGGGTGATAGCTCCCCCTTTCATACGCGCCCAATTAATTCACCAAACTATCAATTTCCTTCTATTTTAGCACCATCAGCTACAACTGAATTCAGCGGATATATGAGAGGTGAAATACTGCGTTATAGCTTTGCTGTGGCGACGCCAGAATTTATCAGCAATCTAAATACGAAAACGTTGCAAAGGGACATGGCGTTCTTTGGCGCGATGGCGCTTTTAACCGCATTGAGCTTATTAGGCTATATCACAAGTCGAAACTTAGTATTTTTAAGCTTTGCATCTTTTATCTTTGCTACAACGTTTTGGTTTTTTAGAGTATTTGGCTACGCCTTTGAGCTTTTTTGGCCAAATACGCCTAGCTTCAACGATATTAGTTACGCAGTAAGTATATACTCGGTATTAATGACCGCATTTTGGGTTCTATACCAAACCCTTGCTAGACAAGATCACACGGTATACGGCGCCAAAACCATTAAACTATTTTGTGCCATATTGCCACTACTGGGCTTACTATTGTGGAAAACTGTAGGGTTAGATGTAGCTTTAAGGCTGCCAGTCGTATTGTTTTTCCCCTACATTTTAATTGCTGGAATCGTTATTTATGTAGAGCATAAAAGGGGCTCTGACCGAGCTAAGTGGCTGGCAGCAGCCATGTCCCCCGTAGCAATAAGTACGCTATTTCTCGTAATTATCGCCCTTTTTGATGTTGATCTTTACCTCGAACCTGTTGCTACATTTATGACGGGGCTGGTTACAACTTGCCTTTTCATTGTGTCACTAACCGCAAGCTACATGGTCAAAGTCGTGCAGCGAGAAAGAGATGCTCAGAAACAAGCTGCACAATTAAAAAGTGAGCAGGCATCTAAATTAGAAGCACTGGTAAAAGAGCGCACCCTTGCACTCGAACAAACGAATAGCACTTTGGCAGAACTGGCTGCTAAAGACAGCTTAACCGAATTACCCAATCGTCGTACGCTGGATATGTTCGTAGACAATACGTTTGATAAAACCTTACACGATCATGACGCGCTAGCCATTGCGCTAATCGACTTAGATCACTTCAAAAGTATCAACGATACATTTGGGCACGATGTAGGTGACGAAGTACTAAAAGGCATTGCTAACGTTCTCGCGCCGTTTAATGATGAAGAGCAAGTAGCAGCGCGCTATGGTGGAGAAGAGTTTGCCATTGCAAAACGCATCACACAGCCTAATGATAACCAGTCTAACGAAGCCGAGGAATTTGCGAAGCAATTGGAAGCCCTCCACTATGCTATAAACCAATTAACCATCGCATCAATTGATGACAGGAAGTTGGGAGCATGCATAGGTTGGACCTTATGCAAAGACTCCGACGATATTGTCGAAGCCTTTAGACGAGCTGATAAAGCACTATACGTTGCCAAAGATAAAGGAAGAAACTTAATCGTTCCGGCTTTATAAGACCGCAACCACCGTTTTTCGCTTATCTTCTTTTGAAAATCGCAGCGCCTTGTTCAAATTGCCAAACGTTAGTTTGCATGAAAGCTCCTTAACAAGGTGATTTTTCCGATTAGTCCCACGCAGGTGAAAAATCTGGGTTAGCTTGACGGTCGCCACAATCTAGCGCATCAATTTTTGCGATATCCTCTGCATCTAAGTTAAGTTCAAGCGCTTTGAAATTGGATTCCAAATTTTTGCGCTTAGTCGACGATGGAATAGTCACTAAACCATGGGCCAGCTCCCAGGCTACAACCACTTCAGCAGTGCTTACACCATGCTTATCTGCAATCGCAGTAATAGTCTCGTCTTTTAGCACTTTGCCAACAGCAAACGGCATATATCCTGTAACTGTGATGCCATGTTTTTCGCATGCTGCACGTACGTTTTCATTGGTCAGATAAGGGTGCACCTCTACCTGGTTCGTGGCGATTACGCCCTCACCCAGAATGCTCACCGCTTCTTCAATTTGCGCAACAGTGAAATTAGAAATACCAATTTCTCTTGTCAGCCCTAGTTCCTTAACGCGCAATAATTCGCCTAAATATTCTTCCATGCTTTCGCCGTTTTCCGGTGACGGCCAATGAATAAGTAATAGGTCAACGTACGACAGTTGAAGCTTTTCCAAACTTTCTTTTACGCTATCCATAAAGCTTGCTTTATTCAGCTTGTCATTCCACACCTTGGTGGTGACGTAAAGGTCTTCGCGAGCAACGACATTGTTTGTAATAGCATCTTTAATAGCACGGCCTACCGCTTCTTCGTTGCCGTAAATTTGCGCCGTATCAATATGACGGAAGCCCACTTCAAGTGCCATTGTCACACTGTTATAGGCTTCATCGTCTTTTAAACGAAACGTGCCTACACCTAGTGAAGGAATTTTAGTTTGTGACTGATTTACATTCGGCATGATGCCTCCTTGTTGGTTCCGTTATTTATGAAAGTGAGGTAATACGTAGTCGGCAATGCGCTGCATAGCGTTTTCTACCGGCTGCGTATTACCTCTGAAGTGCAGGCCAATGTGATCCCCCCCGCTTCTTTCATTGCAAAGCTCTTGTGTTAGCATTCTTTGATAAGCCCATTTACGCCAGTTTCAACCCCAAATCGGTGGCGTTTTATGGGCGCTTCGTCGCTCACGCGTGTGCGCGCTTGTCTAAATAGCCGCTATAGCGAGTAACAACTAAGGCTGCGACTGAGATAAGTGCACCAATCCATGCGGTATCTGATAGCTTCATGCCATCGACAATTGCGCCACCTAGAATTGAGCCCACCGCTATGCCTATGTTAAATGCAGCGATGTTTAAGCCTGAGGCAACATCAACGGCATTGGGAGTAAACTTCTCTGCTAATTGAACAACGTAAACCTGAAGCCCCGGAACATTGCCAAAAGCAAAGGCGCCCCACACTAAAACAGTGATCACTGCGGCAACTTTACTGTCCATGGTAAATGTCAGCGCAAATAAGATAACTGCAAGGGCTGAAAATATGATCGTTAGTGCGCGAATTGGCCCTTTTTTGTCAGCAAGCTTACCGCCATAAATATTGCCTACCGCGACGGATACTCCGTAAATCAGCATAATTAAGCTAATGGCTGAGGGCGCAAAACCCGCCTCTTCCTGCAATATAGGGGCAAGGTAAGTGAATGCCGTAAACGTACCGCCGTAGCCCAAAATCGTCATCAAATACACCAACACAAGACGAGGCTGAACCAACACCTTCATTTGTTCACTTAACGCAGCAGGTTTACTTTGCTTAAGATTATTCGGTACCAGCAACGCACTACCAATTAACGCAATAGTACCTAGCGCAGACACGACTAGGAAGGTTGCTCTCCAACCAAAGTTTTGACCAATCCAGGTACCTAAAGGCACGCCGGTCACAAGAGCTACTGTTAAGCCAGTAAACATGATAGCAATAGCACTGGCTTCTTTTTCTTTCGCCACTAGCCCTGTAGCAATAGTAGAACCTATAGAAAAGAACACCCCGTGCGCTAGGCCTGTCAATATGCGAGCTAAAATTAAGCTCTCGTAGCTAGGGGCTTGCCAGGCAAGAATGTTGCCTGCCACAAATAGCGCCATTAAGCTAAGTAGAACATGTTTTCTATTCCACTTTCCCGTAAGGGCGGTAAGAACTGGTGCGCCAACGGCAACACCAACTGCGTACAAGCTAACGAGTAAGCCTGCACTTGGTAATGTAACGCCAAGGTCTGTCGCAATAGTAGGCACAAGCCCCACTATCACGAACTCTGTTGTGCCAATAGCAAACGCACTTAACGTTAACGCAAATAATGCGATAGGCATTTTAATTATCCTCAAAAAGTAATTAACGAGATGGCGTGATTTACATCGCCACTGTTGGCTTCTAGAACGAACAACGACTCTGTTTTTTGAAAGCCATTAATAAAGTGCGTACAGTTTGACGATAAATTTATTTGCAAAAAACAGCACTAATAACAAAATACTTTTGCGATTTTTGAAAATATAAGGTGTGTAATGCCAGTTTCATCAAAAACTGAAGATTTAGAAGCATTTCTAACCGTTGTGGATGCAGGTAGTTTTTCTAGTGCTGCCAACTTGCTTAATCAGCAGGTTGCAAAAGTCAGCAGAGCGGTAACCCGGCTTGAAGATGGGTTAGATGTAACTCTGTTGAATCGCACTACCAGACGGTTAGAGCTAACCGAAGAAGGTGAACTTTTTCTGAAATATGCCAGAGACGGGCTAAACATATTGGAAAAAGGCGAAGAAGCATTGCGGCTGTTACAGCGGGCCCCTTCTGGAAAGCTTCGGGTTGATGCTGCGAGCCCATTTGTATTCCACCAGCTAGCGCCATTAGTGGGCGAGTTTCAAGAAGCATTTCCTGACATAACGCTCGATATTACTAGTCACGATAGTATTATCGACTTGTTAGAGCACAAAACCGATATTGCAATACGTATTGGCGATTTGAGCGACTCGAATTTGCACGCTAGACGTTTAGGAAAAAGTAAACTGCATATTGTGGCAAGTCCGCAGTACCTTGAAAAACACCCTTTACATGAAGATGGCGGTGACGCAAGTTCATTGAACAACCACAGATTGATTGGTTTTAGCGACTCTCCAAATTTAAATAAGTGGCCACTTAAACAAGATATCAACTTGCAATACAAACTTCATGCGTCAAGCGGTGAAACCATTCGGCAACTATGCATTGCAGGTCAAGGTATAGCTTTACTTTCAAACTTTATGGTACACAGGGATATTAGTGCAGGAAGACTCGTAGAGCTATTTCGCGACGATATAATCAGCCCAAACCGCAGAGAATCGGTGCAAGCGGTCTACTACAAAAATAGCGCCGTATCCTCTCGCATCTCTGCGTTTTTAGATTTCATACAGCCTCGGCTAACCCTGTAAACAGCCATTACTTTGCGCGTCCCTTGCCTAGTATTTTCTTAAGCATGCTTGGCGAAAGGCCGTTTACGATTAGCGCTGCTATCATCAATATTGCGCCAGCCATCACCATAGGCAGCAGCGTTTCTTTAAGCAATATCACAGAGCTTACATAGCCCACAATCGGCGTAAGTGTGCTAATTAACACAATTTTATCTGGCGGTAATTTAGGCCCAGCCGCAACCATAAGACCAAAGCCGAGACCCGTTGCAACTGGCCCAATGTAGGCAAGTAACAGCCAATCACTTAGATCGTAGGCACCAAAGTTCGGCGTTGGCTCTACTATGAGAGCAATAGCAAGCATGGCAAAACCAGCAATGGTGAATTGCCAGAATACCGCTTCAATAACGCTACCTTTCCATTTATGAAAAGACACCCGACGAATAGCGATCGCCCACAATGCAGACGCTAACAACATCCCTAAAAGCGGTAGCCATGCTCCCGGTTGCCCCGAGGCCAATAGAATCATTGCGCAGCCAATAGTAGAAATACCGGTAAGAATTAATCGTTTAGAAGGCGCACGTTGTCGATACCATAGCGTGTCGATAAGCAGCATCCAAAGTGGTGTGGTGTAAATAAGAATACTGGCCGTGCCCGCAGGGATAAATTGCAGAGATACGGTAATAAGCCCCATTGATAGGATGAATTGGAAAAACGCGACCACAAGAACTACCGAGCGGTCTTTACGGTTTAGCACGGGTAAACGTTTTTTGGTTATCAGCACAAATAGCGCGAGTACGGGAAGGCTTAACAGAAAACGTAAGCACACCATCCATACGGGCCCTACTATCTCGAGTCCTAACTTCATACCTGGCCAGTTGAGCCCCAAACACAACACCGCAACCAATAGCATTTTCACGCCTTTTGATTGCTCTTTTTCCGCCAACGATAATGAAGACATGCGTTTTAAAAAATCCAATTACACGAACTGCTTTATGAGAAGTTTCCACCGCCGGGTAAGAAGAATGTAGGCAGGGAATTGTAAGGGCGCAAATATAAGTGAATTAGCGGCAGATTGGAACCTAGCCCGTCGTGGAATGATGCTATTTAGTCGACCAAATGGTCAACTTTTTAAAACCCAGTGGAAACTTTGCTGTACAGGTTTTTCGTCGCCATGTGAAAATAAGACTTAAAGGTACAATGCTATAGAGAGCAGTTTACGCTCTCCTTTCTCTATCTTACTGACACTGTGCATGTATTTGTCAGGCCGAAAGAAGTAAATTCGGTTGAAGACATTAAAAATGACTTTTTCGGCCCAAAATTGACCACCTTGGTTTGGTTTTTTCAGCACCACATTAAACTTAAAATAACGTCCGCTTCCCATTGGGTCGTTATGTTCTAATACGCGATGCCCCTCTTTATAGGTAACCACATTAATAGCAAATCGTTTAGACGAGACTATTGCCTTGTTAAGCACTTTGGCCATGCTATTTCTACCTTGGTTGATGAGAGCATGAATCAATTTAAACATGCATAGTGCGTACTGGGAAACATATGTTGAGTCTTGATAGTGCTTTGATATGCGCGAAACGCATATGGCTTTTACTAGATACCAAAACTAGGTTAGATCTGGGTTTGCCCACTTCATGATTTTAGCGTTTTCTTTTTGTGCGATATTTCCATGTATACCGCTTTTGTCGTTATCGCTACTTTCTACGGTGTAATAGTTTTTGCGAGTTTCGATATGTTCGAAACCTGAATTCTCATAAAGAGAAATAGCCGCGTAGTTACTTTCACGTACTTCCAGCCAGATTTCACTCATGCCATTTTTCACTGATGTATCCATGACAAAATCAACCAGAGCACGGCCTACTCCTTGACCTCTGGCAGCACTATCTACCGCGATGTCCATCAGCGTCGCTTCATCAACAACTTCGAGCATAATGGCATAGCCGATTACCTTGTCACCTTCAAAGGCAAACACTCCGTAATAGGGTTTAGTAAAGCAATCCGCAAAGGTGCTTAACTTCCAAGGTACGACTTGCGAGTGCTGATGGATAACATGTGCATTTTCAATATGCTTATCAAAGCTTTCAGGCGTTACGATAACTAACTTCATAGGTTTAGACTATTGGGGTGCAACGGAAGTGCTGTTTAACGCGTTCCCCGCGCTAACAAGCTGTGCCCATAACGCCCGCTTCTGTGTGGCGGTGAGTTTAAGCGGTGCCGCTGGCAATATAATGGCGGTTTCGGTGATTGATAATGTACGACCAATCATAACAGTGTTAGCCCAATGGGAAGGAATACCTAACTGAACACAGGCTAGCTGTAAGTCTTTCAGCCATTGTTGTGATTTTGCTTTTTGCTCGGTGCTTAGTGGGATACCTTCAGGCGACACGGGCCCTTTTACTTCGGTTTGCGCAACGTCTGTTTTATTTGCGTCGTTTTTATCGCTCGCCTCATTTGATGGCACATTATGCGTAGTCGTTTTAGCTGTAAACGTGTCTTTAGGCTTAGCTTTCTCTTTTGTATTAGTGCCTACATTTGCCCTTAATTGAGCAAGGCGTGACTGCTTTTCTTCTTGAGAAATTGGTGTTGAAGGCGGCTTGTTTGTCTGCCCGGCTTGGCTAAAGGTGGCTTGTGGCGTTGAACTAGTAGCCGCGCCCTGCGTTGGCGATGAAGTATTTTCTTCTTTTAAGTCATCCTGCTTTTTTATCTTTGCATGGGCGTCTTTAGTGATCCACACTGGGATCTCCATTTCTTGTAATACCGCCTGCTGATATGAAGTAAGAGACATTGCGTAAAAGACCTAAAGTAAATAAACCGTTATTTGCCCAAGTTTACTAAAGTTGCTGAGCTGAATGAATAACTATCGCATTCTTTTACCTAAAGTGCGCTATGCAGTAAGCACCCAAAGTTTAAGAAATCTTCCCCGTAAGTCCGACAAGCACTGTAATATTTTACAAGCATTACGCCTTAAAGCAGTCGCTAGCGCATAGACTCTTGAGCATTTTAACCCAGGTTACAAAACACTAACGGTAAGCATTGCGAATCAAAATTACGACAAGTAACTATGTAGAAAGAACTAGGTGATAAATTTACAAAGAAATATTTTTATGTTTGAACTGAATTGTTCATAAGAAGAGAAAGTGGCAGGGGTGGAGGGACTCGAACCCCCAACCATCGGTTTTGGAGACCGCTGTTCTACCAATTCGAACTACACCCCTAGCGCGCTGTGCATTATACGGATGACATTAAAAAGGTAAAGCCTTTTTATCACTCCCACTAACTGCATGCTCAATTAACATGCAATGCGCTGTTTTTTCAATCGAATAATGCCTAATTCACTTTACTGAAGGCCTATGGTTTACCTTATTAGCCGTTTTTAAACTAACCGTTGCACAGAGATTCATATTGAAACGTTAAGCTCTGCAGCTATTTTTTCCCCGCGTTAAGCGCGGCAAACCACAAGTCATTGGTGATGCCAACTATTTCGCTATGCAACTCAAACTTATCCAATGCGTTACTTTCATCGATATTCGTTAATTTGGCGTAATTCGTAACTAACTCTTCGCTGTCACAACTATTGAGTTTATTGATAAGGCAGCAGCTTGCTAAATCGAAATAGCGGTTTCCCATTGCGGCATATTCCCAATCAATAATTTTGAGTGAGTTATCTTCGCTTAGTAGTAAGTGATTAATCAGAAGGTCGTTATGACACAACACACAGTCTTCATCGTCTTGTTCACTTTTGACTACGTTCTTTCGAAAGCCTTGCGCCCTTAAGAAAAGGTTACTGCTTGTATCAAGCTTTGCAACATCCCAATAATGCTGCCACCTTGAAGCTAAGTTTAACGGCCTGGCGGTAATAGACAGCGAATGAATCTGCGCGAGGGTTTCAGCCAGCATGTGTGAAGGACGTCTAGTTGAAGAAAGCCCAGCGCTATCACTATGACTTTGCCATTGCTCAACCCAGATGGTTTCGTCATCGCTTAACCAAATTGGCTGCGGCGCTATTCCCTCTTCGTACAGCCGTTGCTGTAGAGCAAACTGATGTTTACGTTCCACACCACTAAAATCATCATCGCCCAACCACTTAACGGCTAAATCAATGGGCACATCTTCACACTTTTGATGAACGTTAATTTGAGGGTTACCTTCAGCCAAACTTAACAGGTTATTCGCTGGGTCTTGAACACGGTAAACACGGTTTACCGCGCCAGCAGGATGTACCGACACTTTTGCATTGTCGCTGAGATTAAGCGCCTTTTGCAGCGTGGCGATGATATCCAACCTGTTCACCTTGTTTTTTATATTGCGCCAACCATTGATAATAGCCGAATACTGCGAATCCTACGTAGCCTAGGAACAAGCAAGTAGACAACGCATAGCCCACTTGTAGATATAAATACGCTGAAGCTAGGTTAATGAAAAACCAGTAAACCCAGTTTTGCAAAATTTTATGGGCCACCATGAATGTGGTAACCACACTCAATAAGTTAATGCTCGCATCCAGTAGTAGGTACTCACTATTAAATTGCGAACCCGCCACCTCAGAGAGAAGCCAAGCTAGTAATAACATGCTTGGGACAATGAGCGAGTGCAACCACAGCGGCCAATGTAGCACTGGCTTAACCTCGCCATCTTCCGCCCCTTTCGACCACTGATAATACCCGTAACCTGCCATTATCATGTAAAAGAGATTAAGCGCAGATTGAAATGGCAAAGTCACCTGCCAGAATAACCAAGTATAAATGGCTGTGCTTACAAAGGCACAGAGCCAGCACCAGCTATTTTGTTTCGCGGCTAATAATACATAGGCGATGGCAAGTACAACCGCTACCCACTCTAACAGTGAAGTAGCGGCAATTTGTGAAGCAAACTCAGAAAAGAAGTTAGCCATTAAGAGGACTTTCTAGCCTGCATGGCGTCAAAGTTTAAAAACTTAGCAACGAAAATAGCCTGCCCCACTTCTTCATGAGTTCTTTGCATTTCATCGCCGAGTACTTTCATTACTACAGCGTAATCCCCCGTTACCTGGGTACTAGTAGAACATGTTGTCACCGTGATATCGCTATAGCTATTTAACCTATCAATGAAATCTTGAATAGGCGGAATATATTCGTTAACCAAGGGGTACAACGACAGTTCAACCATAACTTGCATATCTTTTTCCTTTTTTTTAAAACGCGTACTTAACAGTAATACCAAACTGGCGACCGTTACCTAATTGGTAATATGGTTCATCAAAAGCATACTCATCGCGAGGGTCGTTACTGAAACCGCCAAAACCACGAGTGTAATACTCACGGTCAAACGCATTTTGTACCCACAGCGAGGTCTGCCAGTCACCATGTAGCACCACTAACTCCGTATTAACCAGTGTTGTACTTGGTGCGGTAACATCATGACCGTCAGAAAAACGGTATTCGCTTTTATAGTCTACATCTACGCGCCAAAGTATGTTGTCTGTAAGTGCGTACTCACTGTAAAGGTTTGCGGTCCATTTAGGTGATTGAGCCTGTCTTTGCTCAGACACTTCAGTACCGTCTGCTAGTGTATATCCTTCAAACGTAGCGCTTAGGTAACCAACACTTGCATCTAGTTGCCATGCATCGCTAGCAATCCAACTAAGTTCAAGTTCGGCCCCTTTGTTTGTGCCTAAATCAGCATTATCAATAATATCTACAAAGCCTGCCGTGCCGTCGTCACGGGTGATAACGTCAAAATCACTTACTTGCGTATCTTTTCTATCCATATAGAAAATTGCCGCACGCGCAATAAGGCCAGGCGTTAGCAACGGGCCTTTTACACCCACTTCGTAGTTCCAGTTGTATTCTTCGTCAAAGAAGCGCTGATTATCGTTTACTCGACTGTCGGGGTTAAAGCCTGCGCCCTTATAACCGCGTGAAATGCTGCCGTAATAGAAGTGGTCACCCTGGGTATACTGAAGCGCCACTTTTCCGCCAACCATTGTTGTGTCAAACGCGCGTGTAAGCTGATTATTGTCAGCGTAATCAAAATCGTAGTTTTCTACTCTCAACCCGGCAACAAGCGTTAAGTTTTCTTTTAAGCGACTTTCCGTCTGAGCGTAAATAGCGGTAGTTGTTGGCGTATATTCACTGGCAAAGTCACTATCCAAATACGTGTATTCACGCAGTAACTTTTCTTCTGTGTTTTTATAAAATACGCCTACTGTCCAATCCGTCATACCATCGAAAAGTGCGGCACTGTCAGACGACACAAAACGCAACTCACCGGTTTGGGTTTCAACATCTCGGTAGTACGCATCAAAAGACGTATAACCCCACGGGTGGAAGCCATCGAATGTCCAGTCTTCATCATAGCCATAAGCAATATTATGAGAGGCATGAGTTGCGATAAGGATGAAGTCGCCCGCCGCAGTATTGGTTGTAGAGCGTGCGCTTACTGCATGTGTTTGGTGTTCGTCAAAACCTGGCTCGTCAGACAGTGTTTTGTTGTCGTTATCAAGTGAGAAGGCATCGTAGCCGTTGTCAATATCGTACCAGCGGTAGGTAAGCGCAAGCGTGGTTCGTTCATCTACACTGCCCTTTACGGCAAAGCGCAATGCGGTTTCGTCAATATTATTGGTGTCGCTTCTATCTAAAAAGGTATTTTCTACAAAGCCATCACTACGGTTATGCACCAGCGCTACGCGATATCCCCAATCGGAATTAATATCGTCGCCCGTTGCCCCTTCAATACGATAACTTTCTTTGTTACCAATACGTGCTTCTACGTAGTCTGGCGCATCGCTGCCTACGTTGTTACTAGAAAGCTTAACCGCTCCGGCCAGTGCGCCTGTGCCGTAAAGCGTAGCCTGAGGTCCGCGATAGACTTCTAGTTGCTTTGTATCAAAAATGATACCTGCTGCAGCAAGGCCTGAAAAATCAAATTCATCGACAATAAAGCTTACCGAAGGGTTGATTGGCTCGGCGAACTGGCTACGCTCACCAATACCTCGAATTTGCACAAAGCGTCCACGTGAAGCACCCGCCGCAAAATTAACATTTGGAATACTGTTTAACACACTGTCGATATGACTTGGCTGCCTGCTGCGAAGGCGCTCTTGGTCTAAAATAGTCGCGCTAGCGCTTAGCTGGTCAAGTGTAGTTTGTCGAAAATCACCGGATACGACGACTCGTTCAATGTCAGAAGGCGCACTATTTGATGTGTTGCCCGCTGCGGATTCTTGTGCATAGGCTGCAACAGAACTTGCTAGCAATGATAGTGTGAAAAGTGTTTTATACATGGGATCTCTTGTTCTTATTGAAGAAAAAAGATCCGGGTCTAACGGCAGGTGATAAGGCTATGCTGTGAACCATCCCTACGCCGGTATTATCCGGATCAGGTTTAAGGGTTCCCACGTGAGTGGATCTCAGACCGAAAACGGACACCCCTTGGTATAGTGTTGGGCTACTCAAATAGTAACCTCAACGTCTGCGACGGAGTCTACCAGTTCAATACACGCCGTCAAGCAGATAACACATTAAGCTAAGGTCATAATTTTTATATGATATAAGGCATAAAGAGCCCAAGGCTATTCAGCGTTAATATTCATATTAAGACGACGTACTTCATCGTCAGTCTGTGCTTTTAACCCTTCTAGCGTTTTGCCGTGTGCCGTTGGTTGACGAGTATCTGGGTCTACCTTTACGAACACGATATCATCTGCAAAACAGATAGTTTTTTTAGTGGCCTTATTGCGCACTAGACAACTTACGGTAATAGACGAACGGCCTACTGCCTTAGTTTCCAGACCAAACTCTACAATATCACCTTGCATAGCCGGTGATTCAAAACTAATTTCACCAATATGCTTAGTGACCAAGCAGTTAGTTTCTAACTGGCAGATTGCCCAAATGGCAGCTTCTTCGTCTATCCATTCTAACGCGCGGCCACCGAACAAAGAATTGGCATAATTAAGGTCGTTTGGCATAACTAAACGCCGAGAAAGAAAGCGCATTCGAATTCCTCACAATAAATCGCTACTATAGGGTCAGATTATACCGAAAAAACTGTTTCATGGCGCTAACTCAATTACGCGAATGGCTACTCGCTCCCTATCACGAATACAGCTTCGCAAATAGCTACGAAAATGTCTGCGAAAAAAGCTCGCACCTATCAGACATAAATTACCCAACTCACCGAAGAATGCTGGTGATTTCTGGTCATGATACGTTTTGTGAAACCGCATTATCCATTATTCAAACTTTAGCAGATGAAACTGCATTTTTGAGCGTAGCGACCTTTACTAGTAATGAGCTAAAAGGAAAAAGACGAAAAAAAGTGCTAGGCAGTGAGTACGATATTGCGACATTGGACTGTCGAGATTCTTTTAAGCCTGGCGATGCAATGGCAGTGGCAGGCATAGTAAAACACCGTGGGTGTTTAATACTTATCTGTCCTGAGTTTGAGCAGTGGTGCAGCAATGCTTCAGTCTCTTTTCTATCAGAAGGCTTTACGCTCACCCATAGCCGATACCTCGCACGTTTTACTGAATGCCTGCGTACAAATGCTGACATAGCACTTCTTAGCGAATCTATAGCTAGGCTACCGGATTTGACAACCTATCGAGTAGAAGGGCCACCCTTAGAAAAAACCTATCGAGGTTCGCTGTTCAAATCCAAAGAGCAAGAAAACGCTTATAGCCGGTTGTACCAGTCTTACTCACTAAACAAGTTGAACGCCTTAGTTACTGCACCGAGAGGAAGAGGTAAATCTTCTTTATTGGGCATATTTATTGATAGCTTAGTGAGAGAAGGGAAAAACGTGTTACTTACTAGCGAGCAGCGTGAAAACGTTGCTAGCGTAATGTCTCAGCTTCACCAATTTGATGGCACCAAGGAAACAAACGTTCAGTTTCACCATACCGACTCTGTAGATCAAAAGCGGCGGCCCGTTGACGAACGAAGGATGTCCTTGGGTTCTGTAAAATGGGTACCACCTGACAGTGAACTGCTTTACAACGAAGACAATACAACTTACGACCTGGTAGTGGTTGATGAGGCCGCATCAATGCCCCTTCCTACCGTAAACCGTATAATGGCGACTAACCCGCAGTGGATTTTGAGCACAACGCTACAGGGCTATGAAGGGTCAGGAAACGGATTTATTCATAAACTCATTCCTACCTTGCCTAGCGGCAGCATTCATCTCAGGCTGTCGACTCCATTACGGTGGTATGAAAACGACGCTATTGAAGCATTTTTTAAAAGATCATGCTTGTTTGAAAGCAGCACTACGAACGATAACATCACAGGTGTCGAGTCAGAAGATAGCTTCGAACTAATAAAAAGATCCGATTTCTTTTTAGGTTCTTTCAAAAATGTAAACGAAAGCACGCTTCGGCAAGTTATGCATCTTCTTGCACTTGCACATTACCAAACCACGCCCGACGATTTTATGCGCCTACTCGATAGTCCAGACGTACTGGTTGCTATACTGAAATCAGATAGCCATGTGATAGCAGCGGCGATAATAAATATCGAAGGTGGTACAAGGTTAAACAACGTATCAACGGATATAGCGTCGGGGCGCCGCCGTCCTAAGGGCCATTTAGGCGCACAACGGCTCACCTTGTTGTCCACTAACCCAGAGGCGGCTACCTATAACTATTGGCGAATTAACCGTATTGCCGTACACCCGATGCTTCAAAATAGGGGAATCGGTAGCTATGTGGTTAAAGAGGTAGTTAACCAAGCCCGTGAACAGGCCATAGAAGCAACGTGTACGTCTTACGGTACCACGTTAAAGCTCGATAAATTTTGGGCTCGAAATGGATTTGAAATAGTTGATTATGGTCGAAAGCCTAATAAAGCCAGTGGAGAAACCAGCGCTTTAGCGATATTGCCTCATACCCCTAAGGCAACTGACTTTGCTGCGACACTAATAGCGTTGAAAACAAGTTTCAGTAGCAACTCAAGCTTGTATGAACTACCCAGTTCAGTTTTAGAGATTTATATAACTAAGTTAGCTCAATTCACACAAGGTACAAGGACACTAGACGATGTTTGGCCCATTTTGAATAAGTTGTCGGGCGGATTACAGTCTAATTATCACACTAAAGACCAAGGTTGGGACAATAGAACTCACCCTGAAAATAAAGTGCTTAATTCTCAATTAGAAACACTCAATAAACTGATGAAGGCAATGAGTACTCAAAGATACTTAGTAGAAGTGTTTAGTTATTCAAATGTGGATATGAAGAGAATTATAGAGGTCTTTAAAAACAATGGGTTAGCAGTAAATGGATTGAAAGAAGCGACCTCATTAATTAGAACGATGTTGCGCTCGGTTTTCTGCTAACTGTCTTGCGTACAATATTGCTTAACGATAGGCCTTCAAAATGCCTTTCACCACAATCATATAGCCTTATATTCGCCTTCACTTCGATCTAATTTTTAAAACGATGAAACTAAAGCTGCAGACAAAAAAAAGCCTCCCAAAGGAGGCTTTTGTCTAATTCCGAATATTAGATATTAATACCGCGGTTTTTAGCTTTTTCTTTTATGTAAGGTTCCCACGCTGCCGCGTTACGGCGAAGTGAGCGATCTTTCTTAGCTTCTTGTACATGTTTGTATGCAGATCTGAAGTTACCCGCGTAGAAGTTCGCTTCCATTAGTGTGAAGTGAATCTTCTCAGGGTCTTCGGCACCACGTTCTAGAGCATTCTCTAGAGCTTTAATAGCGCCTTTATAGTCTTCTGCTACAAGTAAAAGAGTACCTTGCTTACGATAATGCTCAGGATCTGAACTCTTAGCTGCAGCTTGTGCATACAAGTTTGCCGCTGTTTTAAAGTTCTTAGCCTGGTGATATGCGTTCGCTATATTAGCAATCATATCAGCATCGTTCTTCAACAAGCCTTCTTTCATGTGCTTTTCAAGCAACTTTGCAGCCTTGTGAGGCATGCCATTACTTTGATAAAGCTGTGCAAGCGTTTTAATTTCTGAATCTTTTTCTAGATAACCTTGCATATAAGCAAGCTCTAGCGTTGAAAGACCTTTT
This sequence comes from Alteromonas sp. ALT199, assembly GCF_018619335.1. Lineage (GTDB taxonomy): Bacteria > Pseudomonadota > Gammaproteobacteria > Enterobacterales > Alteromonadaceae > Alteromonas. Next base: position 12,918 of record NZ_JAHHDX010000054.1, on the reverse strand, counting down.
TTGTAGTCTTCAACCAAGATGTAGAAAAAGCCAAGACGTGACCACCACGTTTTTTCCTGAGGGAAAGTCTTAACAAGATCTTCCGCTACAGAAACCGTTTCAGGGTACATCTTACGCTCGTAGTAAGAAGTTAGCTTCAATACATACGGGTTTTTGTTTGGCTCTTCGTACAAAGCAATTGCTTTGTCAGCCGGCTCAACCATCTTAGCTAATTGCTTAGATTCGAAATAAGCCTGGGCCAAACGCGTATATACGTCAGCATCTTCCTTACACGTGAAGTCCATCCACTCGTTATACCACTTTATGGCATCGGTGTACTTTTCTTCCTGCATACTCAAATCACCTATTAACTTAAGTGTTTGAGAGTGTTCAAGGTCGTTTAGCACTTTTGGTTGAACTGATTCAACCAAATATCCAAGCGATTTAACACCTTGACCTTCTTGCGCAGCAAGTAAGTTACCAATAAAACGTTTAACATAGGCGCGGTCGAAATCGTCTGAAGCGTCGATTTCATAAAGCACGTTTAACGCTTCATTGACTTGGTCTTCATTGTAGAACTCAAAAGCTTTCTGAACTTTTTTACCGGTACGCTCACCTACTAGCGTTGTTTTACCCTTTTCATAACCAGGGCAAACAACAGGTGCTGACTGCGCTAGAGCAGCGGGTGCTGATAGCACCGCACCTGCGCCTAGCACTAAAGCAACGGCTGACATTTTGAATGTACGTTTCATCATGATCATTGCTCCAGTTTAAAGTCTAGCTGTACGAACATGCCTGTTTGTTTAACGGGCTTGCCATCAACGATCTTAGGCTTGTATTTCCACTTACGTAGAGCACGACGTGCTTCACGGTCGAATACGCGCTTAGGTTCAGCTTCGATAACTTCGATATCTTCAACACCACCAACTTCGTTGATAGTGAAAGACAGTCTTACCCAACCTTCACGGCCATCGCGGGCTGCATCAGGTGGATATTTCGGGTCGATACGAACGATAGGTGTTGCTTCACCGTCACGCTGCATTGCACCAACACCACCAATGTTTACACCAACACCACCTGTGTCGATAGCTGGAATAGCTAAGCTAAAGCCATCTGCATCAGGTTCCGCTGTTTCCGGCTCTACTTGCTCCATTTTCGGAGGCTGTGGAGGCGGAGGCGGCGGTGGTGGTGGAACACGAGTACGCGTTTGCGTCTGGTCGTCTGGTTCCTGCATTACAATATCGATAACCGGTGCAGGCGGTACTTCGTCTGCTGGTCTAGATGAATTTTCAATCAACTTGGCCATTAGAACGAACAGGGCAAATGCGACCGCAGCACCTAATACAATAGATACAAGTATACGTAACATCTTATCCCCTTGCCGCTACCGAGACTCGGTTAACGCCAGCGGCTTTAACCTGATCCATAATTTCAACTACTAAACCATGTTTCGCTTTAACATCAGCTTGAATGATTACGTAGTCAGTCGGCTGCTCGGTAAGCAGTCTTTCAATATTCGCCCTTACGCTGTCCGGCGCTACTTCACGTTTATCTAGCCATACATTTCCGTCTTCAGTTACGGCAATGAAAATGTTTGCATTTTTGTGAAGTATTGCCTGGCTCGCATCTGGCTTGTTGACTTCGATCCCTGCTTCTTTAACGAAAACAGTGGTAACGATAAAGAAGATAAGCATGATAAACACGATGTCCAACATGGGCGTCATATCGATCTGTGCATCTTCTTCCTCGGTTCTGACTTTTCGAGCCATAATCTCTCTCTCTAATGATGTGGCAGGCTATCAACTAGCCCTTCTCTTGCCAGCTTCACTTTCGCTTCAAGACGTGAACTGATGAACAGCCCAGATAGCGCGGCTACCATTCCCGCCATTGTCGGGATAGTTGCCATGGAGATACCAGCTGCCATTAGTCGTGCGTTGCTGGTGCCCTGTGTTGCCATTGTCTCGAAAACACTGATCATACCGGTTACTGTTCCAAGTAGACCGATTAGTGGACACATTGCAATAATGGTTCTGATAATCAGCATTCTAGCGTTTAGATCGTCTGACGCTTGAGAAATCCACGCGTCACGGATTCTATGCGCATACCATGATGTGGTATCTGCTCGGGCATCCCAATTGGCGATGATGTTTTTCTTCACCTTTGGGAAGACCGAGGTTAAATACCAGTAACGCTCAATCATTAAAACCCACATGAGAAAGAGCGCGGCAGCAACGAAATAAAGTACGTCACCGCCGGTAGCGATAAAGTCCCTGACCGATTCGAATAATCCAATCAGGTAATTCATATTACGCTTTCTCCGACTCTGAGTGAGCAGCTACGATACCCGCAGTTTGCTCATCAAGAATGTGGATGATTGACTTGCTACGAGAAGCTACGATGCTGTGAGTAAGGATTAGAGGCAGAGCCGCGATAATACCTTGAGCAGTAGTTACAAGAGCCATTGAGATACTTCCTGCCATCATACGTGGGTCACCAGTACCGAACAATGTGATGGTTTGGAACGTCTCGATCATACCTAGTACTGTACCTAGTAGACCTAGTAGAGGCGCAATCGCTGCGAAAATCTTGATTACGTTGATGCCGCTTTCAATTTTTGGAAGCTCGCGAAGAATCGCTTCATCAAGTTTAAGTTCAAGGTTTTCTGCGTCAGCAGTTTTGTTCTCTTGGTAAACTTTTAGGATACGACCTAGTGGATTGCCTTCAGATGGGCTGTTCACGTTCTTAAGCTGTGAACGCATTTTGCCACCAGTGATGGTTAGCGTAATCATCTTGTAAAGACCAATCAGTAGACCAACAGCTAGCATTAGCGTAATTGTGTAACCTACTGGACCACCCGCGTGATAACGCTCAGACATTGTCGCTTTTTGCTTCAATAGACCAAGGATACCGCCTTGAGAAGGATCAGCGTAGAAAGGCGTGAAACCTGAAGTCGCGTCAATTAGATCTTCTGCAGAAGCTACGAAGTGACCGTCTGGTTGACGACCTAGAGGCTGAACAACTTCAGACTCAGCGTCGTATGCTAGGTAACCGTCTTGACCAACAAGGTTGAAAGTACCGATACGAACAACTTCTTGCTGTGAAGAACCGCCGTCAAGATTAACAACCTCAGTCGTAAACTTAACTACTTCACCACCTTCAGTCATTTCTTTTTGAAGTGCAAACCACAAGTCTTCTAGTTCTTTGATGTTTGGAAGACCTTTAGAATCTTCAGACATCTCAGCTAGGAACTGGCTGCGGCCTGGGAATTGAGCACTAACGATTGAAGTAGAGATACGACCGTAAGCTTCAGAAGATGCTTGACGTACCACACCGAACATTTCGCCAAGTGTACCAGTTGCCTGATCTAACTCAGCTGCTTTTTCGTTTAGTGTTACTTCGTTGTCTGAGAATTGCTTCTGTAGACGATCGCCACGACCCTGCTCAGCTTTTAGATTTGCTTGAGCTTTACGCAGAAGCGCTTGCTTGTCAGCACGTGCTGACTGGAACTCAGCTTCACGTTGCTTGTCTAGACGAGCTTCAGAAACACGGTTCTGTTGAACCTGGTCTAGAAGATCTTTCAGGCTCTTTGCTTCCTGAGCTTGCGCTCCGGTTGCCGCAACTGCAACTGTCGCAGCGGCTAAAAGAGATTTGAATACTGGTTTCATTAACAATTACTCCGCTGCGCTAATTGGTAGTTTAACAAGAGCCGCAGGAATGGTGCCGTTAGCCATTTTTACTGCGTCAATAGTTGAAGAAAGGTACTCATCACCTAGCTTCTCCCAAGTGCGGCTTTCATTGTTCCAAACCCACGCGTGTGTTTGGTCAAGAGAAAGAGCTAGTAGTGCTGTACGACCTAGGTTAAAGAAGTCAACAGTTACTTCAGTACCCGCATCATCGATAGTACCTTGGTAAGAGTTAATCTTAGTACCGTACTCAACTTCCACTAGGTAAGCTTCTAGTACCTGACGGAACTGCTCTGATACAGTAACGTTAGAGTTAGCCATTAGGTCGCGAAGACGCTCAACACGCTGAAGACGCTCTTCCAAGCGAATTGGACGGTCTAGATTGATGAACTGCTCTAGGCTGTCAATCATGCGGAACATAAGAGGAACGATACCCTGCTTAGTTTGCTCGATGCTGTCGATTTGACGTTGTAGAGAGTCGATACCGCGTTGCTGGTCAGCAACTAGGCTTGCGATGTAATCATTGTAGATTTTAAGGTTTTCTGTCTCATCTACTGTTTGACGATACTCAACAAGTAGTTCTTGAGACTGCTCAAACAACGTGTTGATTTTTTCTTGAGATTTCGCCGCAGCCGCGTGGATTTTTGCTTCTTCTTTATGAAGATCTTCAAGCGTGTCTGCAGAGACTGCACTACCTGTTAGTGCGAATGCACCCATAACAGTAGAAGCAATAAGAGTTCTCTTGCTCATTTTGGACATAGTTCCCAACCAAATTTCTTATTTGAATCCTCGCCGATAGGAAATTATTCGGGCAAGGGGCGTATAAAACTTTCACAATTTTGTTTCAGGAATGTAGCGCCGACGTCAATAGTCAGTACTACGAACGTAGTATACTCACACGGAATGTTACGCTTAGTCAAGTAACACACTGTTTACACCCAACAGATTTTCGATTAACTGCTCGTTTTCCGTCCAGTTAGGTAAAATAAGTATTCGAAATTTTCTTGCATAAATCTGGCCACCTCTTAATCGTTTAATATTCAATCAAAATTATCATATTTAAATGCATTAAACTAAAGTATGGATGCAAAAGTATGCGACGCCTTGCACTGCTTTAGTTCAAAATAGAATTTTCGCACTAAAACTACTTAATTCATGTCATGGTGGCAGGCTTCTAATTGCATCTATTTCAATGTTCTTTAAATTGAAGGATGTAAACAAGAACCTATAGAAATTAACATTGGATTGCTATCCACAATTTGGTATTTATACCGCATCTATATATAACAAGAATGATTTAAACATGAGCGCACCTACGTACAGCTATACAATAAATGATAAGCCAGTTTGGGTATTCGACGATTTATGTTCGCTAGAAGAAGCGACTGGAATTTTTAAAGGATTAGAAATCAGCGCATTTAAGCATACAGAAGTTGCGCGTCCTGATACCGCTCAATATAAACACTGGGCAGTTGAACTTAGCGACACACAAGTAAGAGGGCTTGCCGTTTATCAGCACGCAATAAAAGAGATTTTTAATACCACTGGTAAACACTACAAGGCATATCGAGGATATGTAAATTATGCTTCTTACGGCGACATGCTCTTTACTCATACCGACTGTCTTCCTGACGCCGATGAACTTACTGTGTTAGTTTACCTATGCCCAGAATGGGATATTGAATGGGGTGGCGAAACACTTTTTTATAACGACAAAGACGACTGCGTTTTTGCCTGTACGCCTAAACCTGGCAGAACAGTAGTATTTCACGGCGCTATTAAACATGTGGGCAGGCCGCCCAATCGTATTTGCTACATGCCAAGATACACGCTTGCATTCAAGTTAGAGCCAGCCTAACACCGACTCTTAACTTTACGTATGTGGCACAATATCGAAAGCAACCGTTAAGCGTTGATCATTTGATATAATTGGGTTCGTACCGTGCCACATATATGAAGGGAAGAAGGCTATACTTCCTTCTTGCGGTTTAATCGCAAAATCTTCGGGCATAATTACGCCACTTATATCTGGCCGCCCAAAAACCAACCAACCATTTCCATTTGTTGCGACTTCGCTAGGCACGTCTACATACAATACACCGCTAAGCCAACCTTCTGAATGGTAATGGGATTTGTGGAATCCTTTTTGCCGTAACCTCACCGACCAGCTCCCAATAAAGTCTATATTTGGGCTTAGACGAGACAAAAACGGATGCTTCTTTTCGTGCGTTAGTTTCGATATAAACAACTTGGCTCTTTCTTCGATGGCCGCTTTTAACTGTTTAATTATTGGATGCGCTGAATCTAGAAGATTTTCGAATGTTTGAGAACCATTACGCAGAGATTGTCCTATAGGGTGTCTTTCATTATTGTGAAGCGTATTGAGATACTCTCTTAGCTCGCTTATAAATTTCCTATTTGTATCTTCGTTTTCTAACAACGAAGTTACATTCACAAATCTTTGATAATCACATAGCTGAACATACTTAGCCTCATCGCCATTTGCTTTGTATGCTGTAGAAAGCAAAGTCCAATACCCTTGATTTAAAGGTGCAATTCGGCACACTAGCTCAAGTGCTTTTACCGCTTCTTTGTACCTATCAAGACTCAACAATGAATAGCTTTTCTCAATCAGTAATGGAAGCGTCTCTAAGGTGGGATTAGAGGCTTTAACACTAACGGTGGCCAGCGCTTTCTCAAATTCTCCAAGCTCTCTGAGCGTGTTTGATAAACTGGCCGCTGCGGCAATTTGATAAGTTGGCAGCCTCGCTTCGAGAAGCTTTTCTAACCATAGTTTCGCTTTATCAAACTCTTCTACCCTAATCATCAATTCCGTATAAGCTAAAACTAAATCGGGATTGTTAATTGACAAGTTTGTCTCTAAAAGAGAAAACGGTGCTTCAAGGTTTTGAACCCAGGCTAAATGAGCGTATTCTTTATGCAAACCTACGCTTGTAGGAAAAGCCGTTAACCCTTCTTTATAAGTAGCGAAAGCCTCGTTTAGCAAGCCACTGAGTGCTAACACAGCCGCTAGGTTTTGAAAAAGCTCAGCATTAGGTTTACCACTAGACAGCGCCTTTTTATATAGTGCAATCGCTTCCTCGAGCTGGCCATTTCTGCGTTTTATGTTTCCTAAATTGTTCAGCGCCCTTACATTATGCGGTTCATTATCTAACAACTGATTTAAATAACGCTCAGCCTTATCTTCTTGATTATTATCAACTAAAATAGATGCTATCAGCAGCAGGACAGAGCTTTTATTTGGCTGTTTTTCCAATAACTGACGACATTGCTTTTCAGCTTCACTATAGCGCTTTGCGTTAAAAAGAGCCCTTGCTAAGTTGTACTTATAATCGAAAGTACTGGGTTTAATTTTTATAGCTTTAGTAAACCATAAAATAGCTTTATCACTTTGCCCTTTTTCTAAAAACAGGTTCCCATAACTATTCATCAAATCAGTAGACTTTGGAAATAGTTTCAAGCCTTTTTCAAAGGTCTTTGCAGCTTCGTCCGTTCTGCCGGTTTTTCTTAACGCGCTTGCATATAATTGTGAGACAACTGCATCAACACGTGTTAACGATCCGTTCTGCTTTACTGTGTTAATAACAAAAGGGAAATCGCCTCTATTAAACGCATTGATCAAGTTTGGAATGACTATATTTGGCCGCGACTGCATTATTTGTATAACCTTCTGTCCAATGTCGCTAATTCCCCATATTGCGAAGACCACTCGCTATATTCTGCAATAAACTGTGCAATATCCGCTCTCTCGTTAGTCGTCAAATGAGGGTTCCAGATATCCATAATCAAAACTGCTCGGGCTGACTCGTCTCCATTTTCTGCGCTATGTTGAAAACTATCATCAAACAAAATTGCTGTTGTATTTTCATGCCAATACATTTTTTCATTGGCAACGTTCAAATAAGATTTGTCATTGATTATAAGGGGAATGTGCAGTGTCCACTTAATATTAGAAACTCCAAAGTGAGGCGGTATTTTAGTTTTTGGCTGTAGCACAGAGATTACAATTTCGGGCGCGTGCACGGGACAGTGAGCTAAGATCGGCGACTCAAATAACGTCTTTATTTCACTGGGAAGCTTTGAACCATGTTCGGTAAGCTTACCGCCTTTCATTAGGTGGAGTGAATTCCATTTTTGGGCTAGCTGCGCCCATTCTTCGGTATCTGGTACATCACCAGTATGATGGATATAGCGTTCGTTAGCTTGTGATAATTGGGATATGAAGACATCTTTATGTTCAGAAAGTGCATTAACATAAGTATTTAGGCCTTGCACTGAATTCACATCAGAAAAAGGCGCAGATGGAAGATTTGGAACATATAGAAAACTTGGCGATTGATATGCCTTATCAAATTGCTTTTTTTCGGCGCCACAAAATATTCTCACGGCTTTTTTAAGCCTATCAGTCGTGCCAATCGACTGTGTTTTCACAAACAAATCACGTCGAGCTAAATTACCTACGTTATGAATATGAGTAGCTTGAGATTTTGAAAGTGATACTTCGGTAGCTGGCGATAAGTACTCTGGCCATTGCCGATAAACTTCACTGTAAAGAAGAAGAGCATCATTATAATTAGCCGCGTTGATAGCGATGGTTATTTCTGCGAGTATTTCTTCTAAATTGCTATTATTGTTTTTATCTTTCATACAAAAAAGGGAAGTGTTTTGCTTCCCATCTTAAACAAACTTTAAGTGTAATTACTGGTCACCGCCGCCAGTTTCTGTACCGCGCTGCATACGCAACCAGCCGTCGCGACCTGCTTCACGCATTTGTTCTCTTTCTTCTACAGAGTAACATACGCGCTGCATGCGATTTGAACCGATCTTTTTCTCCATTTTGCATACCATACCATCGTCTTCTGCATTGGTATCAGCTTTTGCGTATTGAGAACTTTGATTACTCGTTGAACCACACGCGCCAAGTGCTAGAGCGAGGCTTGATGCAAGAATTATCTTTGTAACTTTTTTCACTTGTGTTATCCCTTAGTATAATTGCCGTAAATTAAGTTACCATAAATAGTGGAAGATTCTCTAATCCATTTTGTAACTAACCATTTATTTTCCGAAACTGTTGGTGTGCCAGCATGATAGCTGTTCAACAGTAGCTTACCGTTTTCATCGCTGTTGGAAAAAACAACCATATTCCCGCCTTTTGGCGCTATGCGAATATCAAGTTTTGGAAAAAGGGTTTCCCCTCCCCCACTCACCGTGTTCAAGTAAACAAGTGCAGTCTTAACGCGCTGCTTTCCGTCTTTAAACATTGCAGCGTCGTTTATTTCATTTAGCCCGTCGTAATGCGGCTTATACTCTTGGCCGGGTGCATACCTAAGTAAATTTAATGCTTCGCCGTTACGTCGGGGAGTCTGTGTCACCTGAGATATTGTTTTATCTAACTTACGTGTAATCCAATCGCACTGGCTAGGTTCTATTATCGCAACATAACTGGTTCGCACGCTATCCGTTCTACCTTGCCCTGTAACGGGGTCTACGACCATTGACGGCTGCAACAAGGCGCTAAATTTAGTAATTAAATAGCGACATTCGAATTCAGATAGAGCGTTAGCGTATACTTTAATGGGTAACGACTTGTCTAGAACTTTTGAAGGTTCATGTATTCTAGTGAGGGCACTAGCTATCTCTTCAATAGCCTGTTGATAAGCGCTTTTTTCACTATGCTTCAAGTCTTCAGAAACTAAATTAAGTTGTTTACTAATGTTTGGCGCAAGAAGGCATACTTTGTTAGCAATATATGAAAACGCCTCGTTACCAACTGTTAAATAAGACAACGCGACCAGATACGCTTCAATTACCCCTTTATCACCAAGTGAAAGTAGTGTTTGCGCAACCAATTCGGAGTGCGTAACTACGCCACCAAAGTAGCTAATCTGCAGCTTATGGAACTGAACGACGGCATTGTCGGCACATCCAGCGCGTTCTAGAAACGCTACTGATTCATTAGGGTTCTTTTTTGATTGATAATAGGCGTAATCTAACGCCGCATTTATATCCCCTAACACACCCGCTTGCTTAAGCCATTGCATAGCTTTATCTGTGTTGCCTGATAAATGGGCGTCGTTAGCATTATTGATACACTGTTCTATATTCATTTGCTGTCGTCCACATAACAAAAAAGCCTCCGAAGAGGCTTTTTTAAATTCTATCTACAACTTCGATTAGAAGTTAACATTTACGCGTGAGTAGAAGAATTGTCCAGGAATTTCATACATAGACGGGTCGAAGCTGTTAGCAAACGTCGAGTAAGAAACTTCTGGGTCAGTGTCGAACAAGTTGTTCACACCAAGCGTAATACGTAGGTTATCGTTAACCGCGTAACCTAGTGATACATCGTGGTATGCCATATCTTCAAGTTCGTTGAAGCTATCGCCACCAAGCTCTTCACTTGGATCGCTACAAAGCTGTTGATCAAGCGTATCGCCATCGATTGAACACTCTTCAGTAGTGTGGCCGATGAAGCGAACTAACCAGTTAGCTGTCCAGTCATCGTACGCCCACGTTACTGCAAGGTTAGTACGTAGACGTGGAACAACATCACGGTCGCCCGCAAGACCCGCATCGTTAAACTCGGTAGATGTATTTGTTACTGGGTCGATTACGATAGTAGTACGCTCGTCAACATAAGTACCATCCCAGTTAATGCGGAAATCACCGTACTCAGTTTCAAAGTTATACGCTACGTTGTAGTCGAAACCAGACGTTGTTTGACCACCAAGGTTTACTTGACCGTTGAACAAGTCTACTACGTTACCACCAGCACCACGTTCGATAAGCGAACATAGATTTACACCAGTTTGGGCACAGGCATTAAGAATAGTTTGTGCACCAACAGATGACACTGCGTTGTCTACTTCAATATCGAAGATATCAAACGTGATTGACAGGCCTTCAACTGCTTCAGGAGAGTATACGAAACCGTATGTAAAGCTTTCTGCTTCTTCAGCTTCTAGGTCTGCGTTACCACCTACAGTTGTACGAATCTGCGTGTTAGGCTGTTCGTAAGTTGCAGGGATACCCGCACAACCTGGAAGGTCAGGGTTACCTGCAGCACCGCCATTACATGGATCGGTTAGTGGTGCAAAGCTATCGCTGTTACCTGAGAACAACTCATCAAGAGATGGAGCACGGAATGCTTCAGACCATGTACCACGTACAAGTAGGTCGTCATTAATACGCCACTTCAGACCAACTTTCGAGTTAGTAGTGTCACCAAAGTTGCTGTAGTCAGAATAACGGGTAGCAAGCTCTAGGTCTAACTGCTCTACACCAGGCATATCTGAAAGTAGTGGAACAGCAAGTTCTAGGTAAACTTCTTCAACGTCAAAAGCACCAGAGGTAGGCTGACGCGCGTTACCTGAAGTGATACCAGCTGCAATGATTGCGTCTGGCTGGTCGTAACCTGACTGCCAACGCTTCTCATAACCAGCAGCGAACGCTAAATAGCCCGCTGGTAGTTCAAGTATTTCACCAGAGATATTAGCAGAGTAGCTTTCAAGTGAAGAGTTTAACTCGTCTTGAGCAGTGAACGTAATGTAATCAAGCATTTCTTGCGTGATAGTACCTTCACCAATAACGTTTGGCGCGCCGCCAAATAGGTTAAGAGGTGTACACTCACCAGTACAGTCAGCAGGGTCGCCAATAGCTTGAGCAACACGGTCCATGTTAAGAAGACCGTCAGTAGACGTGTTTTGTGTGATATCTGCGTACGTGTAGTTAGCATCCCAGAAGAATTCTCTGTCCGCAAACTCAATTACACCGTCAAAACCACCGTTAAATTGGAACTGGTCAACGTTTTGTCTGAAACTACGGAAACCCGCTTCCATCATACGACGACCGAATAAGAACATTTCACGTGCATTTGGATCTGCATCAAGCACTGATTGGTCGGTTGAAACATCAACGCCGTACGGGTTAAATGGGTTATCAGCATCTAAAGTGAAGCCTGAATCACCAAACGCAGTACCGATAAATAACGGAGTTGGCGCTAGGGCCTGCTCTGATTTACGGTTACCGTAGAAGCCCGTTACGTTAACAGATAGGTTATCTGTAAGTTCATAACGTGCCTGAGTATAGATGTTAGTACGTTCTTGTGGTGTAGATAGGTAGTTGAACGGCGCGAAGTTGAAGCGGCTATCTGGTTCAACCCATGGTTCTAAACCACCGTTACCGTCACCTTGTTCGTTGAAGCCATTATCAGCTTGGTCAAAAGTCCAGAAACGCCCCTGAGGTGGAGCAGATGAACCGCCGAAACCTTCAGGCGTACCAAAAGTAGGTACTGCAGAGATTTCACGGTCGCCCGCTAGTGTTGGCTCTTCTTCTACGTAGCTGATGTTAAAGTAAACATTACCTTTGTCGTTAGAAGTACCGAAGCCGATATCCCACTGCTCTTTGTTGCCGTCGCCTTCGTCATATTGACCAACGTAACCAGATGCATGAACACCTTCAAAATCTTGACGAGTGATGATGTTTACAACACCAGCAACCGCGTCTGAACCGTAAACTGCTGATGCACCATCTTTAAGAACTTCAATACGCTCGATGATAGATGCAGGGATGTTGTTAAGGTCAACAGAGCCAGTAAGACCTGGCGCCCAACGCTTACCGTTAACAAGAACTAGTGTACGGTTTGAACCAATACCACGGATGTTAATAGTAGTTGTACCATTACCACCGTTGTTATTGTTGGTGTTAATCGCAGAACCTGCAGAAGGGATTGCTTGAAGAACGTCACCGATTGAAGTGATACCGAATTTTTCGATATCAACACGTGACATAACTGTAACTGGGTTTGCACCTTCAATATCGGTACGACGGATACGCGAACCAGTTACTTCGATTTTTTCTACTGCTTCCGCTGCTTCTTCGGTTTCCTGTGCGTTAACTGCACCAGTGAAGCCGATAGATGATGCAGCACCGAATGCGCACGCTAACTTCACTGACTTAGCCAGCTTAGAGTTTATAAACATGTATTGTCTCCCTGGACCACTAAAAACTCTTAGTGTGTGTTTCTTAAATCGTTTATATAACGAATTATTATTAGTAAGGTCAAAGCCTCACTTTGATAATAACCACATCCTAAGCGAACGGTCAACTGGGATCAGACGGGTGTTCCGTAAAAGTTCAATTTTTTTTCGTCTTTTTACCTCCTTCTGTAAATATTATCTTACATTTAACATTTAAAGCACATAAAACATCCTATCCAGTTCATTTTTTGTACTCT